>JBBIJC010000069.1:0-13150 GCA_037446165.1 Hydrogenophilales bacterium | reverse complement strand
TGAAATAAAGCATAACGTGGCCATTTGGCCACATTATGCTTTACGGCACAGAAGTCTCCGGACTTCTCCGGAAGGTCAAATGGTGGAGCCGGCGGGAATCGAACCCGCGTCCGCAAGTCCTCTACAGCAAGATCTACATACTTATTCCGGTCATTTGGTTTTGACCCAAACCACGCCGGCCGAACAGGCTGGGTTCAGGCGAGCCACCTAAGTTTGACGCTGATCCAAGTAGCCCGAATCCGCGCGAGTCCATGTTAATGACTCCACCGCTGGTTGCCCAGCCCGGCCCATGGACCTACCGGTGTGGAGTCCAGCCGTCAAGCGGCTAGAGCGTAAGTTTCGTCGTTGGCGACTAATTTTTTCCAGTTGATTTACGAGGTAACTGGTCCTCGGTATGCACCTGTCTGCTTTGCAACCCACGTCGAAGCCAAGTCGGCCCCATGTAGTACTGGGTAAGAACTCTCGTTTCAGAAAAAGTTCACCCTGGCTTTGAGCCTACGTTTGAGCATCAAGTTAGTCAAGTTATTCCGGGATGCCGCACAGGTTGAATTAGACGGCGCAAAACATCTTAAGCAGGTTTTCGGCAGGCGATTAGATAATTGACATCAGTGTCCGGGCCCAGTTTGTAGACTTGGCTGAAAGGGTTGTAGGTCATGCCGGTTACCTCGACCATATCCAGCCCGGCTTGGCGAATGTAGCGGGACAATTCAGCCGGCTTGAGAAACTTGGCCCAGTCGTGGGTACCCTTGGGCAACAGGTTGAGTACGTACTCGGCGCCGATGATGGCAAACAGGTAGCTCTTCGGATTGCGGTTCAGGGTGGAGAAGAACAGCCAGCCGCCGGGCTTGCACAGACGGGCGCAGGCGGCGACCACACTGGCGGGATCGGGTACGTGTTCGAGCATTTCCATGCAGGTGACCACGTCATAGCTTTCAGATCGCTCATCGGCGATGTGCTCGGCCGCGATGGCCAGGTATTCGACCTGACGGCCGGATTCGAGCAGATGCAGTTTAGCTACCCGGAGCGCCTTGTCGGACAGGTCGATGCCTGTGACGGAAGCCCCTAGCTCCGCCAAGCTCTCGGCCAGAATGCCGCCGCCACAACCAACGTCGATGACGCGTTTGCCATTCAGCCCCGCCAGTTTGTCGATCCAGCCCAGGCGTAATGGATTGATCTCGTGTAGCGGCTTGAATTCGGATTGAGTGTCCCACCAGCGGTGCGCGAGGGCGCTGAATTTGTCCAGTTCGGCTTGATCGGCGTTAGTCATGGTGTCAGACGGGTTCTTCGTTTCCTGCGGCTTGCAGGTGTGCATCATAGTGGCGCTTGAAGACAAGTTCCAGTTCGTCGATGACTTCCACTGCCGGAACCTTGTGCACCACATGGCGGGTCACCAATGTGGAGGTGTCCTGGAGCAATTTGTCCCGGTTGAGCATGGGGTATGTCTTCATCAGACGTTTGACCGCCTTGATGACCGACTCCTGACCTGGCCGGGGGATATCCAGAAGCGACAGGGAAACGGGTTCGAGCGCAGGAGCGCCGTTGCGCGAGCCCAGGAATTCGGCGTAATCGATCAGGCTTTTACGACTGGCCTCAGGTAGGGCGCGAAACAGCCGCAGCAACTGTTTATCGTCGGACTGCATTTACAGGATGAGTAGTTTCTGGTCCCGGATCAGCGGGCTGACCTCGATAAAATCGAGGAAGGCTTGCAGCAGCTTGCTGCGGAACTTTTCTTGCGGGTAGACCAGGGAAAGCTGCCGCCTCAGGGGCGGAGTCATGGGAACGGCCACCAGTTCACCCAGCCTGACTTCTTTGGCCACGGTCGTCGCAGAGACAACAGCGGCGCCCAGACCGGCAGTGACGGCGCCCTTGATGGCTTCCCGACTGCCCAGCTCCATCACCAGGTTGAGTTCGTCCAGATTGACCCCGTTCATGCGGAAATAGTCATCGATGCACTCCCGCGTGCCGGAGCCGGATTCACGGCTGATGTAGGGGTGCGAGGCCAGTTGGGTCGGGCTGACCAGCGAATGCTGGGCCAGGTCGCTATCTGGTGCGCAGATCATCACCAGTTCATCTTCGCAGCAGACCTTGGTGACCAGGTTCGGGTTGTGCGAAATCGACTCGATCAGCCCGAGGTCCAGGGTGTGGTCGGCTACTTTATGTTCAATGGTCTCGGAGTTGGCCACAACCAGACGGGCCTGGGTCTCAGGGTGCAGGCGTTTGAACTCGCCCAGCAGTTTGGGCAGCATGTATTCGGCGATGGTGGTCGAAGCGCCGATCAGCAGCGGTCCGCTCACCTGGCCAGTCAACTCGGAAATGCGCGCTTCCATTTCCTGGGTCAAGTTCAGGATGCGCTCGGCGTAATCAAGTGTCAGAAATCCTGCGGGCGTCAGCGATATCTTGCCGTGGGAACGTTCGAACAGGCGGGTGTTGAAATGCTCTTCCAGCTGCTTGACCTGGAAGGTCACGGCGGGCTGAGTCATGAATAACAGTTCAGCGGCCTTGGTGAAGGAGAGTTGCTTGGCTACGGTGAAAAAAACCTGTAATCGGCGGTCAGCCATAACTGAAACACACTTAACGAATCAATAAATTTTATTGAACCATAATTTAGTTTCCAAGGCCAGCGCTTTAACTCCCTGCGCCGCGCCGGAAGCGGCTTGCCGTCACGGGCTCAGGATGGCGTGGATGGGATTGCCGTGTTATAACGCCCGCTCGTCGTCGGGCAGCATGTTCACACTACAACTCACCCAGCTTCAAAGCCAAACTCAATCTAATGGACCGCGGTTTCTTCATCATTATGGCGGCGCAGTTTTTTTCGGCGCTTGGCGATAATGCACTACTGATCACCGCGATTGCCATGCTCCGGGACTTGCATGCCCCAGCCGAGTACGAACCCCTGCTGAAGCTTTTTTTCACGATTTCCTATGTCGTGCTGGCCGCATTCGTCGGGGCGTTCGCCGACTCGATGCCCAAGGGTCGGGTCATGTTGATCAGCAATGCCATCAAGGTCGGTGGCTGCATCATGATGATCGTCGGTGTTCCGCCCCTCTATTCCTATGCTGTTGTCGGCCTGGGCGCGGCGATCTACTCCCCGGCCAAGTACGGCATCCTCACTGAATACCTGCCCCACTCCAAGCTGGTCGTCGCCAACAGCTGGATCGAGGGACTGACCGTGGGCGCGATCATATTGGGCACGATGGCGGGTGGCTGGCTAATCAGCCCGTATGTCCAGCATGCCTTCCAGACCGTCGATACCCTGGTGTTCGGCGGCGTGGCCGGCAGCTTGCTGGACTACAGCATGACCGCCATTGCCGGCCTGTATCTCATCGCCGCCATATTCAACCTATGGGTTCCCGAAACTGGTGTCGACCACCGCATGCTGCATCGCAACCCGTGGGCCATGGTGCAGGATTTCTCCCATTGCGTGAAACTGCTCTGGCTCGACAAACTGGGCCAGATCACCCTGGCGGTGACCACTCTGTTCTGGGGCGCCGGGGCAACCCTGCAGTACATCATGCTGCGCTGGGCAGAACAGGCGCTCAACGTGCCGCTTTATGAGGCAACCAACCTGCAAGGCATTTTTGCCCTGGGGGTAGCCATCGGCGCGGTATTGGCCGGCAAGCTGATCCCGATCAACAAATCGGTCAAAGTCATCACCGTGGGCATTGCCATGGGTTTCGCCTCACTGCTGATGATCCCCATCCACAGCGTGGTTCCGGCCTCGATCCTCATGGTCATGGTCGGCGCCATGGCGGGCTTCTTCGTAGTGCCGATGAACGCCCTGCTCCAGCATCGCGGCCACATCCTGATGGGCGCGGGCCATTCCATCGCGGTGCAGAATTTCAACGAGAACCTGGGCATCCTGATCATGCTGGCCCAGTACACCTTGATGGTGAAGGCCAACCTGCCGATCTCGGTTGTAATCGCCATGTTCGGATTCTTCATCATCGTCAGCATGTTCCTGGTGCGGCGTTGGCACTTGTTCAACATGCGCGAACACAAGGTCGAATTGGAGCATCTCCTGGCGGTTGCGGCTGCAGCACATCAGCCGCTCCAGCCGACTCATGGCCAGACCACCGGCCAGGTACTCAGGGAAAACCTGCCCAGCCCGAAAATCGTGGTCAGAAAAACCATGCAAACCTTCAGCCGGGCCCCGGGGGCGCGCAAAAAACGGCGCTAGGAGTCTGTCGGACTTGAAGAATCGAAGCGGAAATCTGGCCGATTTCCTTTAAGTCCGGCTGACTCCTAGGTCAGAGGATCACCGGACGGTTCGGCAGCTCATTGATATCGCTGACAAGACGGGGATACAGCACCTCCAGGCGTTTCCCGATCGTTTCAATGCCGTGCAGCAGTGCCAACTCGTGCTGTCCGGCGCGAAAATGCTTCTCCATCGTCCGACAGAGCCGTTCCCATTCCTCCTGCTCTATTGATCGAGCCAGACCGCGGTCGGCGACGATCTCGAATTCGCGATCGGCCAGCAACACGTAGATCAACACGCCGTTGTTCAGCTCGGTATCCCATACTCGGAGCAAAGAAAAAACCTCTTCGGCCCGCTGCCGAGCGGTTTTCCCCTTGGCGAGGTGCCCGATGCCCAGACCGGTTTCCAGCGCCACCTGAATCTCGGCGCCGTGATGTGCTTCCGAATCGGTAATCGCCTTCTCGATTCGGTCCAGGCTGGACTGCGGGATGACCCGATGCAACCACCACGCTGGATAGCTCAAATGCTTGAATAGCCGCTTTAACATCTGCATGTCACCACCTGCCCGAGGCGCCGCCGCCGCCAAAACCACCTCCACCACCAGAGAAGCCACCGCCGCCTCCACCCGAGAAGCCACCACCGCCGGAACTCCACCCTCCTCCACCAATACCACCGCCGCCTCTGCCTCCGGTCAGGGCGACGAAGAAGCCGATCACCGCAATGATCAGGCCGAGGCCTACACCGCCAAAGAACCAGCCACCGAGAAAACCCAGCCCGGCAGTGGCGACCGACCCACCCAGCGGGCCAAACATGGCCCTAAGAATTTGCGCCACAATAATGGCTGGCAGGAACAGGTAGAAAAACAGGTTCGCGCCTCCAACGCCCCTTGCTTCGCGCCGCGGCTGTGGTGGCGGCAGTGGCTCGCCATTTACCAGACCAATCAGTTGATCCACCCCTGCGTTGATCCCGCCGGCAAAGTTCCCAGCCTTGAACCGGGGAGCGATGATCTCGTCGACCACACGCTTGGCCACTGCATCCGGCACCACGCCTTCCAGGCCATAACCAACCTCGATGCGCATTGTTCGATCGTCCTTGGCCACCAGCACAACCAAGCCATCGTCGACGCCCTTTCGGCCTACTTTCCACGCCTCAGCCACCCGGATGCCATATTGTTCGATGGTTTCCGGCTGCGTGGTGGGCACGATCAAAACCGTGATCTGACTGCCTTTCGCCGCTTCAAAGGCCGCCAGTTTGGTGTTCAGCACCTGGATGTCATCGGGGGTCAAGGTCTTGGTCAGATCAGTGACCCTTGCCTTCAAGTCAGGCACGGCCACCTGATCGGCCGCAAATACCGCCCCACCGACCAGCAGACCGAAACCCAGCATCAGCCAGGCAAGCCAGTTAATACGCCTCACGATGCTGCACCTCCGACAGCACCTTGGCGAACCCGCTCGAACAGGCAGATGGCCGCCGCGGCCGCCACATTGAGCGATTCAACAGTGCCGGGCATGGGAATGGAAAACGGCTTAGCGGTGCGCAACAACGGATCGCTCAGGCCCGCCCCCTCGTTGCCGAATACAAAAGCGACCGCTCCGGTCAGGGTCAACTCGTACAAGGACTGACCACTGCGAAGCGCGGCGGCGTGCACGGTTCCGGGAAACGTCTCTGCCACCCGCTTCAGATCCATGCCTTCCACGATTTGAAGGCCAAAATGACCGCCCTGGGCGCCGCGCAAGGTCTTGGGTGACCAGGCTTCGGCGCAGCCCTTCGACAGGTACACTGCGTCTACCCCGGCCGCAGCGGCTGAACGCAAGAGCGCACCGAGATTGCCGGGTTCCTGGATGTCCTCCAGCAAAACAGCAAATTCCGGCTGACCCGCTACCTCTCGAACAGGAATATCGATTACAGCCAACATTCCGCTTGGCGTGGTCACGGGCGAGAGTCTGCGAAATAGCGCCGCCGGCAATTGAGTCACGGGCACTTGGGGCAACCGGTCCTGCCAGATCTGAACGTTCGCAAACTCCTCGCTGACCACCAAATGCCTGAGTGTGATCCCGGCCTGAACCGCCTCAGCCAGGAGATGTTCTCCGTCGAGCAGGGTCTGCCCCTTCTCCCTGCGCTCCTGTCGGCTCTCGGCCAAGGCCAGCAGGGCACGAAAAAAAAGATTGTCCCGCGAGGTGACAGTCTTTATTGACATGCGCCGACCGATTGTTCGCCACATATGCGGCCATCAATCCAGGTACTCTGCGCCAGCGAGGCACCGTCCAGGCGAACACCATTTAGCACTGCGCCATTCAACACCGCAAAGCTCAGGTCGGCTCCGGACAAATCAGCGCCAGTCAGGTCCGTCTGGTTCAGGGTAGCGCCTTTCAACACTGCATTTTTCAGGTTTGCGCCACGCAGATCAGCAAATCCCAGGTTCGCATAGGAGAGATCGGCGCTGGCCAGATCGGCCCGCTCGAAATGTGCGCCCGTCAGATCTGCATTGCGCAGCACTGCGTGTGACAGGACAGCGCCGGTCTTGTTGCAGCCCGACCAGATCACGCCTTCAGCAGCGGCCTTGTCACAATTCCTGATCCGACTAGCAACGGCGGCCTGAATCTTGGTATCGCCCGACTGCCCCTTCCAGACGCCAATGCCAATCAACAGCAGGACCAGCACCATGGCCAGACCGGCGACGAAAGCAGGGCGTTTGTGCGACTGTGCATCGAGCAGGGTACGGGTCTCGGCCTCATGACGGCGTAGCCGGTCGGTGGCCTCATCCGCCGCAGCGCCCGCCAGGCCAACTGCGCCTGTCTCCTCCGCATTATTGATCCAGCGTAGCTTGGCCTTTTCCCGTTCCCTGCGCCATTCGTCATCTTCCGGTTCGGCCAGATGCGCTGGCGCATGCTCGACTTCAAGAATGTCAGTTTCCAGCAATTTGAGCCAGGCATGGCCATCCAGGCTGACTTCGTCGCGCAAATCAAGCTGGCCAAGACTAAAGGTTTCGCGAAGCTGCCGGGCCGGAAAGGGGCCGCTCGTTACGCCGCGTCTTCGGACATACCAGAGGTGCTGAGTCATGAATTGCCAGTCAGTGGAGTGACGGAACTATTTTACAAGGGCAAAACGATTGGCGATAAAAAAAACCCGGCTGAATTGCACCGGGTTTAAATCCACCTAATCAAGGAGGATGGAGGAGACAACACTGACAACGCCAAGGGATGCAGGCGTCGCCGCCAGTGTTATTAAGAATTGTCTAATATACGAATACTTTATTCAAGCTGTAATTTATGGCTTGAGCAGTTCATTCCCGTCGCCAGGACAGGGTCTATTTGAATAAATGTTATTAACATATGCATTTAATTAGTTGTTTTTAATTAATTAAATTTTAATTTATGTTTTTGACATTCGCCTCGGCATACAAGACAAGGATAAACAAATCTAATGTACTGCCACGCCTTGCCCGCTACTGTGCGTAGTGGATCACCACGTTTTCCGGCTTGAACCAGGCCTGCAATTCACTGATCAGCCCTTCTTCGAGACGCACCCTCCAGGTTTGCCCGAGGTCGATTTCGCACTCCTGTTCAGAGGTCCGGTAATGCATGCGGACGGGGCACCCCTGCCCCGCATTGCCCATAAGATAAGGGGTCAGAATCCGGGCCAGTTGCTCTGCATTCGCCTGGCCGTTCATCCTGATAAACAACCGGCTGGCAAACCGGTTACGGGCCTGGTCCAGGCTATACAACTCATCTGCTACGACGCGCAGGTTGCCTGAGTATTCGTCATGACTGACCTTGCCCAGCACCAGCAGGAGATTGTCCTCTTTGAGCAGGTTTCGGTAGGTCTCGAATTGTTCGTTGTAGACAGCCACATCCAGCCGGGCGGTGCCGTCATCCAGCGTGGCGAAGGCCATCTTGCCGCGCCGGGTCATCTGGCTGCGTACTTCCATGATCACGCCGGCCATCAACACCGGCCTCTGCTGCGGCGCCACCTGGATGAGACTGCGGTCAATGATGCCTACCAACTCGTCCCGATAGGCACTGAACGGATGGCCGCTGAAATAGAAACCCAGCGCGGTTTTTTCCTGCGCCAGCCGTTCGCGTACTGACCAGTGCGGTGTCGCAACCAGATTCAGGGCGGGCTCGTTGAGTTCGGCTCCGAACAGACTGTTCTGCACCGTATTGGCCTGGGCATTCTCCGCCCATTCCATCGCAATACCGACCGAATTGAGCACCGCCGCACGATTGTCATGCAGGGCGTCGAAGGCCCCTGCCCGAGCCATGGCCTCGATGGCCCGGCGGTTGACCATGCGCCGGTCGACCCGACGGCAAAAATCGAACAGGTCGATGAAGGGACCGTCCTTTTCCCGTGCCGCCATAATATTGGCAATCGCCGACTCCCCCGTGCCCTTGATCGCCCCCAGACCATAACGGAGGGAGCCGCGATCGACCGGGACAAACCTGAACTCCGACTGGTTCACGTCCGGCGGCAGAACTATCAGGCCATTGCGCAGGGTGTCTTCGATGAAGATGCGTACCGCGTCGGTGTTGTCCATGTCGGACGACAGCGTGGCCGCCATGAATGCCGAGGCGTGGTGCGCCTTGAGCCAGGCGGTCTGGTAGGTGACCACGGCATAGGCGGCAGTGTGGCTCTTGTTGAACCCGTACTCGGCGAATTTCTCCATCAGTTCGAACAGATGGATCGCCAGCTTCTGGTCGTAGCCCTTTTTCTGCGCGCCCTCGCGGAAGATGTCCTTGTGCTTGGCCATCTCCTCGGCCTTCTTCTTGCCCATCGCCCGGCGCAGCAGGTCGGCGCCACCGAGGGTGTAGCCGCCGATGATCTGAGAGATCTGCATCACCTGTTCCTGGTAGACGATGACGCCGTAGGTTGGCGATAGACAGGCGGTCAGATCCGGGTGGAAATAGTCGATGGCCTGCCGGCCCTTCTTGCGCAGGATGAAGTCGTCCACCATGCCCGAACCGAGCGGCCCCGGCCGGTACAGCGCCAGCACGGCGATGATGTCTTCGAAACGGTCCGGCTCCAGCTTGATCAGCAGCTTCTTCATGCCCTCCGATTCGAGCTGGAAGATGGCAGTGGTATTGGCCTTCTTGAGGATGTTGTAAGCCGCCGGGTCGTTGAAATCCGTCGTATCAAGGCGAATTTCCAGGGTCGGATCCAGCCGTTTGATGTACTTCACGGCCAGGTCGATGATGGTCAGGTTGCGCAGCCCCAGGAAGTCGAACTTCACCAGGCCGATCTTCTCGACGTCGTCCTTGTCCAGTTGCGACACCACGGACTCGGAACCTTCGGCGCAATATAACGGGCAGAAGTCGGTCAGCTTGCCCGGTGCGATCAACACCCCGCCGGCATGCATGCCCACGTTGCGGGTCAATCCCTCCAGCTTTTTGGCCAGATCGATCAGTTCGCGGACTTCCTCTTCCCGCTCGTAGCGCTCGTTGAGTTCCGGCACTTCGGCCATGGCCTGTTCGAGCGTCACGTTCTTGCCCGGTGCCGACGGAATCATCTTCGATAGCTGATCACAGAAGTTGTACGGCAAGTCGAGCACCCGACCAACGTCGCGCACCACCGCCCTGGCCGCCATGGTGCCGAAGGTGACGATCTGGGACACGGCATCGGTGCCGTACTTTTCCCGCACGTATTCGATCACCTTGTAGCGATTGTCCTGACAGAAATCGATATCGAAGTCGGGCATCGAAACCCGCTCGGGATTCAGGAAACGCTCAAACAGCAAGGCGTAACGCAGCGGGTCCAGGTCGGTAATGCCGATGGCATAGGCCACCAGCGAGCCTGCGCCGGAACCCCGGCCCGGCCCGACCGGCACGCCGTTATGCTTGGCCCAGTTGATGAAATCCGCCACGATCAGGAAGTAGCCAGGGAACCCCATCTGGATGATCGTGCCCAGTTCAAGATCCAGACGCGCAAGGTATTCGGCCGAACGCACCTCGCGTTCGGCCGGATCCGGGTAAAGGCTGAGCAGACGCCCTGCAAGACCTTCGCTGGCCCGCTGCCGTAGAAAATCGTCCAGGGTCATGCCCTCAGGGGTCGGGAACAAAGGCAATTTACTATTGCCCAGTTCCAGCGTCAGGTTGCAGCGGCGGGCGATTTCCAGGCTGTTTTCCAGGGCACCGGGCAGATCAGCGAACAACTCTGCCATTTCAGTCTGAGTCTTGAAATAGTCTTCAGCATTGAATGTCTGCGGCCGGCGCCGGTCGGCGAGCATATAACCCTCGGCGATACAGACTCGCGCCTCATGGGCCTTGAAGTCATCGCGGGTCAGAAACTGTACGGTATGGGTCGCCACCACGGGCAAGCCCAGTTCATCGGCCAGCGACACCGCTTGCACCAGATGCCGTTCCGATTCCGGGCGATTATTCCGTTGTATCTCTAGATAATAGCGGTCAGGAAAGAGCGACGACCATTCCCGCGCCAGCGCTTGAGCGGTGTCCCAGGCATCATTCAGCAAGGCCTGGCCGACATCGCCCCATTGTGCGCCGGAAAGCGCGATCAAGCCCTCGGTACCCTGCACCCGGAACCAATCCTTGTTCAGAACCGCTTTGCCGCGATGTAGATTGCCGCGATAGGCCTGGGTCAGCAATTCGCTCAACAGGTGGTAGCCCTGCCAATTCTGGGCCAACAGGAGGAGGCGACTCAGTTTGTCCGGTTGCTCGTTATCCGCCACCCAGACATCGCAGCCGATGACCGGCTTGATGCCCTTCTTTCGCGCCGCCAAATAAAACTTGACCAGGGCGAACAGGTTCGACACATCGGTCAGGGCAAGAGCTGGCATCGCATCCGTCGCTGCCGCCGCAACTGCGCCATCCACGGTCAGGATACTGTCCTGGATGGAGAATTCACTGTGCAGTCTGAGGTGGACGAACGATGCGTTGGCCATAGAATTTCAAAACTGATTTGGCTGGGCGACCATTATACCGATTGACCACTACCCCCCCCGCAAATAGAAAGGGCCACGCCCGCCCGGACGCAGCCCTTTTGTTGACCCGCTGAACTTATTTCTGAATGCGGAGTTCCACGCGGCGGTTCTTGGCTTGCCCCTCTTCAGTGGCATTGTCGGCAACAGGCTGGGATGCCCCATAGCCCTTGGCCGTCAGCCTGTTGGCGGCCACGCCATGACCGACCAGATAGCCCATCACGGCATTGGCACGGTTCTGGGACAGCTGCTCATTGAGCTTCGGATTCCTGCTGTGGTTGTTGTTGTCGGTATGACCGGCCACCTCAATCTTGAGCTCGGGGTAACGTTGCAGGGTCTGCACCATTTCATCCAGGACCGGGAAAGAGTCCGCGCGCAGTTTGGCCGACGCGTATTCAAAGCTCACTCCTTTGAGTTCAATGACGTCCTTAAGCGGGCAACCCTTGGCATCGACCTTGGTCCCTTTGGGCGTATCCGGGCACATGTCCTTGTCATCGCCGACCCCATCCCCATCCTGATCACCAACGGGGGCCACGGCTGGCCGGCTCGCCGCATACAGGGCGTCCTTGTCATCCTTGACCTGAACCGGCTCATCGACCGGGCATGCCGTATCGGGATCGAAGGCCGCGGTTTCGTCTGCCTTGGCCAAGCCACTGCTATCCAACCGTTCCACCTTCAAAGACTTGACCAGGTTACCCATGGCCGCATGGGTCCGCCCAGTGGCCAGCAGATAGTCGAAATAGGCGTTTTGATAGGCACGTTTCGCCTCAAAGACTTCGTTTTCCGAGTCGAGCAGGTCCAGCAAGGTCCGTTGGCCGATATCAAACTGCTTGTAATACGCCTCGATGGCCTTCTGCTGGGACAGCATGTGCTGTTCCAGATAACCCATCTGTTCCTTCAGTCGATTGACATCGTTGTAGGCAATGTAGAGGGTCTGGCGGACATCACGGCAGGTCTTGTCGCGCTCGTCCTTGGCAACGTTGACCTGCTCCCAATACTGGCGCTCGGTGGCCCTGTCGGTACCGCCATTGTAGACATTGTAATTGAGCAGCAATCCGATATTGGCCGTGTTCGAGTTTCCAAGCACTCCCCCGAGGTTGCGGCCAGAATTACCCTGAGCACGTAGGTCGACTCGGGGCAGGAATTTGGCATTCCGGCTTTTGGCGTCACTTTGGGCGGCGACAATATTCTCCTGTGCCGCTGCCAAAGACGGGTTCTGAGCATAAGCCATGCGCAAGGCCGAATCGGAACCCGCCGGAATACCTGCCGACATATCGGGCAGATCAGTCATTTTCTCCGGGGGAAGGATGCCGACAATACGCTGGAAACGTGCACTGACATCATGCAGGTTGCTGTCTTCGGTCAGCAGGTTCGATTCGGCCAGTGCCAACCTGCCGCTCGCCTGCTCAAGATCAACCGGGCGACCCACGCCGGATTTGACCCGCTGCTGAATCTGTTCGAACACCTTGCGGTGGTGAATGTAGTTTTCAACCGCCAGGTCATGCAATTTGCGGTAACGCAACACATCCGTATAGGCGCGGGTAGCCTCCAGTGCGGAAGTTTCCGACGCATCCAGCAATTCGTCGTAACGCACGCGCTGGGCGTAGTTGAACTTGTTGACCTGATTGCGGGTAAAGCCACCGTCAAACAGCATCTGGTCAAGGATCAATGACGCATCATGGCGGGTGTAAGTGCCATTGATGATGGGCGAATTCTGTCGTTCCCTGGTGATATCGGCCGTCACATCAACGGTCGGGCGGAATCCGCCTTTGACCGCCTCGATATTTTCGGTGGCGGCCTTGAAGGCATGCCAGCGGGTGAGCACATCAGGGTTTTTCAACACCGCCTGCTGTACTGCATCCTTCAGGGCCATTTCATCGGCTTGAGCGGCCATCGAGGAAATCGCTAAGGCAATGGCGCCAATCAGAACAGGCAAAGCCAAGCCAAATTGTTTTTTCATTTTAAATCCTGTTAATTAAATTACTGAAAGCGGTATGGCGAAGCATTGTCTTATGCCGCCTTACTCA
>JBBIJC010000068.1:0-13379 GCA_037446165.1 Hydrogenophilales bacterium | reverse complement strand
AACGGCAATCCAGCACGCGGCCGCCCCCGGTGCTAGCATCCCGCCCCCATGCGTATCGAATCCATCCGCCAACGTCTGCGCGCCATCGGCGCCAAGCCCTGCCACGAGGGCCGCGTGCTCCGGGCCTGGGCGCAATCGCGGCCGCTCGACAACCGCCACAGCCGGATCGAGAACTTCCTGCCGCTGGAGGTGCGCGACGCCCTGCCCGGTCTGCTGGCCGACCTGGACGGACTGGCTCGTTTGCGCTCCGAGCATCCCGGCGAAGATGGCTCCGCCCGCCTGCTGGTCGAACTGGCCGATGGCCAGACGGTGGAAAGCGTGCTGCTGCCGCGCGACGGGCTGTGCGTGTCGACCCAGGTTGGCTGCGCGGTGGGCTGCGTGTTCTGCATGACCGGGCGCGACGGCCTGTTGCGCCAACTGGGCAGCGCGGAGATCGTCGCCCAGGTCGCCCTGGCCCGGACCAAACGCAGCGTCAAAAGGGTGGTGTTCATGGGCATGGGCGAGCCGGCCCACAACCTCGACAACGTACTCGAAGCGATCGGTCTGCTCGGCGCGGAGGGCGGCATCGGCCACAAGAACCTGGTCTTCTCCACGGTCGGCGACCGGCGCGTGTTCGAGCGCCTGCCGCTGGAGACGGTCAAGCCGGCGCTGGCCCTGTCGCTGCACACCACCCGCCCCGACCTGCGTGCTCAACTTTTGCCAAAAGCCCCGCGCATCGACCCGGAAGAACTGGTCGAGCTGGGCGAGCGCTATGCCCGCGCTACCCACTATCCGATCCAGTACCAGTGGACCCTGATCGAGGGGGTCAACGACGGCGCGGACGAGATCGACGGCATCGTCCGCCTGCTGTCCGGGAAATATGCGCTGATGAACCTGATCCCCTACAACACAGTCGCCGACCTGCCGTACAAACGCCCGGCCTGGGAACAGGCGGCGGCGATGGCGCGCACGCTGCACCGGCGCGGCATCCTGACCAAGCTGCGCAACTCCGCCGGGCAGGACATCGACGGCGGTTGTGGCCAGTTGCGGGCGCGGGTGGTGATCAATAGGGACCTGTCGGCTGCAACTTGACCGGCCGCGACGTGTCCATTACTCCAATGCCACAGAAAGGAATCCACCATGCGCCTGCTGCACACCATGATCCGGACCGGAAATCTGGATCGTTCCATCGAGTTCTATACCCAGGTCCTCGGCATGAGCCTGTTGCGCCGCAAGGACTATCCGGACGGCAAATTCACCCTGGCCTTCATCGGCTATGGCGATGAGCGCGCCAACACGGTCATCGAGCTGACCTACAACTGGGGCGTTGACCGCTACGAAATCGGCACCGGTTTCGGTCATATCGCGATCGAGGTCGAGGACGTCTATCAGGCCTGTGCCGAGATCAAGGCGCGCGGCGGCCGGGTGATCCGCGAGGCCGGCCCGATGAATGCCGGCACCACCATCATCGCCTTCGTCGCCGATCCGGACGGCTACCAGATCGAGCTGATCGGCCGGCGCGGCTGACCGGCCTTGATGCTCAGGCCTGCGGGGCGGCGGTTTCCGTGACGCGCCGGGCAAGTGGCTGGTGCAGGTTGGGCAGGAATACCGCCAGCAATCCGATCAGCGGCAGAAACGAACACAGCCTGTAGACCTCGGCGATGCCCCAGTGGTCGGCGACCTGGCCAAGCACCGCGGCGCCGATGCCGGCCAGACCGAAGGCCAGTCCGAAGAACAGCCCGGAGATGGTGCCGACCTTGCCCGGCACCAGTTCCTGGGCGTAGACCACCATGGCCGGGAAGGCCGAGGCGAGCATGAAGCCGATGATCATGGTCAGCACCGCCGAGGTGCCCAGACCGACATAGGGCAGCGCCAGGGTGAACGGCGCCACGCCCAGGATCGACATCCAGATCACCTGCTTGCGTCCGATCCGGTCGCCGATCGGACCGCCGAGCAGGGTGCCGGCCGCGACCGCGAACAGGAAGTAGAACAGGTGGTACTGCGCCGTGCGAGTGTCGATATGGTAGTGCTGCATCAGGTAGAAGATCAGGTAGCTGGTGATGCTCGACAGGTAGAAGAACTTGGAGAACATCAGCGCCAGCAGCACGGCCAGGGTCTGCAGGACCCGGCCGCGGGGCAGGTCGTGACCGGCGTGGGCGGCCGCTGTCTTCGGCTTGCGATGCTGGTGGCGATACCAGAACCCGACACCGGTCAGCACGATCATTCCCAATAATGCGATGAGCGAGAACAGGGCGAGGCTCTTCTGGCCGTTGGGCAGCACGATCCAGGCCGCGAGCAGGGGGCCGAAGGCCGCACCGGCGTTGCCGCCGACCTGGAAGATGGATTGCGCCAGGCCGTGCCGGCCGCCCGAAGCCATGCGGGCGACGCGCGAGGCTTCCGGATGGAAGATCGACGAGCCGCTGCCGACCAGCGCGGCGGCTATCAGCAGCATGGGAAAGCTGGATGCCATCGACAGAGCGAGCAGGCCGGTCAGCGTGCAGCCCATGCCCACGGCCAGCGAGAAAGGCTTGGGATGGCGGTCGGTATAGGCGCCGATCACCGGTTGCAGCAGCGAGGCGGTGAACTGGAAGGCCAGGGTGATCAGGCCGATCTGGCCAAAGCTGAGGTTGAACCCGGTCTTGAACAGCGGGTAGCTGGCGATCATCAGCGACTGCATGGTGTCGTTGAGGAAATGCGAGAAGCTGATCGCACCCAAAACCTTGAAGGCAGTGCGGTCGGCGGCGGTTGGCGGAGGACGGGTTTCCATGATGCAGCCTGCTTACGGTGGGACAGGTGGCTAATTTATGGGGTAACATGCATGTCCGTCTCGCCACATTCAGGCACGATACTTCGAGAAATGGACATCTGTAACCACACCCCCTCCGGACCGGGCCTGGACCAGGGCATCACCCCGGTCACCGGCAAGGCCATCGACTACCCGTCCGACCATCGGGTGCCCAACCACAACCACCCGACGGCGCAGCTCCTGCATGCGATACAGGGCGTCATGGTGGTGGGCACCGACACCGGCCAGTGGATCGTGCCGCCGACCCGGGGCCTGTGGATGCCGGCCGGCGTGATGCACCGGATCCGCATGGTCGGCGATGTCCATGTCCGCACCGTCTACATCCGGCCCGACGCCAGCCCCGGCCTGCCGACCCAGTGCCAGGTGGTGAGCATCTCGGCCCTGCTGCGCGAGCTGATCCTGGCCTCGATCAATGTCGTCCAGCCCTATGCGCCCGACTCGCGCGACGGCCGGCTGATGACCCTGCTGCTCGACGAGGTGGCGTTGCTGCCCAGCCTGCCGCTGCGCCTGCCGCAACCGACCGATCCGGAGCTGCTGACCATCTGCGAAGCCATTTCGGGCAGCCCGGACGATCCATCGACCCTCGGTCACTGGGCGGCGCGGCTGGGCGTCGACCCGAAGACCATCCAGCGCCGCTTCGCCCGCCAGACCGGGATGACCTTCGGCCAGTGGCGCCAGCAGGCCCGGCTGATCATGGCGCTGGAACAACTCGCCTCCGGGGTGAAGGTGGTCGATGTCGCGCTCAACCTCGGCTATGGCAGCCCGAGCGCCTTCGCCACCATGTTCAAGCGGCAGTTCGGGGCGACGCCGAGCGCCTATTTCCGCTGATCATGGCCATGACCGCGTCCACCCATCCGCTGAGAGCGCTGCGCTCACGCGATTTCCGGCTCTACTTCGCCGGCCAGCTCATTTCGGTGGCCGGCACCTGGATGCAGCAGATCGCCATGAGCTGGCTGGCCTACCGGCTGACCGGGTCGGCGCTGGTGCTCGGCCTGCTCGGCTTCGCCAGCCAGTTGCCCATCCTGCTGTTCGGCGCGCTGGGCGGGGTCTGGTCGGACCGCATGGACCGCCGCCAGCTGATGATGTGGACCCAGACCCTGGCCATGATCCAGGCCCTGACCCTGGCCGTGCTGACCTGGCAGGGCTGGATCACGCCGGCCTGGCTGCTCGGTCTGGGCTTTGTCATGGGCTGCATCAATGCCCTGGACATGCCGGTGCGCCAGTCGCTGGTGGTGCATCTGGTCGAGGACCGTGCCCATCTGGCCAACGCCATCGCCCTCAACTCCACGCTGATGAACGCCACCCGCTTCGTCGGCCCGGCCCTGGCCGGCTTCATCGTCACCCTGGCCGGCGAGGCGGTCTGTTTCCTGATCAATGCCGTGACCTACCTGGCGGTGCTGCTGGCGCTGTTCGCGATTCGCGCCCGACCCGCCAACGGCGACAGTTCCAAGCCGGCCCTGCACGCCCTGCGCGAAGGGCTGCGCTACACCTTTGGCCATCGCGACATCCGCCTGTTCCTGATGCTGGTGGCAACGGTCAGTTTTTTTGTCGCGCCCTATGTGGTGATGATGCCGATGGTCGCCAAGACCCTGTTTCATGGCGATGCCAGCACCTTCGGCCTGCTGGTCAGCAGCGCCGGCGCGGGATCGCTGACCGCCAGCCTGTTCCTGGCCACGCGCCGCACCATCGACCGACTGGCCCGGCGGGTTTCGCTGGCGGCTGCGGTGGCCGGCCTCGCACTGGCGCTGTTCGCCTTGAACACGGTGCATGCGCTGGCCTACCCGATCCTGATGGTGCTGGGCTTTTCCGTGGTCCTGGTGGCGGCCGGCAGCAACACCCTGTTGCAGAGCTGGGTCCGCGACGACATGCGGGGCCGGGTCATGGCCATCTTTTCGATGGCCTTTCTCGGCGTTGCGCCACTGGGCAGCCTGGTGGTGGGCGGCCTGGCCGATGTCGCCGGGGTCCGGCCGGCCCTGTTCCTGTGCGGTGCGCTGACCCTGCTGGCAGGCCTGATCCACCTCAACCGCTTACCACGCAAAACCGGCCAGGAGGCGGCCTGACAGTCAACTCTGGACGGTTCATCCCGCTGCGGGCAGCCGACAGTTCATCGGCCTGGTGCGGGAGATTCCGGAGGAAGAGGCCGCCCGCGCGATGCTTATACCAGCGCAACAAGGAACTCTGTACTATCGTCCACATCAGAAACCTCATTCGTCCGACGACTATGGGTCAACACCTTGCATGGGAGACCAGCGTGAACCGAGTGCTCATCATTGTGGCCGGCCTGTTCTGGAGTCTTGCCGCCCAGGCCGCCGACAGCTACTCGTTCGGCGTGCTGCCCCAGCGCAATCTGGTGGTGACCGCCGAGTACTGGAACCCCGTGCTGGATTACGTTTCACGCAAGGCCGGAGTGGATCTGAAACTGGCGATCGCGCGGACCGGGACGGAGTCGTCGGCGGCGGCCGCGCGCGGCGAATACGATTTCATCTACTCCAACCATATCTTCCGGCCCGACACCGTGGCCCAGCGCTACCAGGTCATCCTGCGCCCGCGCGAGGATGCCATCCGGGGCCAGATCGTGACCCTGGAAGGATCGTCGATCCGCACCCTCGCCGACCTGGACGGCCGGGAGATCGGTTTCCCGTCCAAGTCGGCCTTCGTCGGCTATTCCGTACCCATGGACCATCTGCTGCGCGTGGGGATGAAGGTCACCCCGGTGTTCGGCGGCAATCAGGAAGGCATCATGGGTCAGCTCAAGGCGGGCAAGGTCGCGGCGGCCGGAGTCAACAACCTGGTGATGCGGACCTTTGCGGCGCGTGAAGGCATCCGTTACCGGGTGCTATGGGAGTCGCCGAGCTACAACAACCTGCCCATTGCGGCTCACCCGCGCGTGCCCAGGGCGGCGCTCATGGCGGTGCAAAAGGCCTTTGCCGAGATGAACGACGATCCCGAGGGGGCAAAGATCCTGGCGCTCAGTGCGGCGCTCATCGGACAGCAGCCTCCATTCGGATTCGAGCGCGGCAGCCCGGCGGATTACCGGAGCAACATCCGCTTCTACCGGCACTGCCTGGTCAGGGATGACGAGTAAGTTGGCCAAGCAACGCATCGCGCTCTGGGACAGACTGCCCTTCGCCGGGCGCTTGCTGGCCATCGCCGGACTGGCCCTGCTGGTCGCGGCGACGCTGATGCTGTATTCGGTGATGCGCAACGAGGCGCGCGAGGCGCGGGCCGATCTGCATGAGCAGATGCGCGAGGAGTTGCTTTACCTGCCGCCCTCGATCGCCGATGTCCTGGTCATTGGCGACTTCACCGCCCTGCAGCATGCGCTCGACCGCAAAGTGGCGCGTCCCCAGATCACCCGGATCCGTTTCTCGGACGTCACCGGTGCCAAGATGGAAAGCGCAGACTCGGCCGAACCGCTTCTGGCCCCGGCCTGGTTCGTGCGCTGGCTCGGGCTGCATGACCAGACCGGCAAGGTCTCGGCCCGGATCGGCGGCCGTGATTACGGCAATCTGGAAGTCACCCTGACCGCGCACATTTCAGCGAACCGGATCTGGCGCCATCTGACCGAGTACCTGTCCATCCTGCTGCTGGCGTTTGCGATCGATTTTCTCGGCATCTGGCTGATCCTGCGCATCGGCCTGCGGCCCCTGCAATCGCTCAACGAGGCAGCCCGGGCGGTGGCCCTGGGCGACATGTCGACCCGGATCGAACCGGCCGGCAGTCCGGAATTGCGCGATGCGATCAGCGTCTTCAACCATATGGCCAAGGCCATCGAGGTCGCGCAGCACAGCCTGATCCTGGAGAAGGAGCGGTTGCAGGTGACCCTGACCTCGATCGGCGATGCGGTGCTGACCACCGATCGCGCGGGCCGCATCGAGTTCATGAACCCGGTGGCGGAGGCGCTGACCGGCTGGAGCAAACAGGATGCGTATCGCCGGCCGATGCTGGAGGTGTTCAACATCGTCAGCGAAGAGACCGGCAAGCCGGCCCGGAATCCGGTCGACCGGGTATTCCATGAAGGCCGCATCGTGGAACTGGCCAACCACACCCTGCTGATCGCCCGCGACGGCACGGAACGGCCGATCGCCGACAGCGCGGCGCCGATCCGGGACCATGAGGGCGGCATGATCCAGGGCGCGGTCCTGGTGTTCCGCGACCAGAGCGGCGAACGTGAGCGCTACAACCAGTTGCGCCTGTCCGGCAGCGTGTTCGAACATGCCCAGGAAGGCATCATGATCACCGATGCCGAGGCCACCATCCTGAACGTCAACCCGGCCTTTACCGCCCTGACCGGCTACCCGCCGTCCGATGCCGTCGGGCGCAACTCGTCGTTCCTGAAATCGGGCCTGCAGCCGCCCGAGTTTTATGCCGAACTGTGGGCCACCCTGCTCGAAACCGGGCAATGGCGCGGCGAGATCTGGAACCGCAAGAAAAACGGCGACCTGTTCGCTGAACTGCTGGCCATCACCGCCGTGCCTTCGGAAGCGGGCGGGAAGGGCTATTACGTCGGCATCTTCACCGACATCACCGAGATGAAATCGCACCAGCAGCATCTGGAACGGATCGCCCATTTCGATGCCCTGACCCAGTTGCCCAACCGGGTCCTGCTGGCCGACCGGATGCAGATCGCCCTGGCCCATGCCCGGCGGGCAGGCCATGTGCTCGGGGTTTGTTACCTGGACCTGGACGGCTTCAAGCCGGTCAACGACAACTACGGCCACGAGGCCGGCGACCGCATGCTGATCGAGGTGGCGGGCCGGCTGACCATGGCGCTGCGCGCCGACGATACCGTGGCCCGGCTGGGCGGCGACGAATTCGTGCTGCTGCTGTCCGGCCTGCCCAATGTGGAAGAGTGCCAGCAGACGCTGGACCGGGTGCTCAAGGCCGTCGCCAAGCCCTATGAGGTGGCGGGTCAGTCGGTCGAGATCTCGGCCAGTATCGGCGTGACCCTGTATCCCCATGACAATACCGATTCGGACACCTTGCTGCGCCACGCCGATCAGGCCATGTACGCCGCCAAGGAAAGCGGCCGCAACCGCTACCATCTGTTCGATCCCGAGCATGACCGCCGGGCGCGGGCGCACCGCGAGGTCGTGGCCCGGATCGAGGAAGCGCTGGCGGCCGAGGAGTTTGTGCTGTTTTATCAACCCAAGGTCGACATGCGTCACGGCAAGGTGGTCGGCGCCGAGGCACTGATCCGCTGGAACCATCCGCAGCGGGGCCTGCTGCCGCCGGCCGATTTCCTGCCCTTCATCGAGGACACCGACTTCTCGGTCCAGCTGGGCGAATGGGTGATCGAGCAAGCACTGAACCAGATCGAGGCCTGGCAAAAGCGCGGCCTCGACCTGCCGGTCAGCGTCAACATCTCCGCCCGGCATCTGCAGCAGAAAGATATGGCGCAGCATCTGGCGGCCACGCTGGCCAGGCACCCCAAGGTCCGGCCGCAGCAGTTCGAGCTGGAAATCCTGGAGACCAGCGCCCTGGACGACATCCTCCATGTCACCCGGCTGATCGAGGAATGCCAGCGCCTGGGCGTCAGCTTTGCCCTCGACGATTTCGGCACCGGCTACTCCTCGCTCAGCTACTTCAAGCGGTTGCCGGCCGAGACCCTGAAGATCGACCAGTCCTTCGTCCGCGACATGCTGCGCGACACCGAGGATCTGGCCATCGTCGAAGGGGTCATCGGCCTGGCCGATGCGTTCCGGCGCAAGGTCATCGCCGAAGGCGTGGAAACCGTGGCGCACGGCATCCTGCTCCTGCATCTGGGCTGCGACCTGGCGCAGGGCTATGGCATTGCGCGGCCGATGTCGGCCGAATTGGTGCCGGACTGGATCGCCGGCTGGCAACCCGACCGGCGCTGGGCCGAGGCCAGCCAGCAGGCCTGGCAGCGGCATGAATTGCCCTTGCTGGTGGCCGAATTCGATCATCAGAACTGGATCGATGCCCTGGTCGAGTGGATCCGCTCCGGCCTGGCCGAAGCCGCCGATCACCCCAATCTGGATGAACGCGCCTGTCTGTTCGGGCGCTGGCTGGATGGTGCCGGGCAGGAGCGTTATGGCGCACACGAGGCCTTCGAGAGGGTGCGCTCGCTCCGGCTGCGGATCGGCCTCCTGGCCAAGGAACTGGTTGGTCTCAGACTGGCCGGCCATGCCGTTGCCGCGCGCCAGCGGCTGGACGAACTCGATGACCTGAATCGGGAACTGGTCGAACAGCTAAGCCGGTTTCACGGCCTGCCCGACGGCCAGGGCTAGGTCCTAGAGCGCCACCTGAGCGCCCAGCTCGACCACCCGGTTGACCGGCAGGTTGAACCAGGAGGCCGGGGTGCCGGCCAGCCGGGACTGGCCGATGAACAGCTTCTTGCGCCACTCCGCCATGCCGCCAGCCTTGCCGATGCTCAGCAGCTCGCGGCCGAGGAAGAAGGTGGTGTCTTCCAGATCGCAGGGCAGCAGGGTGCTGTCGCAGGCGTGCAGGGTGGCCGTCAAGTCGGGCAGATCCATGAAGCCGAAACGCACCTCCACCCGATAGAAACGCTCGGCCAGCTGCTCCATGTGCACCCGCTGTTCGAGGGCGATGTAGGGCTCGTCGGCAAAGCGGATGTTCATCACCACGACCCGCTCGTGCAGGCTCTTGTAATGCTTGAGGCTGTGCAGCAGCGAGTGCGGCACCTGACGCGGGTTGGGAGTAAGAAATACGGCGGTGCCGGAGATGGTCGGGATATCGGCACGACCCAGGCTCTCGACGAATTCCCTGAGCGGGATGCCGCCCTGGTCGCGCCGTTCCTTGAGCAGGTCGCGGCCGCGTTTCCAGGTGGTCATCAGGATGAACAGGGTCAGGGCAAAGGACAGCGGGAACCAGCCGCCGTCGGCGATCTTGGACAGGTTGGCGCTGAAGAAGGCCAGGTCCATGATCAGGAACGTGCCCAGCACCAGTCCGGCGCGGACCGGCCCCCAGCGCCAGATCCGGCGGGCCGCGACATAGACCAGCAGGGTGGTGATGATCATCGTGCCGGCGACCGAAATGCCGTAGGCCGAGGCAATGGCGTCGGCCGAACCGAAGCCCAGCACCAGCAGCACCACCGCGACGAACAACCCCCAGTTGATGGCCGGCATGTAGATCTGGCCGCGTGCCTCGCTGGAGGTATGCAGCACCTGCATGCGCGGGACATAGCCCATCTGGATGGCCTGGTGGGTGATGGAGTAGGCGCCGGAGATCACCGCCTGGGAGGCAATCACGGTCGCCGCCGTGGACAGGATCACCAGCGGATAGAGCGCCCAGGACGGCGCCATGAGAAAGAACGGATTGGTGATGGTTGCCGGATGGACCAGCAACAAGGCGCCCTGGCCGAAATAGTTCAGGGTCAGGGCGGGCAGGACCAGGCCCAGCCAGGCCAGGCGGACCGGAGTCCGGCCGAAATGGCCCATGTCGGCGTAGAGCGCTTCGGCCCCGGTCACGGCCAGGAATACCGAACCCAGGGACATGAAGGCCAGGTGGGGCTGGGCCAGAAAAAACAGCAGCGCATGGTGCGGCGACAGGGCGGCCAGGACCATCGGGGCCAGGACGATGTTGTGGATTCCCATCACCGCCAGGACCAGGAACCAGACCGTGGTGATCGGCCCGAACAGCCCGCCAACCAGCGCGGTGCCGTGTTTCTGCACCCAGAACAGGCCGAACAGGATCAGGACGGTCAGGGGCAGGATCCAGGGCTTGAAGGCTGAGGTGGCCACACCCAGACCCTCAACGGCGGACAGCACCGAGATGGCTGGCGTGATCACCCCGTCGCCGTAGAAAAGAGAGGCGCCGAACAGGCCCAGCAGGACCAGCCAGAACGCCTGCCGGCCATGCCGGACATGGCGCTTGACCAGTGCCATCAGGGCCATGATGCCACCCTCGCCCCGGTTGTCGGCACGCATGATGAAAGTGGCGTATTTCATCGACACCACCATGATCAGGGTCCAGAAGATCAGGGACAGGATGCCCAGGATGTTGTCTGCGTTGATAGGCACCGGATGATGGGAGCCGGCGAATATCTCCCGCACCGTATAGAGCGGACTGGTGCCGATATCGCCATACACTACGCCGAGCGCCGCCAGGGTCATGACCCCGAGGCGTTTGTGATCGCTGCTGTCGTTCATGAACTGAAGCCCATGCAAACCTGAACGGTGCGGATGGTGACAGAAATCAGGCCAGAAAGGTGTAAACCGGAATCCCCCGCCATTGGCATGGTGTTTGCTGTCGAATGGCTGATTTTGGCCGCATTTTGACTGCTGGCCAGACGTCGCGCCAGGCCAGCCAATTGGGTCAGCCTCCGTCTCCGGCCTCGCCGTGGATGACCATGACCTGGTCCCGGCCATTGTCCTTGGCGGCATAGAGGGCCTGGTCGGCGCGTGCGATGAGCGACTCCACGTCGCGGTCTCCCGCTTCCCGGCTGGCCACGCCGATGCTGAGCGTGACGTGGAGCAATTCGTTGCCCTTGCCGTATCGTTCCCGGCGGATGTTGCGCACGATGCGCTCGCCCAGTTGCTGAGCCTCCTTGACCGGCGTACCTGGACTGACGATGCAGAACTCCTCCCCGCCGAAGCGGAATACCACGTCATCCTTGCGGCAGCTGCGCTGGACCACCCGGGCGACCTGGCTCAGCACCAGGTCGCCGATTTCATGACCATAGCGATCGTTGACCGCCTTGAAGTGGTCGATGTCCAGCATCAGGCAGGACAGGGGTGCGCCGCTGTGCTGCGCGTAAGACCACTCCTGGTTGAAGCGGTCCAGGCCATAGCGGCGGTTGTTCAGCCGGGTCAGGGGGTCGGTCAGCGCCTCGTGGAGCAGCCGGCGGTTGCTGCGCGCCCATTCCCCGGAGGACCGGATCACCGTCTCCCGCTCGGCCCGCACCGCGCTCTGCAGTGACACCACCCGCTGGGCGGAACTGAGCCGGGCCAGCAGGGACGACTCGGAGTAATTGAACAACAGATAGTCGGACGCCCCCGCCAGCATCAGCTTGGCCACGT
The DNA here is from genome assembly GCA_037446165.1 of Hydrogenophilales bacterium. Classification (GTDB taxonomy): domain Bacteria; phylum Pseudomonadota; class Gammaproteobacteria; order Burkholderiales; family Thiobacillaceae; genus Parasulfuritortus. The sequence continues at coordinate 1,592 of JBBIJC010000068.1, read as the reverse complement.
TCGCTTCCGCCTCGGGCGGGATCATGGCGATGCAATAGGCCTGGCGCCCGCCGTCGCAGCTGCGCAGCTCCCGGAGCATGCGGGCCGAGTCGTCGCCGCTGTCCGGCAACTGCACCATCATGATGTCGGTCTGGTTCTGGGCCAGCAGACGCATTGCACTGTCCTTGTCCGGGGCCAGCTCAATCACCAGGCCCATGGCATCCAGGGTTTCCGCGAGATTGCGCAGCAGGCTGGGGTCGTAGGCGATGAGGGCCAGGCGCATGGGCAATACCACCAGCGCGGACAGGCCCGCCTCCCCGGCCATGTCGGGCGGCGTGGTGAGCAGGTGCTTGAGGTCGCTGAAGTCCTGGGTAGGCAGGTGCAACTCCCGGCCCCAGTCGTGCCACTGGGCGACGACATTCTCCACCAGGGGCGGCACCTGGGTGTCCTCCAGGCCAAGCTGGGCCGCGGCGTGATACAGCGAGGGCAGCCGCTCCCAGCGCTGGGTCGCGTCCATATTCAGCAGCGCCCCCACCTTGCTCGAAAAGTGCAGGGCACTGGTCAGGGCCTGGGCCCGCGAGCCGGGCGCGAAAGGCGCCTCCGCCGGCAGTTCGTGATAACGCACGGCCTGATGGAAGATCTCCGGCAGCCCCCAGTCCTCCAGCAACTCCGAGGACAGGACGGCATGATCCAGGCCGAAGCCGTGTATTTCGGCCTCGCGCAAGGACAGGGCATTGAGGTTGCGCACCAGCAGCTCGCTGTAATCAACCGGAAACACGGTGGCCAGGGCCAGTCGACCGATACCGGAGAGCAGGCCGCAGGTGAAGCTTTCGTCCGGAGGACACTGAGCCTGGGCGGAAACCAGCTGGGCCGTGATCCCGGTGGCCAGGGAGGCGGTCCAGTAGCCCAGATAGTCGAAGGCGGCACAGGCACCGCTGCGGTATTGATCCACCAGGGAAAAGCCGAGCGCGATCTGGCGCACCCGGAACAGACCCAGAAAGACGATGGCGTGCGAAAGGGAGGCGATATGGCGCAGGCTGCCGCCATGCACCGCGTTGGCATAACGGAGGATGCGCCCGGCCATGGCCGGATCGGTCTGCACCAGATGGGTCAGGGTCTTGACGTTGGCGTCGTTGCGCTGGGTCAGTTCCAGAATGGCCAGGGACACCCCCTGAGGCGAAGGCAGCATGCCCCCCGCTTTCAGTGCGGCAAAACGCTGCTTGACGTCATCGATCATCCATCCTCCCTAGCTGGCTATCCGACTTGAGGTGGTTCCATTCTCCATGCGTCAAATGACCGGGTCATAATCCCCACATGGACTCAGGGGTGAGCATAGTCTATTCCAACCTGGCATGAGTCTATACGGTTGCGATTGGAATGAACGCCAGGCGCAGGATGCTCGATAGCCATGGTATGAACTTACCCGAAAATGATTCATTCCGGCCGGTCACTAAAACGATGCTTGACGGTTTACAGAGGCCTATGGAAACGCTGATTTAATCGACTTCGTCGCTCCCGCGTAGGCGGGAGCCCAGTCGAATCAAGGCACTGGATCCCCGCCTACGCGGGGATGACGAATAAATCAGCGTTTCCCTAATGGATCGTCACCCCAA
>JBBIJC010000067.1:0-13457 GCA_037446165.1 Hydrogenophilales bacterium | reverse complement strand
CCTTCGGCTCGATCCGTAGCGCGGCATCCACCCACACTTCGGTGATGCTCATCAATTCGTCATACGATACCGGCTGGATCAGTTCGCGCGCCGCACGTAGCGCGAGCGAGCCATTGCGTGAGCGACTGTCCTTGCGTACATAGTCGTAGACCGCCTGCGTTCCCTCGCCCGGCTCGGCCAGTACGTCGACAACGCCCATTTCGTAAAGCTCTTCTGCACGGTACAGATTGCCGCTCAGAATCATTTGTTCCGCCTTGGCCATGCCGATGCGCCGCCCCAGCAAGGTCAAAGCCCCCATTCCCGGGAAAAGGTTGAACAGGATCTCCGGGAACCCCATCTTGCTGCCTCGCTCGGCAATCAGCACATTGCCTGACAGGGCGCATTCAAAGCCCCCGCCTAGGGCATCGCCTTGCACCAGACAGATGCTTTTCAAGTTTGGCCGATCCAGGTGAACCGCATTTAGATACAACGGGGTGATGCAGATCTTTCCGTAACTGAGCAGGCCGTCACGATCCTTGTTCAGAATCAGCTTGTGAAACAGATCGAGATCACCACCAAGGTTATAGACTCCAGGAACAGCCGAAGCTGTAACCTGATAACTAACTTCGGGCTGTCGTGGATCATCAATTTGTTTCGTCAACGCGTTACACCAGGCAATCAACTCTTCGAGAAGCTTCGGCGTAAAACACGGCCGCGGCTCCGAGTGCATATAGCCCCAGGCAATCTGATAACGCTCGTCAAAATACGTGGTGAGGTGTTCGTAACCGGCGGATTGTTGCTGTAAGGAACTGGGCTGGATATGCGATACAGACATGGTCATCTCCTTGGGATAGGCAGTGGATGAAGCGGGTGAAGACTACCCGTCCAGCCTAGCGCTTAGCCCCCCAGCTCACAAGCACGTCAATATTTCTTTCGTTATAGATCTGCAGCTTGTTGGTCCGCGTGGTAACTCGACCGCACCATCGGCCCGCAGGCGGCATTCCGGAACCCCATGGCCAGCGCCTCGCGCCCGAACAGCTCGAACTGTTCCGGGCTGACAAAGCGCTCCACCGCAAGGTGATGCCCGGACGGCTGCAGGTACTGCCCGACGGTCAGCATCTCGACCGCGTGGGCGCGCAGATCACGCATGACCGCCAGCGCCTCGGCGTCGGTCTCGCCCAGGCCGAGCATGATGCCGGACTTGGTCGGCACCTCGGGCACACGGGCCTTGAACTGCTTGAGCAGGGCGAGTGAATGGGCGTAATCGGCGCCCGGTCGCACTGCTTTATAGAGACGCGGCACGGTTTCCAGATTGTGGTTCATCACGTCCGGCGGCTCGGCGGCGAGGATAGCCAGGGCGAGGTCGAGCCGGCCGCGAAAATCCGGGGTCAGGATTTCGATGCGGGTGCCGGGCGACTTTTCGCGCACGGCCCGGATGCAATCGGCAAACTGCTGCGCCCCGCCGTCGCGCAGATCATCCCGATCGACGCTGGTGATGACCACATACTTCAGCCCCATGAGCGCCACCGTTTCGGCCAGATGGGCCGGCTCGTCCGGATCGGGCGGCAGCGGCTTGCCGTGGCCGACATCGCAGAATGGGCAGCGCCGGGTGCACAGATCGCCCAGGATCATGAAGGTGGCGGTGCCGTGGTGGAAGCACTCGCCGAGATTAGGGCAGGCCGCCTCCTCGCACACGGTATGCAGCTTGTTCTCGCGCAACAGGGCCTTGATCCGGGCCACCTCCGGCGAGGCGTGCGCCTTGGCCCTGATCCAGACCGGCAGCTTGATCCGCGGCTTGGCCTCCACCTTGATCGGGATACGCGAGGTCTTGGCTTCGCCACGGTGCAGTTTGCTGTCGGCCATCTTGAATTCGAATCGGTAAAGCGCCATCTTATCAGGCATGACCACCCCTATCCCCGTCACCCTGCTGACCGGCTTTTTAGGCAGCGGCAAGACCACCGTCCTCAATCACCTGCTCAAGCACCTGCCGCTCACCGCAGTGGTGATGAACGAATTCGGCGAGGTCGGCCTGGACCATCAATTGCTGGAAGAGACCCGCGGGCCGCTGGCGCTGCTGTCCGGCGGCTGCGTCTGCTGCCAGATCCAGGGCGCGCTGGCGCCGACCCTGAAAAACCTGTGGATGGGCCGATCCAAGGGCGATCTGCCGCCTTATGAACGGCTGATCATCGAAACCACCGGCATCGCCGACCCGGCGCCGATCATCGCCACCCTGGTCCAGGACCGCTGGCTGGCCGCCCGGCACACCCTGGATGGCATCGTCACCACGGTGGACGCCGGATTCGGTCTGGGCCAGCTGGACGCACACGAAGAAGCGCGCAAGCAGGTCGCCGTGGCCGATCGGCTGCTGCTGACCAAGTCCGACCTGGCCGATGCCGCGGCCATCGATCGGCTCAAGGCACACCTGATCGAGCTGAACCCGGCCGCGCCCATCCTGACCGTGCTCGACGGCCAGGTCGACCCGGCTGCCATCCTCGGTGCGGAGCGGCGGACCACACCGGCCGAGGCCCGGCAATGGCTGGCAGCGGAGCGCTATCCTTCGGCGAGCAGACCCGTGCTTGGCGGTCGAGCCGTTCCCGTTGCGGCAGGGCACACCGACAATATCCGCGCCTTCAGCCTGAGCTTCGACCAGCCGCTGGACGGTCAGGCCGTATCCGCCGCGCTGGAGATGCTGACCGCCTTCCGGCCGACTCACCTGCTCAGGATGAAGGCGATCCTGAACCTGACCGGCGAGTCGAGGCCGGTCGTCCTGCACGGCGTCCAGCATGTGCTTTACCCGCCCAGCTACCTTGAACATTGGCCGGACGAAGACCACCGGAGCCGGTTCGTATTTATCGTCAACGACCTGGATGAGGCCTTTGTCACCAAATTGCTGACCGATTTCACCCAGGCAGCCGGACAACACTAGCCAACTTTAATGAGCATGGCATAATCCGACACCAACTTTCACCTCCATAACCATCACAGGAGTCAAGGCGTGGCCACTGCAAACAAGCAATCCGCCGCGAAGCCAAAGAGCGCGGCCAAAAAAACAGCGGCCAAGCCCAGCGCGAAAGCCGCGAAACCGGCTACGCCGGCCAAGACGGCTGCCGCCAAGGCCACCCCGCCAAGCAAGAAAGTTGCTGCGCCCGCGCCAAAGGCAGCGGCGAAAAAGCCGGCAGGCAAGCCCATCGCCAAAGCAGCTCCAGCCAAACCTGCCGTGCCGGCCAAAAAGGCGGCAACCAAGACGGTTGCCAAGCCAGCCGCACCTGCAATAAAGGCCGCCACACCGGCCGTGGCCAAAAAGCCCACCGTCCAGGCCCCGAAGCCCGCTGCAAAAAAACTGGCGGCCAAGCCCGTGCCTGCCGCAGCGAAAAAGGTTGTCGCACCCGTTATCAACAAGGCCGCCGCCAAGCCCCCGGCAAAAACCGCGGCGGCCCCGAAACCCGCTGCAGCCAAACCTGCCGCCAAACCCGCACCGGTCACCAAACCTGCAGCCAGACCAGCCGCAGTCGTCCAGGCCGCCTCGAAACCTCTTGCCAAGGTGCCGGCCAAGCCGGCCCTGGCCCCGAAATCCACAAGTGAACCAATGCCCGTAACCAGCAAAGCAGCCAAGAAACCCGCCAGCAGCAAGACAACCGCCGGCATCATCAGCGAAGAGCAATTGCTCAAGATGTCCGACAAGGACTACATGAACGAGGCCCAACTGGCCTTCTTCAAGCATCGCCTGCAAACCATGAAGGATGAAATCCTGGTCAATGCGCGGGAAACCGGCGAACACCTGAAGGAAAACGAAGTCTTCGCCGACCCCAATGACCGCGCCACGGTAGAAGAGGAGAACATGCTGGAGCAGCGCGTGCGCGACCGCGAGCGCAAGCTGCTGAAAAAGATCGACGCCTCCCTGCGTCGGATCGAAGAGGGCGACTACGGCTTCTGCCTGGAGACCGGCGACCCGATCGGCCTGCCCCGCCTGCTGGCGCGGCCGACCGCCGAACTGTCGATCGAGGCCCAGGAAAAGCACGAACGCCTGGAAAAGCTGTACGCCGACTGACCGTTCCCCTCGCGGCCGGCCAGTCTGGCCGCGACCTTTCCCCTTCCCGTCATGACCGCCCTGGAAACCTGGGAGCTTCTGAGCTACGTGGTGACCGTCATCGGCCTGCCGTTCGCGCTCATTGCCTTTGTCCTGGAACAACGCAAGGAACGCATGACCGACGAAGAGGAACTGCATCAGCGCCTGACCGAGAACTACGCCGATTTCCTCAAGCTGGTCTTGACCAATGCCGATCTTCGCCTCCTGCACAGCCTGCCCGATGCGGTGGACCTGGACGAGGAACAGAAGGAACGCCGTTACGCCCTGTTCGGCATTCTCACCTCGATTTTTGAACGCGCCTACGTGATGGTCTACGAACCGAACATGAACCGGCAACGCCGTCGCCTCTGGCAGACCTGGGACGATTACATCCAGGAATGGTGCCAGCGCGCCGACTACACCCGGGCCCTGCCGGAACTGCTGCGGGGCGAGGACCCTGAGTTCGCCGATTACATCCGGCGTTGCGCCAAGCTGACTGGGAGCGCGCCATGAATCCGCTGCAACGCCTCCTGGTCGGTGCCATTCGGGTGTACCAGATCGCCCTCTCGCCCTACTTTGGCAGCCAGTGCCGGTTCACTCCGACCTGCTCGGAATATGCCAGGGAGGCCGTGATCATCCACGGTGCGCTGAAGGGCAGCTGGCTGGCGATCCGCCGTATCGGCCGCTGCCACCCCTATCACCCCGGCGGACACGACCCAGTACCCTGATGCCAAAACAAACCGGCCTATCCGCCCTCGACATCCTGCGCACTGCCGGCGAGCGCGCCACGCCGGCGCGCGAGGTCGTGCTCGGCATCCTGCTCGAAGCCCCCCGCGCCCTGACCCATCAGGAGGTCGAACACAACGCCCGCGAGCTGGGCCTCAGCGCCGACCGGGTGACGGTCTACCGGGTCCTGGACTGGCTGGTGGCGCACCGCTATGCCCATCGCATCGCCGGCGAGGACAGGGTCTGGCGTTTCAACGCCGCCGGTCCGGAGGCGCACGGCCACGCCCATTTCCGCTGCACCCGCTGCGGCCAGGTCTTTTGCCTGAACGATCTGCAGCCGGCGCTGGGCTTCAACCTGCCCAAGGGCTTTCTGTTCGAACGGGCCGAACTCACCATTCAGGGCATCTGCCCGGACTGTGTGAAAGCCACCGCCTCCAACAAAAAGAAAACTGCCAGGCGTACCTAGCAGACGCAACCGGGTTGCAATTGAATCAACCGCCCCCTATCATGCAACTCGGTTGCAAATGTCCCGTTTTCAATAATTAGAAGTCCCGTTACTCAGGTGTTGTCGCCATGACCCTCCTCTACATCCTGCTTGCCACGTTCTCGGGCGGAGTGCTTTCGGTCTTCGCCGCCGCCACCCTGTCGTTGACCCTTCTGGCCAACGTGGCGCACCGGATGGTCGCGCTCTCGGTCGGCATCCTGCTCGCCGTTGCCTTCCTCGATCTGCTGCCCGAAGCCGCGGAAGGGCTCGACATCAAGTCGTTGGGGGGCGCAGTCATAGTGGGCATCCTGCTCTTCTTCGTCCTGGAAAAAACCGCGCTGTGGCGGCACGACCACGCCCATGAACAGCATGAGCTGAACGGCCACAGCCATGAGCATAGCCATTCGCCGACCGGCATGATGATCATCCTGGGTAGTGCCATGCACAACTTCGTCGACGGCGTATTGGTCTCCGCCACCTTTCTGCAGGACACCAAGCTCGGTCTGGCCACCGCCATCGCCGTCATCATGCATGAGATTCCGCATGAGATCGGCGACTTCATCGTCCTGCTCGCCGCCGGCTACAGCCGCAAGGAATCCCTCTGGCTCAACGTGCTGGCCGGTTCGGGCGCGGTGCTGGGCGGAATCATCGGCTGGGCGACCCTGCAAGGGCTGCATGGCGTGATCCCCTACGTGATGGCCCTGGCCGCCGCCAGCTTCATCTACATCGCCGTGGCCGACCTGATCCCGGAATTGCAGGAACACCGCAAGCCCCACGACTTCCCGGTCCAGCTGGCCCTGTTGCTGGCCGGCATCGGCATCATCCTGCTCGGGATGCGGCTCGAGGGTTGAACTTAACCCAGCCCACCCCGGTCCTCTGGATACCTTAACGGAAGGAGTTTGCTCATGCGTTCCGCCGCCATTGCCCTGCTGCTATGCAGTTCTGCTGTCACCTTCGCCGCCCACGCCGCGCCGCCTCATGTCCATGGCGTCGCCCTGCTCGATGTCGCGGTCGACGGTTCCACCCTGAGCCTGCATCTGGACTCGCCGCTGGATAACCTGGTGGGCTTTGAACACGCGGCCTACAACCCGGGCCAGAAGGCCGCCCTGGACCAGATGGTCGCGCAACTGAACCGTCCGGACGAACTGTTCATCACAACGCCCTCGGCCGGCTGCAAGGCGCAAGCGCCCAAGCTGGTCTCCGCCGTGCTCGAACCGGCCAGCAAGACCTCTGCTCCGCACGGCCACGTCCATGCCGACATGGATGCCGACTTTGTCTTCCAGTGCGCTGCGCCCCAGAATCTGCATGGCATGGACGTGAAGCTGAGCGCCCTCTTTCCCCGCACCCACAAGGTGACGGTCCAGATCGCCGGCCCCAAGGGTCAGTCCAGCACCGTCCTGGAAAACGGCAACACCAAGGTTTCCTGGTAAGCCATGACCGATACGGTGATCCGTATCGAAGGGCTCGACTTCCGCTGGCCGGGTTCGGCGCGGTCCTGCCTGGAGATCCCGAACTTTCAGGTCGAGCGGGGCGAACACCTGTTTCTGCACGGCGAGAGCGGCAGCGGCAAGACCACGCTGCTCAACCTGCTGGCCGGCGTGCTGACACCCCAGTCCGGCCAACTGGAACTGCTCGGCCAGAACCTGAAGGCCATGGCCTCGGCCCGGCGCGACCACTATCGGGTTGACCACGTCGGCTTCATCTTCCAGCAGTTCAACCTGATTCCCTATCTCTCCGCACTGGACAATGTCCTGCTGCCTTGCCGCTTTTCCAGCCGCCGCAGACTGAGAGCGCAGGAGCAGGCCGGCAGCCTGCGGGATGCCGCCCAATCGCTGCTCAGTCACCTGGATCTGAATGAAGGGCTGTGGAGCCGATCGGCGACCCAGCTTTCGGTCGGCCAGCAACAACGAGTGGCAGCCGCCCGCGCCCTGATCGGCCGGCCCGAGATCATCATCGCCGACGAACCCACCTCTGCCCTCGACGCGGAACGGCAAACGGCCTTTCTCGACCTGCTGCGCCGCGAATGCGCGGCCGCCAACGCCACCCTGCTCTTCGTCAGCCATGACAAACGGCTCGCGCCAGGTTTCAGCCGGGAAGCGGCGATGTCCGAAATAAACCGGATTCACGACGAAGGTGCAGCCTAACTAATGAAACCCCTGCTCACCCTGGCCCTGAAGAGCGCCTGGAACCGCCGCTACACGCTCGGCCTGACCATGATCGCAGTAGCTCTGTCAGTCACCCTGCTGCTCGGCATCGAGCGCCTGCGTCATGATGCCCACGAGGGCTTCGCCCAGTCGGTCTCGGGCACCGACCTGGTGATCGGCCCCCGCTCCAGCCCGATCCAGTTGCTGCTCTACGCCGTCTTCCACCTGGGCGAGGCCACCAACAACATGGAATGGACCAGCGTCCAGGCCATTGCAAAAAATCCCGCCGTGGCCTGGGTGATTCCGCTCTCCCTGGGCGATTCGCACCAAGGCTTTCCGGTTCTGGCCACCAACGAGGATTTCTTCAAGTATTTCCACTACGGCGACCATCACCCGCTGGAGGTCGTCCAGGGCAAGCCGTTCCACGACCTCTATGACGCCGTACTGGGTGCCGAAGTCGCCAGCAAGCTGCATTACAAGCTGGGCGACACCATCGTCCTGAGCCATGGCATGAGCGGCACCCACCTGACCGACCATGCCGACAAGCCTTTTCACGTGGTCGGCATCCTGGCCCGCACCGGAACCCCGGTGGATCGCACCGTACACATCAGTCTGGCCGCCATGGAAGCCATCCACCTCGACTGGCAGGGCGGCGCGCCCATTCCCGGCTTTGCCATCCCGCCGCAACTGGCCAGCAAGTTCGACCTCACGCCCAAGACCGTGACTGCGATGCTGGTCGGCCTGCACAGCCGGATCCAGGTCTTTGCCCTGCAGCGCGAGGTCGCCGGCTTCGAGGCCGAGCCGCTGATGGCGATCCTGCCCGGCGTGGCGCTGGATCAGCTATGGGACCTGATGGGCGTGGCCGAACGGGTCCTGCTGGCGGTGAGCGGCCTGGTGGTCGCGGTCAGCCTGGCCGGGCTGGTGGCGGTGGTGCTGGCCGGGCTCAACGAACGCCGCCGGGAACTGGCCATCCTGCGTTCCGTAGGCGCCGGGCCATGGCATCTGATCTTCCTGCTGACCCTGGAAGGCGCGGCCGTCACCGTCGCCGGGGTTGTCGTCGGCACCGCGCTGTTGACCGTGCTCGCCGCCGTCCTGGGCCCCTGGGCCGAACTGCGCTACGGCGTGGTGGTGCATGTCGCCCTGCCCAGCCTGGACGAGATGAAGCTGCTCGGCATGGTCATCGCGGTGGGCACCCTGGCCAGCCTGCTGCCGGGCTTGCGTGCGTATAGAATGGCGCTGGCCGACGGCCTGACCCCGCGCATCTGAGGACATCATGAAATCCCTGAAAATCATCCTGCTGCTGGCCGCCCTGTTCAGCATCGCCCCGGCCCAGGCCAAGGACTACAAGGTCGGCGATCGGCTGAACGAGACCAAGGCGGCCACCAAGGACGCCTACCGCACCATCACCTGGGACGACCTGATGCCCAAGGACTGGGACCCGACCACCGCGTTCAAGGGCCTGGATCTGGCCAAGCTGAAGGATTCGGACCCCCGCGCCATGGATGCCCTGGCCAAGATGCGCAAGGAATGGGCCAATGCCCCGATCAACCCTGAACTGAACGGCAAGGAAATCCGCATTCCCGGCTTTGTCGTCTCCCTGGACGGCGGCCCGGACGAGTTGCGGGAATTCCTCCTGGTGCCCTATTTCGGCGCCTGCATCCACGTGCCGCCGCCACCGGCCAACCAGATCATCCACGTCATGCCGGACAAACCGGTCAAAGGCTTTCGCAGCATGGACACGGTCTGGGTCAGCGGGGTCATGCAGGTCCAGACCTCGCAGACCACGATGGGCAACTCCGGCTACGTGCTGATGGCGAAAAAGGTCCTGCCCTACACTGGGCCGTAAATTTCCCCGGCATGGCAGCGCCCCCGGAGTAAACTTAAACGTATCCAAACCAGTGCTTCGTTACGGCCATGTTTTCATTCTTTCGGAAAGGTCAGGCACACACCAAGCCCGTCATTCCGAACGACGGCAAGCCCCCTTATGCCATAGCCGAAACCGGGCCGGCCAGTGCGCCCCCGGCGGCGCCTCCCGTTGCGCCCCCGCCCGAAGCACAAGCCAGACCCCCCAGCAGCACCGGCATTCAGGTGCACGAGATGGAGCTGCTGCTGGCGCCGGAGATCGAGCAGGCCGTGATGCTCTACGCCAACGGCCAGACCGGCGCGGCTACGGCGGCGCTGAACCGCTACATTCTCGATCACCCGAACAACATCGACAGCCAACCCTGGGGCCTGTTGTTCGACATCTACGAGATCACCGGGCAGCGCCGGTCGTTTGAAGACCTGGCGGTGGATTACGCGGTGCGTTTCGAACGTTCGCCGCCGACCTGGACCACGGCAGCTCAACTTGAAACTGGCCAGCACGCATCCCGGCATCCTACCTTTGCCTTCGGCCCGAACCTCTCCCCTCAGGACAAGGCAGGGCTCGAACACTTTCACCAGGAATGCAAGTCCGCCGACATGGTGGTGCTCGATTTCAGCAGGACCCCGGTGCCCGATGATGACGCCTACGCCCGGCTGATGCTGGAAAGCCTGACCCGCGTCGCCAAGGGCAAGGAAGTGCATCTGGTTGGCGGCGATGCCTTCGTGGTGCGGCTGAACGCCTCGCGCGCGGTCGGGCAGCTGGCCGAATCAACCTGGCTGCTGCTCCTGATGCTGCTGCAACAGGAGGGCAGGCAGGACGAGTTCGACCAAGTGGCGGTCGAATATGCCGTTCGCTACGAGATCTCGCCGCCGTCCTACAATCCGCCGAGGCACGCGGCCACGCCTTCAGAAGCCATGACTCCCGCGCCCTCCCAGACGGGCGATGCCTTCCCCATGAGAGGCGTGCTTGGCTCGGGCTCCTCCAGCGTGTTCGAGGAACTGCGCCAGTTCGCCGCGCCCCTGCCCCGGGTCGAGATCGACCTGACCCAGGTCAGCCGGATCGACTTCGCGATCGTCGGGCTGCTGATGGATACGGTCATGGCACTGGCCCAGGCCGGCAAGCAGGTCACGTTCCGGGGCGGCAACAGCATGGTCAACCTGCTGCTGCAGATGCTCGGAGTCGGGCAATTCGCAACGATTCAGCAAGAGATACGAAAATGACGGAACAATTCCACGGCACCACCATCCTCAGCGTGCGCCGCGGCCAGCAGGTCGCCATCGGCGGCGACGGCCAGGTCACCCTCGGCAACATCGTGATCAAGGCCACCGCGCGCAAGGTGCGCCGGCTCTATCAGGACAAGATACTGGCCGGATTCGCCGGCGGCACGGCCGATGCCTTCACCCTGTTCGAGCGGTTCGAGGCCAAGCTGGAAAAGCACCAAGGCAATTTGGTTCGCAGCGCGGTCGAACTGGCCAAGGACTGGCGCACCGACCGCATCCTGCGCCGGCTTGAGGCCATGCTGACGGTGGCCGATCCCACCTCCACCCTGATCATCACCGGCTCGGGCGACGTGCTCGAACCGGAACAGGGCATCGCCGCCATCGGCAGCGGCGGCGCCTATGCCCAGGCCGCGGCGCGCGCCTTGCTCGAGCACACCGAGCTGGGGCCGGAACAGATCGTGCGCAATGCACTGGGCATCGCCAGCGACATCTGCATCTACACCAACAGCAACTTCACGATCGAGACGCTGTAAGGCCCGCCCCGCCTATTCCTTCACCGGCCGCTTGGCCAGTTTGCGCTGCAGGGTGCGCCGGTGCATCTTCAGCGCCCGCGCGGTGGCCGAGATGTTGCCGTCGTGTTCCGCCAGCACCTTCTGGATGTGCTCCCATTCCAGCCGATCGACCGACATGGGATCGTCCGGCGGCAGGATGGCGGCATCGCCCGCCTCCCGGCCCAGCGCCGCCAGAATCTCGTCGGCATCGGCCGGCTTGGGCAGATAGTGGATCGCGCCCAGCTTGATCGCCTCGACCGCCGTGGCGATGCTGGCATAGCCGGTCAGGAGCAGGATGCGCATCTCAGGCCGCAGCGCCTTGAGCGGGCCGATGAGGCTCAGGCCCGATTCGTCCGCCAGTTTGAGGTCGAGGATCGCCGCATCGGGCGGGTCGACCTGGGCGAGTGCCAGCGCCTCGGCCTGATGAGCCGCTGCCTCGACTTCGTAACCGCGCCGGCGCAGGGCCTGCACCAGTGTGGCGGCAAACAACCCGTCGTCGTCAACCACCAGGATGCGCCATTGCCTGGTCGCCGTCATGTCGGCTCCAGGCTTTTCAGCGGAAGCCGTATCCGCGCCGCCAGCCCGCCCCCGTCGCGCGGCAGCAGATCGATGTCGCCACCCAGTCGTTCCAGCGCAGCCTGGGCCAGCATCAGGCCGACGCCCCAGCCCTCCGCCTTGTCGTCTGCCCGACCCAGGCCAGGGCCGCGATCCAGCACCCGGACTACCAGATTTGCCTCATGCCAGTCGGCTTCCAACACCAGGTCGGCCGGAGAAACATCCGCCGCATTGTTGAGCAGGGTCGACAGGACCGAAACCAGGCTCGGGTCCTCGCGCACGATTGGCGCCGGCCGCTGCCCGAGCAGGCTCAATTGCGCGCCGACCTGCGGCCGCATCAGCCGCCAGTGGTCATAAACCTCGGCCAGCCATTCGTCCAGCGGCCGGTTCAGCGCCCCCGCCGCGCGCGCCGCGCCGGCTGCGGCGGCGAGCCGGTCGAGCACCACCTTCATCCGTTCGACCTGCCCCGCCATCAGGGACAGGCTGGGACCCAGCTCATCGTCGCCGGCATAGTCACGCTCCAGCTCCTTGAGCGAGAGCCGTACCGATGACAGCGGCGTGGCCAGATCATGGGCCGCGGCCGCCGCCTGCATGCCCAGGGCGAAGATCTGTTCGTCGCGCAGGGCCTGCTCCCGAGCCCGCGCCAGATCGGCCTCGCGCTGGCGCAGGGCCAGGGCGAGTCGGGTTACGAAAGCGGCGACCAGCCCGGCGGTGAGCAGGAAATTGAGCCACATGCCGGCCAGGTGGAGATTGATCGCGGCCTGGTCGGTCACCTCCAGCGTCAGGGGCTGGTAATAGCCGGCCAGCAAGGAATAGAGCACCGCCACCCAGGCGGTCATGAGCCAGGCCAGCACTGCGGGCAGGGTCACCGCGCACAGGATCAGCGGCACCAGCAGCAGGGAGATGAAGGGATTGGCAAAGCCCCCACTGAAATAGACCAGGGCGGCGATGGCCGCCGCATCGGCCGCCAGTTCGGCCATGACTTCATATTGCCCGCCTGACGGGTTCGCGCGTAGCCGCCATACCGCAAACAGGTTGAGCGCGCCATGCAAGGTCAGCACCGCCGCCATCGGCTTCATGGGCAGGGTCACCGCGAACCCATGGGCCAGCACCAGAACGGCCAGAGACTCGATGACCAGCAGAACCCAGCGCGCCATGACCAGGCGGGCCTGGGTATCGCGCGGCAACGTCTCGACCCGTATCGTGGTATTCATGCCATGATTTTACCTGCGCCCCGGATCATCCCGGCGCCTGCGGCAATTTGTCGCAGCACGTGGTTTGGGCGCTGGGGTAGGCTGTCGGATGTTTTTCAACCTCGTTATGGGAGCCTTTACATGTTTGCTGCAAAACCGATCTTCGCGCTGGGCCTGGCCCTGTTCACCCTTCCCGCACTGGCCGATACGGTCAAGGTCGACCATCCCTGGGTCCGCGCAACAGCCCCCGGCCAGAAAGTCGCCGGCGCCTTCATGGACCTGACCGCCGATGCCGACATGACCCTGGTGGGCGCCGAAAGCCACGCCGCCAAGACGGTGCAGCTGCACACCATGAGCATGGACAACGGGGTCATGGTCATGCGCCAGATCAAGGACATTCCCCTGCCCAAGGGCAAGACCGTCAGCCTCAAGCCGGGCAGCCTGCACGTGATGCTGATCGACCTGAACGGGCAGATCAAGGAAGGCGACAAGACCGCCATCACCCTGGTCGTGCGCGAAGCCAGTGGCAAGGAAATGAAGATTCCGGTCGAGGCCGAGGCGCGCGCGGCCGGCGGCATGATGATGATGCAACACTGATCCGCTTCAGCCACAAAAAAGCCGGCATCAGCCGGCTTTTTTGTGGGTCTGATTGGTTCAGCTCAGTTCTTTCTCGAG
>JBBIJC010000066.1:10186-13469 GCA_037446165.1 Hydrogenophilales bacterium | reverse complement strand
TTGTCTTCCCTGTTGCTGTTGGCCTATCTGCGCAAATATCGTCTCGACCAGGAACTCCAGGCAGCCCATCAGCAACAGCTGATGCGGATCGCCAACCATGACGCCTTGACCGGGCTGCCCAATCGTCTGCTGCTGATGGACCGAATGGAACAGGGGCTGGCAAGAACCCTGCGCCAGGGTAAGCGCATCGCCGTCATGTTCCTTGATCTCGACAATTTCAAGCAGGTCAACGACCTGCATGGACATGATGCCGGCGACCAGTTGCTCAAGACAGTGGCCGAACGGCTCCGCGAAGTGGTCAGGATCGACGACACCGTGGCCAGACTGAGTGGCGACGAGTTCATCATCCTGATCGAACAGGTGGAAAGCCTTGAAGCCGTGGATGCGGTGCGCCAGAAAATCCAGAACACGCTATCCGAAGGATTGTTGATCCGTGGCCACCCGATTTCTGTGCAGGTCAGCATCGGCCTGGCCCTGTTTCCCGGGGACGGCGACTGCCCGGAAGACCTGATCAGACAAGCCGACGCGAGAATGTACGAGGAAAAGCAGTCCCGCAAGTCAGACCCTCATCAGGCCTGAGCAGACCAGTCCGCTCAGCTCAGCGCAACCAGCTTCCCGTCCTGCAATTCCAGCACCCGCTGCATCCGGGCCGCCAGATGCGGGTCGTGGCTGACCACCAGGAAACTGATGCCGTGCTTCTCGTTCAGCCCGCTCATCAGGTCCTGGATGCGCTCGGCGGTCTGCCGGTCCAGGTTGCCGGTCGGCTCGTCCATCAGGACGCAAGCCGGCTGGGTGACCAGGGCGCGGGCGATGGCCGCGCGTTGACGTTCGCCGCCGGACAGCTCACCCGGCCGGTGTTCAAGCCGGTGGCCGAGGCCGACTTCTTCCAGCCAGGGGCGGGCCATCTCCAGTGCCTTTGCCTTGTCCATGCGCCGGATCAGGAGCGGCATGGCGACGTTTTCCAGGGCGGTGAATTCGGGCAGCAGATGGTGGAACTGGTAGACGAAACCGAGCGAGCGGTTGCGCGCATCGCCCCGTGCAGTTTCACCCATCCGCCACAGATCCTGGCCGGCGACCCAGACCTGACCGGCATCGGGCCGGTCCAGCCCACCCAGCACATGCAGCAGGGTGCTCTTGCCCGAGCCGGAGGCGCCGACCACGGCGACCCGCTCGCCCGGACCGATCTCGAAATCGATGTCGGCCAGAACCGGCACTTCGACCTTGCCCTGCCAGTAGCTCTTGCTCAGCCCGGCGCAGTTCAGCACGGCATCACTCATAGCGCAGGGCCTCCGCCGGTTGCACGCGGGACGCCCGCCAGCTTGGATAGAGCGTGGCCAGGAAGGCCAGCACCAGCGCCACGCCGGCAATGGTGCCGACATCCGACCAGACCAGCTTGGAGGGCAGTTTGGAGATGTAATAGACATCGGCCGGGAACAGGTCGATGTGGAACAGCCGCTCGATGAACGGGACCACCGTTTCGACGTTCAGGGCCAGGATCACGCCGATCACCACCCCGAGCACCGTGCCGATGATGCCGATCAGGCTGCCCTGGACCATGAAGATCTTCATGATGCTGCCCGGACTGGCGCCCAGCGTGCGCAGGATGGCGATGTCCGGCTGCTTGTCGGTGACCGCCATGACCAGGGTGGAGATGATGTTGAATGCCGCCACGGCAACGATCAGCAGCAGGATGACGAACATCATCCGCTTCTCGATCTGCACCGCGCGGAAGAAGTTCTCGTGGCTCATGGTCCAGTCCGAGATGTAGTAATCGCCGTGCAGGGTCTTGGCCATGTCCCGGGTCACCCAGGGCGCGCGCTCCATGTCGGCCAGCTTCAGGCGCAGGCCGGATACGGCGTCGCCCATGCGGTACAGCTTGCGGGCGTCGTCGATGTGCATCAGGGCCAGGCCCGAGTCGTACTCGAACATCCCGGCCGCGAAGATGCCCACCACCGTGAACTGCTTGAGCCGGGGCAGCATCCCGGCCGGCGTGACCACGCCCTGGGGCACGATCACCGTCACCTTGTCGCCCACCCCCACGCCCAGGCTGCTGGCCAGTTCCCGGCCCAGCACCAGGTCGAATTCGCCGGGCTTGAGGTCTGCGAGACGGCCCGCCTTCATGTGCGTGGCCAGGTCGGTGACCTGGCTTTCCTGTTCCGGCAGGATGCCCCGGATCAATGCACCCTTGGTGCTTTCACCCGCCGTCAGCAAGCCCTGCCCGGACACATACGGCGCATAACCTTTTACCTCGGGATGCTTCACCACCTGCGCAGCCAGGGCCGGCCAGTCCTCCAGACGGTCGTTGGGGCCGCTGATCTCCATGTGCGAGGCCACGCCCAGGATCCGGTTGCGCAACTCATCCTGGAAACCGTTCATCACCGACAGCACCACGATCAGGGCCATCACGCCCAGGGCGATGCCGGCCATGGACACGCCGGAGATGAAGGAGATGAAATGATTACGCCGCTTGGCGCGGGTGTAGCGCAGACCGATCCACAGTTCGTAGGGTTTCATGGCCTCACTCGCCGATCAGATGGCCGACCACCTGACGGGCATGACCCGCGCGACGGTGTTCGAACAGATAGATGCCCTGCCAGGTCCCCAGCGCCAGCGCCCCGCCGATCATCGGGATCGAGAGCTGGGTCTGGGTCAATGCCGCCCGGACGTGGGCCGGCATGTCGTCCGGACCTTCCTGGGTATGGCGATAGAGTGGATCGTCCTCCGGCACCAGCCGCGCCAGAAAGGCCTCCAGGTCGCGCTGCACGTCGGAATCGGCATTTTCCTGAATCACCAGGCTGGCCGAGGTGTGCCGGACGAACAGGGTCAGCAGGCCATCGCGGATTCCGGTGCCGGACAGCCAGCGGGTCACGTCGTGGGTGAAGTCGTACAGCCCCTTGCCCTGGCTGCGAATCTGGAATTGGGTGTGAATCTGCTTCATTTTTCAATTGTACCTTGCTGCCAGACATACAATGCCCGGCATGAAACGGCTCCATATCCTGCTCAACGGCCCGGCCGACAAGGCGTCCGCGCTAGCCAGGCTGCTTGCCCGGGGTCAGCCGGTGGGCGACTCTGCTCCGGGTCCGACAGCTGCCCTGGCCAGCCTATTCGGCCTTGACGAAGGCGCCATCGCCCCCCTGTTGCTGACGGCTGAAGGGATTGAGCCCGGCGACGGCCAATGGTTCCGCGCCGACCCGGTTCACCTGCTGGCCGGCATGCACTCGCTGAGCCTGCTCGACAGCCGCCGGTTCAGCCTGGACGCCAGTGAAGTCGAGGTCATGATCGG
>JBBIJC010000066.1:0-10086 GCA_037446165.1 Hydrogenophilales bacterium | reverse complement strand
TTCGAAGTCAGGCCGGGCACGATCCTGATGGAACTGGAGCCGTCCACTGATGCCGACCTGTTCCAGGCCGTGCTGGACGCCTTGCAGCGGGGCCGGCTGGATGAAGTCGTGATCGAGCCGCTGGCCCATGGTCAATCCACGGTCCGGATCACGCCCTGGTCAGCCTGGAAGGTCTGGCGAAACTGACTGGCCCGGATTCATTCGGCGACGAGCGCGAACACAGCGGCCGCCGTCGCCTTGTCGATAGTTATCGCTATCTCGCAATATTCGTTCTGTGCCTCGACCGGGGTCGGGTCATCCGCGCAATTGCAGCCGGCGACGATCCCCGAATAGAACACACCCGCCCGGGCCTGGATGGCATCGGACGTATCGGTCGCCGCCATGACGATGACCGTGACCGGCTCGTCCAGCACATGACTGCTGAGCGACAGCCCCTCCTGCAAGGGCAGCAGATCCCGGTCCAGCTGCTCAAGCTCGCGCTTGAGCACGGTCCTGAATTCGGCCGAGTTCCAGGCGTTCAGCGATTCGGTGAGAAGGATCATGGACACGCTTTCTAACTCAGGATCAGCTTGATCCCGATCAGGATGGTCGAGACCTCAAAGGCACGCTTGATCCAGATGTTGCCCTTCCGGATCGCCACGTGGCTGCCCAGATAGCCGCCCAGGATCGAGCCCGCCAGCAGGACCGGCATCCAGTTCCACTGCACGGTGCCGAGCAGGCCCAGCACCACGGCCCCGGTGCCGTTCCAGAAGAAGCCGCACAGGATCAGCGTATAGGCCACGGCCCGCTTGTAATCGAGGCCGAAGTGCCGGATCAGCCAGATGGTCAGGAACAGGCCGGTGCCGGAGGTGATGGAGCCGTTCAGGAAACCGACCACGAACAGACCGAGCACGCCCGCCACCAGGCCCCAGCCATCCCGGTTCTTGGGCGTGAAGTCCATGCCCAGCCTGGGCTTGAATACCGAATACACGCCCAGGCCCAGGGTCAGCCAGCCCAGGGCCAGTATGGCGAAATGGGCCGGCACCTTCAGGATCATGGACGCGCCGAGCACCACGCCGGGCAGGCCAGCGCCGAGAATGATCAGGGAAAAACGCCGCTCCAGATGGCTTTCACGGAGGTGGCGCAGGATCGCGCCGATGCCCAGGAACACGCTGGCGACCTTGTGCGTCGCCAGGGCCACGCCGAACGGCAGACCCAGAAAGATCAGCATGGGAAACTGGATCAGTCCCGCCCCGCCGCCGGACAGGGCGGAAAACCAGTTGGCGATGAACGATGCGACAAGCAGAACCGCCTGATCGGCGAACGTCACAGTCAGCCTGTGGTGCCGGCAATGACCGGATAGGTCACATAAACCAGTTTCAGGCCAGCCGCGCCGACCTTGTCGATCAACGCCTTGATCTTGTCTTGCTCGCAGCAAAATTCAATCGTCTCGGGCAGTGTCCCGGCCAGTTCGAAGAAGGTATCTTCCCGCAATCCGTGACGGCCGTAGCCAGCGCTGGCCCGGAATACGCTACCGCCTTGAATGCCGAGGGCCTTGGCTTCATCGAACATCCAGTCATGGATCAATTTGTGGTCCTGGCGCATGCCTTCCCGGACAAAAAACTGTAAACACAGCATAGTCATGATTACCCTTTCAATAGCTTGAAAGTCCATACGCCCAGGCCAGTCATGACCAGGGAACCGGCCACGTGCAAGCCGATGGCGGTCAGGCCCATGACGATCTGGGCGCGGGAAAACAGGGTGAAGGTTTCAGCGGAAAACGTAGAAAACGTCGTCAGGCCGCCCAGGAAACCGGTGACCAGCAGCAGCCGCCATTCCGGCGACAGCCCCGGATGCTGGGCAAAGAAGGCAATCGCCAGGCCGATCAGATAACCACCGAGCAGATTGGCCGACAGCGTACCCATGGGGATCGCCGGATGCAGTTCATTGAGCCAGATCCCCAGTCCCCAACGCAGCCAGGCGCCCATGGCCGCACCGATGCCCACTGCCAGAAATGCCAACGATCCCACTTGCCCGCTCCTTGTTCCGATGCCGGGATTATAGCGAGCCGCTCAATAGCGGACACGCACCCGCCAGGTCAGCACGGCCTTGCCTTCGGCCGGAACCGGCACGGTCCACACCGCCGTGTGGGCCGTCGCCTTTTCATGGACCAGGCTCTCGGAGATCACTTGCCAGTCGCCGGGCATCGGTTCGACGACCTTGACCGCCACCGGTTCGCGCTTGGCGTTGCGGATCTCGATCTGATAGGCGGTCTCATACACGCCGCCCCGGCTGCTGGACGCCACCTTCTGGAAGTCAGTCTGCTTCTTGTCCGCGGTGATGTCGAAGGCCTCGCCCAGCTTCAGGAAAACGGTCTCGTTCTTCGCCGTGTGATCGATGCGATCCTCGCCGACGAACTGGGCATGGCCCGCGCTGTCCTTCTTGTAGACGCGGACGATGCCCTTGGGCAGCGGAATGCCCAGCTGCCCGCCCTTGTTGTCGAACTGCATGAACACGCCCGGTTTCAGTTTCGTGCCGAGGTCGCCATACTGACCCTGGTAATAGTAATCGGCACCCTCCAGCCGGTACTCCTTGCGCACCGGCACCCGCTGGGCCGACATCAGGGCGACCTGCTTGGTCTGGTTGTCGAGGATCGTGGTGGCCCGATCCAGGGTATAGAGGTGATAGTCGAGCAGCGACTCTTCCTGCATCTTGGGCGCGGCGGCCGCCATGGGCATCACATCTTCCCGCATCGCCCGGACGCGGTATTCCGGCTGCACCCGGTTGACCTCGCCGGCCACCAGCTGCAGCCGGGCGTCGCGGTAGGCCGTGCCGCTGGTGTTGGTCAGGGTCACCCAGCCGTTCAGGTCCATGGCGTCTTCATGGGCGTTCAGCTCGGCCACGTAGTCCGCTTTCCAGCTCAGACCGCCCGTCAGGTAGGACAATTCCAGGCCTTGTTCACCGGCCGGGCCGCTGTCCAGCAGCATGGACAGCGTCGGCTTGTCGCGCAGATTGGCCGGCACCGTATCGAAGGCCAGCCGGCCCGGAATGCCGGTTTCGATCCGGTCCTTGAACTTGAGCACCACGCCGTTGTTGGCCGCCAGCACGGTCGCATTCTCGGAGCTCTCAACCCCGGTATTGGGTGCGGTCTTGATCACCCTGACCGGCTCGCCGACCGATTTTTCGAGCAGCTTCTGCGGCGTCAGCAGATCGAAGTCGAAGTTCTGCTCGAGCAGGGTCAGGGGCCTGCCATCCAGTGAACGGAGCAAGGCCGTCTCCGGCTGCATCCGCGCCGAGACATCGCGCCAGGCCAGGCGATTCTCGCCAGCATCCAGCTTGACCCGGCGGGCATCCTTCACCAGGGCCAGGTCGCCGTTATAGATGGTCACGGCCAGGCCGGTCTGTTCCTTCGCCGTGCTCATGTGCTCGTCGCCGGCCCAGGCCGTCGTCGCCATCATTGCCAGTACTGCCACTGCCAACCGTTTCATCACCTGCCTCCATTCGCCGATTTATCGAGCAACACATCCACCCCGTTGGCCGCCCTGATGGCCGCCGCCGGGATCGTGCCCTCCCCTCGCCAGTTTGCCACCGCCGCGCATTTTCCCGCGCCGGTGACCAGGAACAGCACCCGCCGCGCCGCGCCGAGTCGCCGGGCAGACAGGCTGACCCGTTCCGGTGGCGGCTTGGGTGCAGCGAACACCGGCAGCACCGCCGGCGCATTCGGTCCGGTTCCCCAGTCATGGCCGGGAAACAGGCTGGCGGTATGGCCATCTTCGCCCAGCCCGAGCAGGACCAGATCAAAGATCGGCACGCTGGCAAGCTGTCGGGCATAGGCTTCGGCCGCTTCGATAGCGCCAAGTTCGGTGGGAATGGAATGGAGATGCGCATCCGGCAGGGCGACCCGCTTCAGCCAGACCGCCTCGGCCATCAGCGAATTCCGGTCAGGGTGGTCCGCCGGCAGGCAACGTTCGTCGCCATACCAGATGTGCCAGCGGGACCAGTCGTGGTCCTCGTCGGCCAGGGCGGTGTACACGCGTTTCGGCGTCCCGCCCCCGGCCAGGACGATGTGGAACGCGCCTCTTGCCGCAAGGGCCTCGGCTTCGGAACGGGCGACGAACGCGAGCGCCTGGGCGAGCCAGTCAGCGTCGTTCTCGGCGAGGTGCCAGCGGGTCTGCATCGGGCGGGGGTCCGGCCAATATGGAATGGCTGCAATTGTACGCTGCCAGGCTTCCGGCAGGCTTTGCGCTTTCCCGCAAAACCAGTGCAGCTCCTCAGGCCAGCGCCGCCTCGATCCGCTCCAGCGCCTCGGCGACGACCGCTCGGGGTGCGCCCAGGTTGAGCCGCATGTAACCGCTGCCATTGCTGCCGAAAGTCGTCCCCGGATTCATGCCCAGCCGCGCACGGGATATGAAGAATTCCTTCAATGCCAGGTCATCCATGCCCAGCCCCCGGCAGTCCAGCCAGATCAAATAGGTCCCTTCCGGAACAATGGCGCGAATGCCGGGCAGGCGGCGGGCGACAAAATCGAGCACGTAGTCGCGCGTCGTCGCCAGATAATCGATCAGCGCATCCAGCCAGGGGCCGCCTTCCAGGTAGGCGGCGATGAAGGCGGCGATCCCGAACGGGTTGCTGGCGCCGACGTGCAATTCGCCAAACGCCTTGTTGAGGGCATCGCGCTGACCGGGGTCCGGCACGATCAGAGCCGACAGGCCCAGGCCAGGGATATTGAAGGTCTTGCTCGGCGCCACGGCAGTGATGATGTCGCCGGGCTCGTCGGCCAGCATCGCCAAGGGCTGGTGGCGGTGGCCCGGATAGACCAGATCGTGGTGAATCTCGTCAGCGAGCACCAGCAGCCGGTTCCGGCGGGCGATCGCCAGCACCGAGCTGAGTTCGTCCGCCGTCCACACCCGGCCGACCGGATTGTGCGGGGAACAGAGCAGCAGCAGGCGGACACCCGGCTCGGCCGCCCGGCGCGCCAGATCGTCGAGATCGAACACATAGCGGTCGCCATCGAACCGGAGCGGATTTTCCACCACCCTCCGGGTGTTGTCGGCGATGGCCGAGAAGAAAGGGGGATAGACCGGCGGCTGGACGATGACGCCCTCGCCCGGCCCGGTGAAGGCGCGTACCGAGGCGTACAGCGACGGCACCACGCCGGGCGACCAGACGACCCATTCGCGCTCGATGGACCAGCCATGACGGTCACGCAGCCAGCTGGCCAGCGCCTCGAACAGCGCATCCGGGTAAAGGGTGTAGCCATACACGGGGTGCCTGGCGCGTTCGATCAGCGCCCGGGTCACCGCCTCCGGCGCGGCGAAGTCCATGTCCGCCACCCACATGGGCAGGAGGTCTTCGGCGCCGAAATAGTCCTTGCGGGCATCCCACTTTACCGAGGCGGTGTGCTCGCGCCGGATGATCCGGTCAAAGTCAAAGCCCATTGCCATGGCTCCCGGAGTTCATCCTGTCCGCTGCCAGATCGTGACCTCAGACAGCGTGTGCTGGAACTTGCGCCGGGTCTCGCGAATGACGAAAGGCACTTCCAGCGGCCCTTGGACCAGGCTGAACCGGCCGGCCAGATGGGCCTTGATCCCATCCAGGGTGGTGACGTTTTCCGAGTCGCGCTTGAAGCCACCAAGCCATTCCTGCCTGGGGGTGTGTTCGACCAGCCACGTGCATGGCGACGCGATCACCAGCAGACCGCCCGGATTCAGCCGCTCATGCACCGTATCGAGCAGGCGGGCCGGGCTGTACAGCCGGTCGATCAGGTTGGCGGCCAGGATCAGGTCGTAGCCGGCATGCATCGGCTTGAGATTGCAGGCGTCGCCCTGGAAGAATTCGACTTTGCCGCGTACTTCATCCAGACCCAGCCCGGCCAGCGAGCACTCGTGCCAGGACACCAGTTCGCCCTCTTCGACCAGGGTGTAGCGCAACACGCCCTGTTCGGCCAGCTGCGTGCCCAGGCCGATGAACCGGGCCGAGAAATCGATCCCGGTAACCCGGTCAAAATAGCGGGCCAGTTCGAAGCTCGCCCGACCGGTGGCACAGCCCAGATCCAGTGCGGTGCGGCGGGGTCGATCGCCCATGGCCTGCACGGCCAGTTCGACCAGCGCTCTGGGGAAATTGGCGACGCCGAAGTACTCCTGGCCGTAATGAAACTCTGCATATTCGGAGAGCAGCTTGTCGGTCTCGTAGCTTGAGACCGGCGGCGCTTCGTGCACGTCGCTCACTACATAGCGGAATCCGGCGTGCTGAAAGAAATGCCGCCGGAAGGCGTAGCGGGCGGCAGGGAGGCTCTCGTTGCCACAGGCGATCCAGGAACCGCCCTTGAACAGGATGTGGCGTCCATCAAACGTGGGGGTGGTGAAATCGTCGTACAGCGGATGCACCTGGAAACCAGCGAACGGGTAGATCGGCGTCTCGGTCCACTGCCAGACGTTGCCCGCCACATCGAAGAACTCACCCTGTGCGAACCGGTTGACCGGACAGGACGAAGCCCAGTGATCGAGATGGATATTGGCCCCGGCTGGCTGCCCCGCGGGCACCTCGGCAAGCCCGGCCAGGTCATATAGCCGGTACCACTCGTCCTCGGTGGGCAGGCGCACCGGCTGGCCGGTACGCGCGGCCAGCCAGTTGCAAAAGGCCCTGGCCTCGTGCTGGTTGACCTCCACCGGCCAGTCCCAGGGCATGTCGACCTCTTCCAGCATCAGGCGCAACCGCCACTCCGCGCCATCGCGACGCCAGAAGGTCGGCTGCCGGGCCTGCGCGTAGTCGCGCCAAGCCCGCCCTTCGTCGGTCCACACGCCATCGTCCGCATAGCCGCCGGCCTCGACGAAGGCCAGGAACTCCCGGTTGGAGACCAGATAGCGAGCCGCCTGGAAGGCCGCCACCTCGGCCTGGTGGTCGCCATACTCGTTGTCCCAGCCGTAATGCCGGTCGTTCGCCCGGTCCTTGCCGAGACGGACGGCACCCGCCGGGACGGTCAGCAGATCATTCTCCGGCGCCTTGCCGCTGGCCCGACAGGGCGGCCAGGCCGGGTGCGGTCTGACATAGTTCAAGGCATGCTGGCGGATCAATACCGAAGAGGTCTCCAGATGGATCCGCTCATGCTCGACCCCCATCAGGATCGCCCACCAGGGGCTGTCCCAGCCTATCGGGAGCACCAGCGGCAGGCGCCCGATCAATGCCTCGACGGCCGCGCGCACCCTGCGCCGGTAATCGCGCACCTCGGCCACGGTCGGCCATTGGTAATGGCTGTCGTCCAGGTCGTCCCAGCTCATTTCATCCACGCCCACGGCGCAGACCGACTCCAGCCGGGGATCGATCCGGTCTGGCAGCAACCCCGCCAGAACCAGCTTGTTGACGAAGAACGTGGCGGTATGACCGTAATAAAAGATCAGCGGATGACGCAGTGGAATGGGCTTGACGAAATACGCCTGGTCACAGCTCAGGGTCTCGAACAGCTGCTCGTAGCAGTCCTGGGTGGTCTGGAAATAGGCAAGCAGCTCGCGCCGTTTCGCTTCGGCATCGTCACCTGTCAACTGCGGGCTGCGCTGGAATAGTGGTCGGGACATAACGATTGGGTCGGTCTGGAAGACTGTTTTGTAAACGCATTCTCGATTTCGCGCCACCTTAAAACGGGGTGGCTGCCCTGCTGCAGTCCATCCCCATCGCTCAACCCGGCAAGCGCTCAATCTCCGGCACCGGGGTTATGCGGCCGCCCCCGGGGCAAGACGCTTGATCATCGCGACCTTGATGGTGTCGTTCAGGCCCAGGCATGAAACCATTGCGAACATGAATACCATGAGCGTTTGCCCCCAGGGCAATGGCATGAGCCCCGGCAACCCCACGAAGGTCAGCGCGGTGCCGATCAGGGTGACCGAAACGATGGCCAGCATGAGGGTCCTGCTCGGCATCGTGGTCCAGAACCCGCGCCGCTCGCGGGCGGATACGATCGAGAACACCGCGAAGTAGAGCAGGTTCAGGAAACTGAAGGTATAGAGCTCATTGTCGTTGGTTGCCAGATCGAAACGCGACCAGACCATCCACAGCAGGGCCAGCGACTCCGCGACCATTGCCAGGCCGAGCACCACAGACACGGTGATGAACCCTTCGATGTCCCAGGTCTCCGGCTTTCTGGATGGCCGAACGTGGTCGGTGGCCAGGGCGATCTTGGCGAAGTCGGTCATGAACACCAGGAGGAGCATGGCAAAGGCGGAAACGACGAATTTTCCGGTGATCACGAAGGCGATGGCGACGAAGGCCGACTTCAGGATGGTCCGGCTGATCTTGTTGATGATCCAGGTCAGGATGCGCTGGTAGATCGTCCGCCCCTGCTCTACCAGGGCCACGATATTGGTCAGTCCCGGTTCGGTCAGAACCACGCTCGCCGCCCCCTTGGCCACGTCGGTCGCGCTGCTGACGGCGATCCCCACTTCCGCCTGGCGCAGCGCCGGCGCATCGTTGACGCCGTCGCCGGTCATGCCGGTCACGTGCCCGGCCGTCTGCAGGCGCTGCACCACGATGTATTTGTCCTCCGGATACACTTCGGCGAAGCCGTCGGTGCCGGCCAGCACATCGCCCGCCGCGGCTGTCTCCGCCTTCAGGTCGGCCACCCGCCGGATATTGGCCAGCCCGACACCGCGCGCGATTTCCACCGCCACCGCCAGCGCGTCGCCGGTCAGCATCTTTACCGCAACGCCAAGGTCGCGCAGGGTGGCGATGAGCTGCCTGGCATCCGGCCGCGGCGGGTCATACAAGGTCACCAGTCCGAGCAGTGTGGGGCTGCCTGACTCGGGGCCGCGCGCCACCGCCAGGGTCCGGTAGCCCTTCAGGGCCGACTCGCTGACCCGTGCCTCCAGGGCCTCGATCGCCGGGGCCAGGAGTCCGCAGGTCCGGGCCACGGTGCGCACGGCGCCCTTCATCACACGCAGCCGCTGGCCGTCCAGTTCGACCACGGCTTCGGTCCGCCGGCTTTGGGCATCGAACGGCGCGAAAGAGATCGGCGTGGCCTGCGGCGCGTCGGCGAACAGGTGTTGCGCCCTGGCTGCCGAGAGAAAAGCCTGGTCGATCGGGTCCTGGTTCGCTTCCTGCGAGGCTAGTGCGCCGGCCGACAGCACCTCGGCCTCGGTCGCCTGATCGAGCGGGATCACGCCGGTGACGGCCAGCTGGTTCATGGTGATCGTGCCGGTCTTGTCGACGCAGAGCACGTCCATCGTCGCGGCGTCCTCGGCGGCGCTCAGGCGGGTGACCAGCACACCGCGCTTCGCCAGCTCCTTCGCCCCGACGGCCATGCTCACCGTGAACATCACCGGGAGGGCGACCGGCACGGCGCTCATCAACAGCACCAGCATGAGCGGGATCATTTCAAGCAGCGGCACGCCGCGCATCAGGGACAGCACGGTGACCACGCCCAGCAACAGACCGACGATGACGAAGAGCCGGCGGACCACCTTGGCCACCACCGCTTCGATATGCAGCTTCGGCCGTGCCAGTTGCACCAGCTCGGTGGTGCGGCCGAAGTAGGTCTGCGCCCCGGTCAGGATGACCACGCCGTTGCCTTCGCCGCGACGGACCACGGAACCCGACGACAGCACCTCGCCCGGCACGCGGTCGACATCCTGCGATTCACCGGTGAGGGCAGACTGGTCGATGCTCAATTCGCCGGCGAGCAGCTTGATGTCCGCCGGAACGATGTCACCGGAACGCATGCGGGCGATGTCGCCGGGAACCAGTTCCCGGGCGGGAACGACCTGCCAGTTGCCTTCCCGCAGCACCCGCGCACTGACCTGCAGCCGTCGGCGCAGGGTTTCGACCACGCCGGCGGCCCGGTGCTCCTGCATGAAGCCCAGCACGGCGTTGACCACCAGCAGCGCGCTGACCACCGCCAGATCGGAATATTTCCCGAGGGCGGCCGACAAGACCATGATCAGTTCGAGCATCCATGCCGACACGCCCCAGAACTTGCCCAGAAACAGGCGGAGCGGATGGCCTTTGCGTTCTGCCACTTCGTTGTAGCCGTGGATTCGCCGGCGGGCATCGACCTCCGCACCTGAAAGCCCTGCATCGGGATTTACATCAAGCGTTGCGAGCGTGTCGGAGGTTGAGGCG
>JBBIJC010000065.1:8000-13816 GCA_037446165.1 Hydrogenophilales bacterium | reverse complement strand
AGGTTTCAACTGTAACTGAGGCGATTGTAGGCAGGCGACTCCAGCCAGGCAAGGCGAATGCTTGTCCAATGTCAGCTTGGTTACACCACCCGCCCATTTCGCTCGCCATCTATATCCAAAGTTATGCCTCACTAGTACTTTGGACTAGACAAGTGCAATAAATATGGCATAATGGAATCTACCTCCCTGACCGCCGCAACGGCGGTTTTCGATACGGCACTGGTTTACTCCAGTGCCGTTTTTTTGGCCCAGGCACGGTGGTGTTTGCCACCCAAACTCCGGATAATGCGCCCCGTTGATTCTTGGGAGTGCCGGTGTGTCCTCAATCCCCGCTGAAATATTCAAGGCTTATGACATTCGCGGCATCGTCGGCCGCACCCTGACCGCAGACATCGTCGAACAGATCGGCCGGGCACTCGGCTCCGAGGCGCTCGCCCGTGGCCAGAAGGAAATCGCCATCGGCCGTGACGGCCGGCTGTCCGGGCCGGATCTCTCCGCCGCCCTGGCGCGTGGCATCCAGGCTACCGGCGTGGACGTGGTCGACGTCGGCCTGGTTGCCACCCCGATGGCCTATTTTGCCGCGCATCACCTGGGGACCAATTGTGCAGTCATGGTCACCGGTTCGCACAATCCACCCGACTACAACGGCCTGAAGATGGTGTTGGACGGCGAGACCCTGTCCGGCGACACCATCCAGGCCCTTCGCCAGCGCATAGAAACCGGCGATCTGGCCAGCGGCAGCGGCAACTACCGCCAATATGACATCGCCCCGGACTACATCGCCCGCATCGTCGGTGACGTGAAACTGGCCCGGCCGATGAAGGTCATCGTCGATGCCGGCAACGGCGTCGCCGGCGCCTACGCACCCGCCCTGTACCGGGCCATGGGCTGCCAGGTCGAGGAACTGTTCTGCGAGGTCGACGGCCACTTTCCCAATCACCACCCGGACCCGTCCGAACCCAAGAACCTGGCCGACCTGATCGCCCGATTGAAGGTCAGCGACGCCGAGATCGGCCTGGCCTTCGACGGCGACGGCGACCGGCTGGGGGTGGTGACCAAGGACGGCCGGATCATCTTCCCGGATCGTCAGCTGATGATCTTTGCCGCCGACGTGCTGTCCCGAAATCCCGGTGCGCTGATCATCTTCGACGTCAAATCGACCCGCAACCTATATAAATGGATCAGCGACCACGGCGGCAAGCCGATGCTCTGGAAGACCGGCCACTCCCTGGTCAAGGCGCAAATGAAAGCCACCGGCGCCCTGCTCGCCGGCGAGATGAGCGGCCACGTATTCTTCAAGGAACGCTGGTACGGCTTCGACGATGGCCTGTACACCGGCGCCCGCTTGCTCGAATACCTGTCGAAGCAGACGGACATCGACGCCACCCTGCATAGCCTGCCGGACAGCGTGAACACCCCCGAACTGCATATCAAGATGCAGGAAGGCGAGCCGCACCGCCTGATTGCCCAGATCCGGGACAGCGCCCATTTCGAGGGCGCCCTGGAGGTCATCACCCTGGACGGATTGCGGGTGGAATACCAGGACGGCTTCGGCCTGATGCGGCCGTCCAACACCACGCCGGTGATCGTGCTCCGCTTCGAGGCCGACAACGCAGAAGCGCTGACCCGGATCCAGAACGATTTCCGACAGGTCCTGCTGGCTGCGGCGCCGCACGCCAACCTGCCGTTCTGATCATGGAATCCTGGGCCTATAACGCAGGGCAGTGGCATGAAGTCACCCCGGATCAACTGGCCGACACCATCGCCCTGCCGGACAACTTTGTCTGGCTGGAACTGAACGGCGTCGACCAGCCGTTCCTGAGAAAACTCGGCACCCTGCTGGACCTGCATGAGTTGGCCCTGGAAGACGCCATCACCGCCCGGCAGCGGCCCAAGATCGAGGAATATCCAAACGGCGGCCTGTTCATGGTGATGCGCACCGCCAAGGAGTGGAACAACAATGTGGAGTACGGCGAGACCCACGTTTTCCTCGGTCATCGCTACATCGTCATCATCCGGCATGGCCCCGGTTCGAGCTACGGACATGCGCTGGAGCGACTCCAGAGCGGGCGTTTCACCCCTTCGCCGGGCACCGCCCTGTATGTGGTCCTGGATCAGATCGTCGATGCCTATCGGCCGGTCACCGAGCGACTGGAAGAACGCTACGACAGCTACGAAGCGGCGCTGCTGGAAACCCATGTCGCGGAACAGAACCTGAACCGGCTGTACAGCCTGAAACGGCAAACGCTGCTCCTGGCCCAGACCCTGGAGCCGATGGCCGACATGGTTCAGGAAATCATCCGTATGCACCCCGAGATTCTGGAAAAAGGGCTCAAGGCCTACTACCGCGACGTGCAGGACCACCTGACCCGGCTCAACCGCGATCTCGACCAGATGCGGGAAATGCTCACCGACGCCATGCACGTCAGCCTGGCTTCGATTTCGCTGCGGCAGAACGAATCGGTGCAGAAACTGGCCGGTTGGGGCGCCATCCTGGCCGTTCCGACCCTGGTGTTCAGTCTCTACGGCATGAACTTCAAGGTCATGCCCGAGTTGAACCTGACCTTCGGCTATCCCGCCGTCCTGGTTCTGACCGCCTCCGCCTGTTTCGGGCTTTATCGCCACCTAAAGAAGCGAGGCTGGATTTGAGGCAGATGGCCTGCGCGCCGTATCATCCCGACTTTATGCTTCAGGACACGCCATGACTCCCCTCGTCGGTCTCATCATGGGCAGCGTCAGCGACTGGGACACCCTGCGCCAGGCCGCCTCGCTGCTCGAACAACTCGGCATCCCGTTCGAAAAGCGGGTGGTCTCCGCCCACCGCACGCCGGACCTGCTGTTCGGCTACGCAGAAACCGCCGCCGACCGGGGCCTGAAATGCATCATCGCCGGAGCCGGCGGGGCGGCCCACCTGCCCGGCATGGTTGCCGCCAAGACCCATCTGCCGGTACTCGGCGTACCGGTCCAGTCCAAGGCATTGAAGGGCATCGACTCGCTGCTCTCCATCGTCCAGATGCCCAAGGGCATCCCGGTCGCCACCTTTGCCATCGGCGAAGCCGGCGCCGCCAATGCCGCCCTGTTCACTGCCGCCCTGCTGGCCAACGAATTCCCGGATATCCGCGAAAAACTGGTCGCCTTCCGCAAGGCGCAGACCGAGAGCGTGCTGGCCATGAGCCTGCCGGAGGAAAACTCCTGATGCTGCTGCCTGGCGCAACCCTCGGCGTGCTCGGCGGCGGCCAGCTCGGCCGCATGTTCACTCTGGCCGCGCGGGTGATGGGCTACCAGGTCGTGGTGCTCGATCCCGACCCGCAATCGCCGGCCGGCCAGGTCGCCGACATTCATCTCAAGGCCGGCTACACCGACGCGGCGGCGCTGCTGCACATGGCCAACCTGTGCCAGGCAGTCACCACCGAATTCGAGAACGTGCCAGCACAAAGCTTGGAGATGCTGGCCAGAAAGTGTTTTGTCGCCCCTTCGCCCGCCGCCGTTTCAGTGGCCCAGGACCGCTTGCTGGAAAAGACCCGCGCCCAGGAATTCGGCTGCGCCACCGCGCCCTTCGCCAACATCGAAGACGAAGGCTACATCGTCGCCGCCTGGACCCAGATCGACGGTCCGGCCCTGCTCAAGACCCGTCGCCTCGGTTATGACGGCAAGGGCCAGATCAGGGTCGACGGCCTCGACGATCTGGTCGCCGCCTATGACCACCTCGGCCGGGTGCCTTGCCTGCTGGAAGGCCTGCTCGAACTCAGCCGGGAAATCTCGGTCATCCTGGCCCGCAACGCCCAGGGCGAGATCGCCTTTTTCCCGATTGCGGAAAATCGCCACCGCAACGGCATTCTCGACATCAGCATCGTGCCAGCCCGCGTTTCCGATGCTGTGGCGATGCAGGCGCGCGACATGGCCGCCCATCTCGCCGAAGGGCTGGACTATGTCGGCGTGCTGGCGGTCGAGTTTTTCATCCTGGCCGATGGCCGCGTGGTGTTCAACGAAATGGCGCCGCGCCCGCACAACAGCGGCCACTACACGCTCGACGCCTGCGCCACCGACCAGTTCCAGCAGCAGGTCCGGGCCCTGGCCGGACTGCCCCTGGGCGACCCGCGCCTGCTCTCGCCCGTGGTCATGGTCAACATCCTGGGCGACATCTGGCGCCCGGAGCCGGCCTGGGACAAGCTGCTGGCCCATCCAGGCGTACAACTGCATCTGTACGGCAAGACCGAAGCCCGGACCGGCCGCAAGATGGGCCATTACAACTGCCTGGCCGCCACCACGGATGCGGCACTGACTCTGGCGGAGGCCACCCGGACCGAGCTCGGCATCGCCGATTGAGAACTGATTTCGGCCCGCTCCTTGCGGTCCCAAGCATTTGATCTATAAAATGAATTGCAAATTGTTTCAGTGGAGTCCGGTTTGAATATCGACTTGATTGAACGCCGGTCTGCCTCAATGCAATGTTATGGAGTTCGCCATGAGCATCAGTTCCGTTTCTGATCCGAGCGTTGCCCTCTCCGCCTACTCGGCATATCAACAACAACCGCCAGCGGTCCAGCCCGGCGCCCAGGACAGTACCAGCCAGCCCAAGCCCGACCCGCAGACCACGGAGGCCAGCAAGAAGGCCAAGGGCGTACAGGTCAGCTTCACCAACGAGGCGTTGCGGCTGAGCGCCCAGAGCAATCAGCAGAGTCAGGCCAGCAACGTGGTAGAACAGGCTACAAAGCCGCAAAACGCCAATACCTATCCGCCGCAGAGCAACAGTCAGGTACAGGCCTACCAGGCCTCGGGCGCGCAATCCATGACCCAAGCGATCAGTTCCTACCACAACACCTTCAAGATCTGAACGAAGCCAGCCACAGGACACCCTCATGGACATCAGCATAGGCGCCGCAACATCTGCCCCATATATGCCCCAGCAGGCCTACAGCCAGCAGGGCGGAGCGAATGTCAGCGCCAATGCCACAGGTCCATCAGCCAGTTCCACCGGACAAGCCGGGGCCACGGTCAACGTGGCAAATCCCGGCCCCGACCAGACCAGCGCCTCGCCTGACAGGAAACTGCAGGAAGCGCGCAAGCAGAACCCGGCCGCCGCAGCGACCGCTCAACCCGGCTATACCTTTGAAGTTGATCCCCAGAACCACAGGATCATGAAGGTCAACGACGCCAAGGGCGTCCTGATCTATCAGGTTCCGTCCAAGGGCCAACTGGCCCTGGTCGAAGCCCAGGGCAGTACACAAAAAAACATCACGCTAACCGCCTGACTGTTTTCCGTCAGTCCCGGTGATTCCTTCCAGCCTCAACACCATGGTTTTTCCCTTTTCATCGCGCGTGCTGATGCGCACCGGCAAGCCTGATTTCGCCAGGTCGAGCCAGACATCCAGCGTACCTTCGCCCGCCCGCGTCCCCTGCACATGCAGGGCTTCAAGCTGCTGAGCCGGCAAACTCACGGCTTCCAGGCCGATGACGTGGAAATTGTAGTCGCGCAAATTGCGGCCATTGGTGACCCAGAACACGAAATCCGGCTCGTTCTCGCGCACGGTCAGGGCCAGTTGGAACGGAAAGCTCAGCAGGTCCTGCGCCTGTGATTTCAAAGCCTGGGCAGGCTGATCGCCCGCCAGCGCCAGCTGGTTGTGAGGCCAGTCGAATCGGGCGGCGTCCTGTTTCCGGCCGCTGCGTTCCAGCCAATACTGCTCCGGCTGCAAGCCGCCTTTGTTCACCCTGCCCTGGCTGACCTGCACGATCTGGCCACTGACGAACAACGCTGTCAGGCCGGTCGCATGCACGGTGCTGACCATGGAATATCGGCCCTGGCTGCTATGCCAGAT
>JBBIJC010000065.1:0-7900 GCA_037446165.1 Hydrogenophilales bacterium | reverse complement strand
GCCTCGATCGGAATATCCAGCTGCGCCGGCGGCATCGACCAGAACCGCCCGGCCGGACCCACGATCAGTAAATGCAGCAAAAACGAAACCGCCAGAGCCCAGAACAGCGTCCGATTCGCGGCCCGGCGCATGGCCCGTCACCGTGCGTCGGGCTGGGGCGAGATCAGGGCATCGATTTGCCGGGACACATCGGACACGGCCACGCTGCCGTCTGCACGGATCGTCAGCCGGCCTTCCGCCAGCCAGCGCACCGCCTGGGCATAGATACGGTGCTCCTGTTCCAGCACCCGCGCCGACAGGCTGGGCTCCGTATCGTCGGCCAGCACCGGCACCGCGGCCTGGATGATGATGGGCCCCACATCGACCTCTGGGGTCACGAAATGCACCGTGCAGCCGTGCACCTTGACCCCGGTCTCCAGCGCCCGCCGATGGGTATGCAGGCCGGGAAAGGAGGGCAGCAGCGCGGGGTGGATATTGATCATGCGGCCCTGATAACGGCGCACGAAGGTATCGGTCAGCACCCGCATGAAGCCGGCCAGGATGACCAGGTCGGGCGCATGCCGGTCGATCTCGGCCGCCAGCGCGGCGTCGAACCGTTCACGATCAGGGAACGGCCGGTGATCGATGACTACCGCCTCGACCCCCAGCCGGCGGGCGACTTCCAGGCCGTAGGCCTCGGGCTTGTTGCTGATGACGGCAGCGAATTCAACCGGCAGATCCGCCTTCAACAGCGACTCCATATTGGAACCGCGGCCCGAGATGAGGACAACGGCCTTCATCAGCGAATAAGGGTCTGGTGCTCGTCATCCTGCCGGGCGGCGATCTCGCCCAGGCGATATACCGTTTCGCCCTGAGCGGCGAGGAAGCTGGCTGCGGCATCGGCGTCGGTGCGATCGACCACCACCACCATGCCGATGCCGCAGTTGAAGGTGCGGTGCATCTCGCGCTCGGCTACGCTGCCCTTGTCCATCAGCCACTGGAACACCGGCGGCAGGGTCCAGGCCGACTTGTCGATCACCGCCACCGTATTGTCGGGCAGGACCCGGGGGATATTCTCCAGCAGGCCGCCGCCGGTGATGTGGGCCATGCCCTTGACCGTCAGCTGTTTCATCAGGGCCAGCAGCGGCTTGACGTAGATCCGGGTCGGCTCGAGCAGCACATGGCCGAGCGGACGACCATGGAAGTCGGCGGCCAGATCGGCCTTGCTGACCTCGACGATCTTGCGGACCAGCGAATAGCCGTTGGAATGGGGACCGCTGGAGGCCAGGCCGAGAATGACGTCACCGGGCTTGATCTCGGCGCCCGAGATCAGCTTCGACTTCTCCGCCACGCCGACCGCAAAGCCGGCCAGGTCGTATTCGCCGGCCGGGTACATGCCGGGCATCTCGGCCGTCTCGCCGCCGATCAGGGCGCAGCCAGCCAGTTCGCAGCCGGTGGCGATGCCGGACACGACGGCCTCGCCGGTGTCCACATCGAGCTTGCCGCAGGCAAAGTAATCCAGGAAGAACAGCGGCTCGGCGCCCTGGACCAGGATGTCGTTGACGCTCATGGCGACCAGGTCCTGGCCGATGGTGTCGTGCTTGTTCAACTGGAAGGCCAGTTTCAGCTTGGTCCCGACGCCATCGGTCCCGGAAACGAGCACCGGTTCCCTGTAGTTCTTGGGCAGTTCCATCAGGGCGCCGAAACCGCCGATGCTACCCAGCACTTCGGGGCGCAGGGTGCGGCGGGCGTGGGGCTTGATGCGTTCGACCAGGGCATCGCCGGCGTCGATGTCGACACCTGCGTCTCGATAGGAAAGTCCGGTTTGGCTGTTCACGGCGGTCTGGATGGTTAATTGATCAAGGATGGTATTCTATCCGAATGGACCTCAATCCCGCCTCCAACCGATCGCTCCTCTATCTGTTGCTCGTCGTGGGCAGCCTCTGGCTGCTCTATCGGCTGGCGCCGATCCTCTCGCCCTTCCTGGTCGCAGCCGGGCTGGCCTATCTGTGCGACCCGCTGGTCGACAGCCTGGAACGGCGCAAGCTGTCGCGCACCCTGGGTACGGTACTGGTGCTGCTCGGGCTGGTGCTCCTGATGGTCGTGCTGGCGTTGATCCTCACCCCCCTGCTCCAGTCCCAGACCCAGATGCTGATGGCGCAGATCCCGCATCTGCTGGAATGGGGCCAGGCCACGCTGCTGCCCTGGCTGCAGACGACCTTCGGCATGGACACGGCGAGCAGCCAGACTGAAATCATCGCCTGGCTCAAGGGCCATATCAGCGAACTCGGCAAGCTGACCGCCTATCTGCCGGCGGTGGGCAACCAGGGCCTCGCCCTGCTCGGCATCCTCGCCAACCTGGTGCTGATTCCGGTGGTGACCTTTTATCTGCTGCGCGACTGGGACCGGATGATGGCTGCGCTTGCCGACCTGATTCCGGCCACGCTGCGGCCCTCGGTCACCGGCATTGCCCGGGAGATCGACGCGGTCCTGTCGGAATTCGTGCGCGGCCAGATTTCAGTCATCGTCATCATGGCGCTGTTCTACAGCCTGGGGCTCTGGCTGGTCGGGCTGGACTACGCCCTGGCGGTGGGCATGATCGCCGGCATCCTGGTCTTCGTGCCTTATCTTGGCGTTACCGTGGGCGTTTTGCTCGGCACCATTGCCGGCCTGGGCCAGCACGGCGACCTGGTTTCCCTGCTGCCGGTGTGGGCGGTGTTCGGCGCCGGCCAATTGCTGGAGGGCATGGTGATCACGCCGCGGCTGGTCGGCGAGCGGGTCGGATTGCACCCGGTGGCGGTCATCTTCGCCCTGATGGCCTTCGGCCAGCTGTTCGGATTCTTTGGCGTTTTGCTGGCCATTCCGGCCTCGGCCGCGCTGCTGGTGGCCTTGCGCCACCTCAAGGCGCACCTGGACCGGGCTAATCCATCCGTTTGAATTCGCCTTCGATCACGCCGCCTCCCGGCTTTGCCCCAGTGTCTCGCTCTACGCCAGCATCATGATCGGTGTCGTTGGCCGCCCAGTGCGTGGTCGTTGGCGCAGGATGGGTCTGCGCCCACAGCAACAGGATCAGGGCGATGCCATCGCTGATGAAGCCGGGAAAGATCAGCAGCGCCCCGGCCAGAAAACGCAGGCCGCTGCCTTTCAGGGCGGCAAAGGGATTGGCCCCGCCGGCCATGACGCTGGCCATGCGCGGCATGAAGGCCTGCCGCTCGGCGGCGATCAGCGAAGACCCGGCAAAGACCGAAGCCAGCAACAGGAGCAGCGTCCAGGCCCCGATCTGATGCCAGACGGTGATGATTCCCGCCAGTTCCAGCAGCGGGAAGGCCAACGCTATAATCGGCCACAAACCGGCCACAAATCGAATCATGCAAACGCCTCCGGCGATACTCGTGCTTACCACTTTACCCGATCAGGACGCAGCCCGGACACTGGCCCGCCTGTTGGTGGAGGCGCGCCTGGCTGCATGCGTGAACGTCCTCGCACCATGCCAGTCGTTCTACCGCTGGCAGGGTGCGTTGAACGAAGATGGGGAGATTCCGGTCATTATCAAGACGCGCGCCGATAACTATGGCCGGGTCGAACGCTTCATCAGGGAACACCATCCCTACGAACTGCCCGAACTGGTGGCGATCGACATAACACATGGCTTGCCCGAGTATCTGGCCTGGGTGGCCGCCGAGACGTTGGAGAATTCATGATCCGCTTTATTTTGCTTTCGCTGCTCATCCTGGCCTCGCCCATCCTGAAGGCAGCCGAGAGCGACCTGCTGGAGCCCGAACAGGCCTTCCGCTACACCGCGCACATGGTCGATGCGAAAACCATCGAAGCCCAATTCCGGGTGGCCGATGGTTATTACCTCTATCGCGACAAGATCAAGTTCGCCGCCGACCCGGTCAAACTGGGCAAGCCCGATTTCCCGCCCGGCAAGATCAAGCAGGACGACATCGTCGGCCGCGAGGAAATCTACCCGGGCGACTTCAAGGTTCGCATCCCGGTCGAAGCCAGCAAACCCGGCCAGCACTTCACCCTGACCGCAAGCTACCAGGGCTGTGCCGGACAGTTCGGCATCTGCTTCCCGCCGATCGAGACCAAGCTTCAGTTCGATCTGCCGACCGCCGCCAAAGCGGCAGCAGAACCGGAAAGACCCAAAGCCGCGAAAAAGACTGAATCGCCGGTCAAGTTGGAACCCATCACGCCACCGACAGCGCCGGTGGCGGTCATGCCCGCGCCGCAAGCCGTGGCAGCCGCACCCGTCCAGGACACTTCGGACAGCGGCAAGATCGCCAGCCTGCTCAAGGGCGGCAATTTCTGGCTGATCATCGCCGGCTTCTTCGGCGCCGGCCTGCTCCTGTCGCTGACCCCCTGCGTCTTCCCGATGATTCCCATCCTGTCCGGCATCATCGTCGGCCAGGGCCATCGGGTGACCAAGGGCCGCGGCTTCATGCTCTCCCTGGCCTACGTCCTCGGCATGGCCATCACCTATGCCCTGGCCGGCGTCGCGGCGGGCATGTCCGGCACCCTGATCTCCAACGCCCTGCAAAACCCCTGGGCTCTGGGCACGGGCGCCGCCATCTTCGTCGCCCTGGCCTTCTCCATGTTCGGCTTCTACGAACTGCAATTGCCCAGCTTCCTGCAAAGCCGCTTCACCGAGGCCAGCAACAAGCAACAGGGCGGCAAGCTGACCGGGGTATTCATCATGGGCGCCCTGTCCGCCCTGATCGTCGGCCCCTGCGTCGCCGCGCCGCTGGCTGGAGCGTTGCTCTACATCGGCCAGAGCGGCGACGTGGTGCTGGGCGGCATCGCCCTGTTCTCGCTAGCGCTGGGCATGGGCGTACCGCTCCTGCTGGTCGGCCTGTCGGCCGGTGCCTTGCTGCCCCGTGCCGGCGGCTGGATGGAGGCGGTGAAAAAATTCTTCGGCGTGCTCCTGCTCGGCGTCGCCGTCTGGCTGATCTCGCCCCTGATTCCCGACCTGATGCAGATGCTGGTCTGGGCCGCGCTGCTGATCATCTCCGGCGTCTACCTGCGCGCCATGGACCCGCTGGCCAGCGACGCCGGCGGCTGGCACCGGTTCTGGAAAGGCATCGGCATCATCACCCTGGTCGCCGGCGTTTCCCTGCTGCTGGGCGCACTGGGCGGCAGCCGCGACCCGCTGCAACCGCTGTCCATCTTCAAGGGCGGCACGGCCTCGGCGGCGCAGACCGAAGCCAGGCTGAATTTTCAGAGAGTCAGGAACGTGGCCGAACTGGACGCCGCCGTGAAGGCCGCCGCCGGCCGGCCGGCGATGCTGGATTTCTATGCCGACTGGTGCGTGTCGTGCAAGGAATTCGAACACAACACCTTCTCCGATCCCCGCATTCAGGCCCGGCTCAAGGATGTGACGCTGCTCCAGGTCGACGTCACCGGCAACACCGACGACGACAAGGCCCTGCTCAAGCGCTTCAGCCTGTTCGGCCCGCCGGGCATCATCTTCTTCGACCAGTCCGGCAAGGAACAGGCGTCCGCCCGCGTGGTCGGCTACGAGCCGCCGGAGAAGTTCCTGGGCAGCCTGAGCAAGGTGTTGCCGTAAGGTTCAGGCACACACATGAGATATCGTCGTTCCCGCGAAGGCGGGAACCTAGCCCTTTCGACTGGATTCCCGCCTTCGCGGGAATGACGACATGATCTCGCCTGTCAAGCCGTCCAGGTCCCTGATCACCGCCGCCGGCAAGGCCATTGGCGACTACAGGATGATCCGCGATGGCGACCGCGTCCTGCTCGGCCTGTCCGGCGGCAAGGACAGTCTGTCGCTGCTCCACGTCCTGCTCCATCTGCAACACAAGGCGCCGGTCAAGTTCGAACTGGCCGCCTGCACCGTCGACCCGCAATCGCCCGAGTTCGATCCCTCGCCGCTGAAGGCCTACATGGCCGAACTGGGCGTACCGTACTTCTACGAGAGCCAGCCCATCGTCGAGCAGGCCGAGGCCAACCTGCGCGGCGACTCCTTCTGCGCCTATTGCTCCCGGATGCGACGCGGCATCCTGTACCGGGTGGCGCGCGAGCAAGGCTGCACCGTGCTGGCCCTGGCCCAGCATCTGGACGACCTGGCCGAGACCTTCATGATGTCCGCCTTCTTCGGCGGCAAGCTGCGCACCATGCAGGCCCATTACCTGATCGACGCCGGCGACCTGCGCGTGATTCGCCCCCTGATCTATGCCCGCGAACGGCAGACCCGCGACTTCGCCGCCAATGCCGGGCTGCCGGTCATCAGCGAAAACTGCCCGGCCTGCTTCGCCAAGCCCATGCAGCGCTACCAGATGAAATTGCTGCTGGCCGAACAGGAAAAACAGCATCCCAGCCTGTTCGCCAATCTGCTCACCGCGATGCGGCCGATCATGGGCGAGGCACCGGCGTAATTGCCATCCCCCTGATTTACTGACATAATCGCGCGCTTTCTCCGGTCGTTCCGACTGGAATCCCTTGCCCCACCGCCCGTTCGGGGGGCTTCAACCCAAAAGGAGTGTCAATGCGACATTACGAGATCGTTTTCATCGTCCATCCGGACCAGAGCGAACAAGTGCCCGCCATGATCGAGCGCTATCGCACCCTGATCACCGGCAACGGCGGTCAAGTCCACCGCCTGGAAGACTGGGGCCGCCGTCAGCTGGCCTACATCATCCAGAAGGTCCACAAGGCCCACTACATCCTGATGAACATCGAGTGCGACCAGGCCACCATGGACGAACTGGAGCACGGCTTCCGCTTCAACGACGCCATCCTGCGCCACCTGACCATCAAGCGCGACGAGGCCGTCACCACGCCTTCGCCGATGATGAAGGAAGAGAAGGCCCGCAACCTGCTGGTCCCGCAGACGCAAGCCGAAGCTGCACCGGCCGAAGCCGCTGCAGCCTGAGCTTGGAGCGCAACCGGGTCGAGATCGAGGGCCTCATCGTTACCAGCGATGGCCTGCGTCACACCCCCGGCGGCCTGCCCAGCCTGCAACTGAGACTGAGGCACGCTTCCGAGCAAACCGAGGCAAACCGGCCGCGCCGGGTGGAATGTGAACTGGAGGCCCTGGCCTTCGGCAAGCCCGCCCAGGCACTCGCCAATGTCCCGGCGGGAACGCAGATCAGGCTGATCGGCTTTCTGGAACGTAAAGGCGCCCGCGACCCGTGGCCCATAGTGCATGTAACCGAATACGAATTGATTTAAGGAGCAACAAATGGCTTTCTTTCGTCGCAAACCGATGGACAAGAACCGCAAGCCCGCAGGCAACGCCCTGTTCCGGCGCAAGAAGTTCTGCCGCTTCACCGCTGAAAAGGTCAAGGAAATCGACTACAAGGACATCGACGTCCTGAAGGATTTCGTCAGCGAAAACGGCAAGATCATCCCCAGCCGCATCACCGGCACCAAGGCCCACTACCAGCGTCAGCTCGGCGTCGCCATCAAGCGCGCCCGCTTCCTGGCCCTGCTGCATTACACCGACCTGCACGAATAAGGAGACGACCATGGAAATCATTCTGATGGACAAGGTTGCCAACCTGGGCAACCTCGGCGACGTGGTCAAGGTCAAGGACGGCTTCGCCCGCAACTACCTGATTCCCCAGGGCATGGCCAAGCGCGCCACCCCCGCCAACCGCGCCGCCTTCGAAGAGAAGAAGGCTGATCTGGAACGCATCGCCGGCGAGAAGCTGGCCGCCGCCCAGGTCCGTGCCGGCAAGCTGGAAGGCTTCGCCCTCACCGTCGCCCAGAAGGCCGGCGTCGATGGCCGCCTGTTCGGCTCCGTGGGCAACGTCGACATCGCCGACGCGCTCAACGCCCAGGGCTTCGATGTCAGCAAGGCTGAAGTGCGTCTGCCCGAAGGCCCGTTCAAGACCGTCGGCGAGTACGAGGTCGTTCTCGGTCTGCACACCGATGTCACCGCCAACATCAAGGTAACAGT
>JBBIJC010000064.1:0-13987 GCA_037446165.1 Hydrogenophilales bacterium | reverse complement strand
GCAGTTTACTTGGGCGGATGGGAAGGAATCCCTCAGGGATTGTAAAAATGTACTAGGTCCGATTGAAGATAATGGTCTGGCCCCGACTGTCCCGGCCAGCCGGCCCCATCAACCGCAACAGCTCGATCGCCAGATCTTCCGGCTGCGGCAGGGCGTCCTTGGTTTCGCCTGGATGGCTCAGCATCCGTTGGGGTGAATTGATCGGGCCGGGAATGACCAGGTTGAGCCTCAGGTTGCCCAACTCGTCCCATTCCTGGGCCTGAACCTGGAAGTAGGCCGCCAGCGCGGCCTTGGAAGCGGCGAATCCGCCCCAGTAGGCTTTCGGGTCGTGACCGTGACTTTCGCCGATCAGGATGACCGAGGCGTCCGGTGCGGTGCTGAGCAAGGGCTGGCAGGCCCGGTTGATGGCGAATGGGGCGGTCGCATTGACCTTGAACAGGGCTTGCCATTGCTCCACGGTTTGCAATCCGAGCGGACTGGGCCGCGCGAAATTGACCGCGCAATGCAGGACGCCATCGAGACGTCGCAGTTGATAGCCGATGGTCTGGGCCAGGGTCTCGAAATCCTGATCGGCCGCCTTCTCCAGGTCCATCGGGAAGATGGCGGGCATGGGGCCGTGTGCGGCGATGATCTCGTCGTAGACTTTTTCCAGTTTGGCCGTGCTCCGGCCCAGCAGAACGACGGTGGCGCCATGGGCGGCAAAGAGTCTGGCGGCGGCGCGGCCGATGCCCTGGCCGGCGCCGGTGACCAAGATGACCCGATCTTTCAGGGTGTCGTTTGCTATGGTGGTGTCGTTCATGTTCGTTCCAGGATCAGTCGGGCGCATTTTACGCCGCTTAGTACCGCGCCTTCGAGCGTTGCGGGGTAATCGCCGGCCGTGTAGTCGCCGGCCAGGTACAGGCCGGGGACGGGAGTGGCGTTTGCCGGACGCTGCAGATTGGGCGTGCAGGCGTAGGTGGCGCGTTTCTCGATGATGGTTTTCCAGGCCGTCAGCGGCGGCAAGGGACCGAGCGCGACCGCCAGTTTCTCAAGCAGTTCATCCCGCAGCGATTCCGGAGACTGCTGCAGATGCGGTCCCTCCGCGCTGGCGACAATGGCGACCAGGCCCGGTATCAGATCGTTGCGCTCGAAGGCCCAGAACGCCGCGCCATGGTCGAGGGCCAGCATGGGGTACGGGAATTCGATGGCCACGGCAAAGCGCAGATAGAGGGTGAAGATGGGCTGCCAGGTGAATTGCCGCAGCGCGCTGGCCAGGGATGCCGCGGCTGGGAAACCGGCCAGCAGGGCAGGGACCTGGGAGGGATGGGTGGCAATCACAACCTGCTCGGCCACAAGCTCCGGTCCGTCCAGCATGAATCGGCCTTGCTCCGGACGCACGCCATCAACCCGGCTGGATAGCCGGACTGTGCTGCCCCGTTCGGCCAGATAACCTTGTGCCGCTTCGGGCAGCAGGCGGCCCATTGCGCTCCGGTTGAAGAGAAAATCGCTGTCCTCGCGCGCACCGGCCAGACTGTCGCGCAGGACATTGCAGAATACTTGAGCGGAGGCCATGGCCAGAGGCGTGTTGAGGGCGGCAACGCAGATCGGCTCCCACAGGCGATCGATCACGCGCCGGGGTTGCCGGTATGTGGCCAGCAGCGTGCTGGCCGGAATGTCGCAATCAAGCCGGAAATGCCTGCCTTTCAGGGCCTGCATGAAGCGCACGGCGGCCCACTTGTCGCTCAGGCTCAAGCCCTGTGCGCTGATCAGGCCCGCTGCGAGATGCAGGGGCGCGGGGAGTCTAGGCAGCGTCAATCGGAAGCCGGGGCCACGCAAGTCGAGCAGCCGCCTTTCCAGCAAATGGAGC
The DNA here is from genome assembly GCA_037446165.1 of Hydrogenophilales bacterium. Classification (GTDB taxonomy): domain Bacteria; phylum Pseudomonadota; class Gammaproteobacteria; order Burkholderiales; family Thiobacillaceae; genus Parasulfuritortus. The sequence continues at coordinate 12,141 of JBBIJC010000064.1, read as the reverse complement.
GTGCCCAGCTGGCTCATCAAGGCAAAGGTCTGCCGGTAGGCGCCGGCCATCAGATGCTGGCCGTTGTCGATGGCCAGGCCGTCCCAGTCCACGCTGCGGGAGCGGCCACCCAACTGCTTGGCCGACTCGAACAGATCGACGCGCAGGCCAGCCGCGGCCAGCGTCACGGCAGTGGCCAATCCCGCCCAGCCACCCCCGATGATCGTGATTCTTGAAGTCAGGCGGTCAGCCATGTTTTGGCCGCGAGCCAGAGTTTTCTGGATGACGGCAGGCTGATCCGGGCGCGCAGCACCGGGAAACCGTCGCTACGGATCTCGTCCAGTAGGGTACGGTAGATCGCCGCCATGATCAGTCCTGGCCGCTGGGCCTTGCGATCGGCATTGGGCAGCAGTGCAAAGGCCTGATCGTAGGCGGCGACAGCGCGCTGGTACTGAAACTCGATCAGCTTCAGGAAGGCAGGGGATCCGTTGCCTTGCAGGATGTCCGATTCACTGACGCCATGCGCCTCAAGTTCGTCCATCGGCAGGTAGATCCGTCCCCGGCGGGCGTCCTCGCCCACATCGCGGATGATGTTGGTGAGCTGGAAGGCGAGGCCGAGTTGGGCGGCGTACTTCATGGTGTCGCGCGCGGTCGCGCCGAAGATGCCCGCTGCCACCTCGCCGACGATGCCGGCTACCCGGTGGCAATAGAGGCGCAGGGCCTTGTAATCGGGATAGCGGGTTTGATCGAGATCCATGGCCATGCCGTCGATGATCTCTTCCAGTTGCTCGCGCGCGATGGGGAAACAGGTGATCGCCGGTGCCAGGGCCCGGCTGACCGGATGACTGGGTTGGCCTGCATAAAGCCGGTCCAGTTCCGCGCGCCACCAATCGAGCTTGGCTTGCGCCACCTGCGGTTCCCGGCATTCATCGACCACGTCATCGACTTCCCGGCAGAAGGCGTAGAAAGCGGTGATGGCCTCACGCCGCGGCCTGGGCAGAAACAGGAAGCTGTAATAGAAGCTGGACCCGCTGGAAGCCGCCTTGTCCTGGCAGTATTGCTGAGGGGTCACCGGCTACATCCTGTGCCTGAGCTGCAACTGCCGCAGCCGCCTCCGGTGGAGGCCCTTTTCTTCGCCGGCCAGAGCGCGCCGCGCAGCATGTAGAACCAGTCGGTCAGGCCAAGCGCCGGACGCTGCGTGAACATGTCACCGCGGCTGTCATGGAGTTTTTCCAGGATCCGGCTGCCACCCAGGATGATGAGCCGCATCTCCAGGCCGATCCGGCCCCGCAGAGCCAGGCCCAGGGGGGCACCGGCCACCAGCATGCGCCGGGTCCGTTCGATCTGGGTCTTCATGAATTGTTGCCAGAGTGCGTCAACCCGGCCTTCCGCAATCTGCCGTTCGCTGATGCCGAATTTGGCCATTTCATCCTGCGGCAGGTAGATGCGCCCCTTTTTGTAATCCACGGCGACATCCTGCAGAAAGTTGATCAGCTGCAGTGCGGAGCAGACGCCGTCTGACCAGGCCTGATGTTTCTGATCGTTGTCGCAATAGAGCATCAGCAGCAGGCGGCCAATCGGATTGGCGGATTTCCGACAATACGCCACGACTTCACCGAAATTGGCGTATCGCGTCTTGATGACGTCCTGGCTGAACGCGTCGAGCAAGTCGTGGAATGGGGAATAGGGCAGGCCGTAGTCCTTAATGGTTCGTGCCAATGCCCTGAAGATGGGGTCATCCGGCAATTCTCCGCGCTCCAAGGCATGCAAATTGCTACGGAACCGTTGCAGTTCGGCCAAGCGTTCGGCCGGTGTGAAATTGCCCTCATCGGCGATGTCATCGGCGGCGCGGGCGAAGGCGTAGATGGTCCGGACCGGGGCCCGTAGGCGACGGGGCAGGAAGACGGAGGCGACCGGGAAGTTTTCATAATGCCCGGTGTTGATCAGGTTGATGTTTTGATTGGTCATGGCAGATTCAGGAGGCTAACGGTGCAGGCTAGTGCAGAGCGGCTGACAGTTGAGAGACGCTATATTACACTCCGTCGTTTTAGCGAAAGTGGCGGAATTGGTAGACGCACTGGATTTAGGTTCCAGCGCCTCACGGCGTGGGGGTTCGAGTCCCCCCTTTCGCACCAGAGTTTAGCAATCCAACAAGGAACCGAGATGTCTGTAACTGTAGAAACCCTGGAAGGTCTTGAACGTCGCGTCACCCTCAGCCTGAATCCGGCCGAGATCGAGACCGAAATCGGCAAGCGCCTGCAAAAACTGGCGAGGAACGTGAAACTGGACGGTTTTCGTCCAGGCAAGGCGCCCCAGAAAATGGTGGCTTCGCGCTATGGCGCGGAGGTGCGCAACGAAGTGATGGGTGATGCGCTGCAGGGCCGTTTCGCAGAGGCGATACAGGCCAACAAGCTCGATGTGGCGGGCTATCCTCAGTTTGCACCGGCGGGCGCTGACGCCTTTACCGCTACCTTCGAGGTTTTCCCGGCCATAAGTGTTGGCGATGTCAGCCAGATCAAGGTCATGCGGCCGGTTGTCGAGGTCAGTGATGCCGATGTCGACCGTACCCTGGATGTCCTGCGCAAACAGCGCATTCATTTCCATAACGTTGACCGCGCTTCTCATAATGGCGACCGGGTGCATATCGATTACACCGGCACGATCGACGGGCAGCCATTTCAGGGCGGCGAGGCCAAGGACTTCCCTCTGGTTCTGGGCGAAGGCCGTACCCTGCCTGAATTCGAAGGCAGTCTGACCGGGATGAAGGCCGGCGAAAGCAAGACCTTTGACGTGACCTTTCCGGCTGATTATTTCGCCAAGGAACTGGCCGGCAAGACAGCCACCTTCTCGGCTACTGTGAAATCGGTCCATGAAGCGCATCTGCCGGAAGTCGACGAGGATTTTGCCAAGTTCCTGGGGATCCACGAAGGCGGCGTCGCCAAATTGCGCGAAGAAGTGGCCGAAAACCTGCGCCGCGAGGCCAAGCGCCGGATTCACGGCAAGGTCAAGGAGCAGGTGCTGGATGGCATGCTGTCCGTGACCCAGTTCGATGTTCCCAAGGGCCTGGTGGCCATGGAGCGTCAGAGCATGCTGGAGCGCGCCGTGTCCGATCTGAAGGCGCGTGGCATGAAGGAACAGGATATCCGGATGAGCGACGAGGTGTTCGATGCCCAGGCCCGGCGTCGGGTATCGATCAGCCTGATGCTGAATAGCTATGCGGCGGCCAACAATGTCCAGCCTGACGAGGCGAAGGTACGCCAGCTGGTCGACGAATTCGCTCAAAGTTACGAGAATCCGGCCGAGGTGGTGGCGTGGTATTATCAGGACAAGACACGGCTGCAGGAGGCCAAGGCCATGGTTGTCGAAGATAACGTGGTCGATATGATTCTGGAGCGTGCTCAGGTCACCGACGAGCCCACCACTCTTGAACAACTCATGGGGAAAGCCTGATGTTCAGCAAGCAATTCAATTCCACGATGCCCGAGCCTTCCATGCTGGGATACATCCCGATGGTGGTCGAGCAGAGCGGTCGCGGGGAACGGTCCTACGACATCTATTCCCGCCTGCTCAAGGAGCGCGTGGTCTTCCTGGTTGGCCCGGTCAACGATGCGACCGCCAATCTGGTGGTGGCCCAGTTCCTGTTCCTGGAATCGGAAAATCCCGACAAGGACATCTATTTCTACATCAACTCCCCTGGCGGCTCGGTCACGGCCGGGATGAGCATCTATGACACGATGCAATTCATCAAGCCGGATGTGTCGACGCTTTGTCTGGGCCAGGCTGCCAGCATGGGGGCTTTTCTGCTCGGTGCTGGGGCCAAGGGCAAGCGTTTCTGCCTGCCCAATTCCCGTGTGATGATCCATCAGCCGCTAGGCGGTTTCCAGGGCCAGGCCTCGGATATCGAGATTCATGCCAAGGAAATTCTATACTTGCGTGAAAAATTGAACGGCCTGATGGCCAAACACACCGGCCAGCCGCTTGAAGTGATCGAACGCGATACCGACCGCGACTATTTCTTGAGCGCCGACGATGCGGTCAACTACGGTATCGTCGACAAGGTGCTGGCCAAACGCGATGATGCTGTATAAACTTGACTGAAATATTCGGGTATTTGGGACGGCAATATGGCTGACAAGCAAGAAACAGAGAAACTTCTTTACTGCTCCTTCTGCGGCAAGAGCCAGCACGAAGTACGCAAGCTGATCGCCGGCCCATCGGTCTTCATCTGCGACGAGTGCGTGGAACTCTGCAACGACATCATCCGAGAGGAAGTTCAGAACGCCGCCGGTGGCAAGGATGAGGCCGACCATCTGCCTACGCCGATGGTAATTCGCGATACCCTGGACCAGTACGTGATTGGCCAGATCAAGGCCAAGCGTGCCCTGGCCGTCGCGGTCTACAACCACTACAAGCGCCTGCGTTACCCCAGCCTGGGCAAGGACGACGACGTCGAACTGTCCAAGAGCAACATCCTGCTGATTGGTCCGACCGGTTCCGGCAAGACCCTGCTGGCCCAGACCCTGGCCCGTCTGCTTAACGTGCCTTTCGTCATGGCCGATGCCACGACCCTGACCGAGGCCGGTTATGTCGGTGAGGACGTTGAGAACATCATCCAGAAGCTGTTGCAGAAATGCGATTACGATGTGGAAAAGGCCAAGCATGGCATCGTTTACATCGACGAAATCGACAAGATTTCGCGCAAGTCGGACAATCCATCCATCACCCGCGACGTGTCGGGCGAGGGTGTCCAGCAGGCCCTGCTCAAACTGATCGAAGGCACCACGGCCTCGATTCCGCCCCAGGGTGGCCGCAAGCATCCCAACCAGGAATACATTCAGGTCGACACCACCAACATCCTGTTCATCGTTGGCGGTGCATTCAGCGGTCTGGAGAAGGTGATCCGTAACCGCACCGAGAAATCAGGCATCGGTTTCGGCGCCGAGGTGAAGAGCAAGGACAACCGCAAAGACGTCGGCGAAGTGTTCAAGATGGTCGAGCCGGAAGACTTGATCAAGTTTGGCCTGATTCCCGAGTTTGTCGGCCGTCTGCCGGTTATCGCGACCCTCGAAGAGCTGGACGAAAAAGCGCTGACCCAGATTCTCACAGAACCCAAGAATGCCCTGGTCAAACAGTTCCAGAAACTATTCAAGATGGAAGGGGTGGAACTGGAGTTTCGGGAGGAAGCGTTGTTGGCCATCTCCAAAGCCGCCATCAAGCGCAAGACCGGCGCGCGCGGCCTGCGTTCGATCATTGAGCATTCCCTGCTGGATATCATGTTTGATCTGCCCAGCCTGAAAGACCTGCAGAAAGTGGTGCTGGACGAGAAGGCGATCATGGGCGAAGGCAAGCCCTTGCTCATGTATTCCGACCAGTCCAAGCAATCGGTTCAGGCGGGTTAAAACCCTAGTCAGCGCCGGGTTGAAATATCACCCGGCGCCGTAATATAGCCTTCATTAGTAACATGGCGTTCGCCAGAGTGAGATCATGAGCTCAAACGTGCAATTCACCACCCCTGTCAATCTGCCTCTGCTGCCCTTGCGGGACGTGGTGGTTTTTCCTCACATGGTCATCCCGCTGTTTGTCGGACGTCCGAAGTCGATCAAGGCGCTCGAAAATGCCATGGAAGCGGGCAAGCAAATCCTGCTGGTGGCACAGAAATCCGCCGCCAAGGACGAACCGACGTTCGACGACCTGTACGAAGTCGGTACGGTTGCCAGCATCCTGCAGATGCTCAAGCTGCCCGATGGCACGGTCAAGGTGTTGGTCGAAGGCACCCAGCGGGTCCGGGTCACCGAGTTCATTGACGAGCAGACTCATTTCACCGGCCACGCCGAGCCGATCGAGGAAAACCTCGAATTGGGCAGTGAGCTGGAGGCCATGCGCCGTGCTCTGATCACCCAGTTCGACAACTACGTCAAACTGAACAAGAAGATTCCGCCCGAGATTCTGGCCTCGCTGGCGGGTATTGACGATGCTGGTCGGATGGCCGACACCATCGCCGCCCACCTGCCACTCAAGTTGGAGCAGAAGCAGGCCATTCTGGAAATTTTTGAACTCAAGGGGCGTCTGGATCACCTAATGGGCTTTCTCGAGACCGAGATCGATATTCTTCAGGTCGAAAAGCGAATCCGAGGTCGGGTCAAACGCCAGATGGAAAAGAGCCAGCGCGAGTACTATCTGAATGAGCAGGTCAAGGCAATCCAGAAGGAGTTGGGTGAGATTGAAGAGGGCGCCGAGCTGGATGAACTGGACAAGCGGATCAAGGCGGCTCACATGTCCAAGGAAGCAAGCAAGAAGGCTGAAGCCGAATTGAAGAAGCTGCGCATGATGTCGCCCATGTCGGCCGAAGCGACTGTGGTTCGCACCTACATCGACACGCTGGTTGGTTTGCCCTGGAAGAAAAAGACCAAGGTCAGCAAGGATCTGGCCAAGGCCGGGGAAATTCTCGATCAGGACCATTATGGCCTGGAGAAGGTCAAGGAGCGCATCGTCGAATACCTCGCCGTGCAGCAACGCGTCGACAAGCTCAAGGCGCCGATCCTGTGTCTGGTCGGACCGCCTGGTGTGGGCAAGACTTCGCTCGGCCAGTCCATCGCCCGCGCCACTAACCGCAAATATGTGCGCATGGCTCTGGGCGGCGTGCGCGATGAAGCCGAGATCCGCGGCCACCGTCGTACCTACATCGGTTCATTGCCGGGCAAGATTCTGCAAAGCATGACCAAGGTTGGGGTACGCAACCCGATGTTCCTGCTCGACGAAGTCGACAAGTTGGGCCAGGACTTCCGCGGCGATCCGTCGTCAGCCCTGCTGGAAGTGCTCGATCCGGAACAGAACCACACCTTCCAGGATCATTACGTCGAGGTCGAATTCGACCTGTCCGATGTGATGTTCGTGGCTACCGCCAACAACCTGAATATTCCGGCACCGCTGCTCGACCGGATGGAGGTCATTCGCCTGGCGGGTTACACCGAGGACGAAAAGATCAACATCGCCACCCGCTATCTGCTGCCCAAACAGATGCAGACCAATGGTCTGGCCGAAGGCGAACTGTCGGTAAGCGACACTGCCTTGCGCGATATCGTCCGCTATTTCACCCGGGAAGCCGGAGTACGTAGCCTGGAGCGAGAGATTGCCAAGATCTGTCGCAAGGCCGTCACCGCCCACACCCTGAAGAAGGTGCGCGGCAAGATTAACGTGACGCCCAAGAATCTGGACAAATATCTGGGCGTGCGGCGTTATACCTACGGTCTAGCCGAGATGAACAATCAGGTTGGTCAGGTTACTGGCCTGGCTTGGACCGAAGTCGGCGGCGAATTGCTGACCATTGAGGCCACCATCATGTCCGGCAAGGGCGCAATCATCCGCACCGGTCAACTGGGCGACGTGATGAAGGAATCGATCGAGGCAGCGCGGACCGTGGTGCGCAGCAGGGCACGTCAGTTGGGCATCGCTGGCGATAAGTTCGAGAAGAACGACATGCATATCCACCTGCCTGAAGGGGCTACGCCCAAAGATGGCCCTTCTGCTGGCATTGCCCTGACCACAGCAATGGTCTCGGTCTTCACCGGCATCCCAGTGCGTTGCGATGTCGCCATGACTGGCGAGATCACGTTGCGTGGTGAAGTTCTGCCTATCGGCGGACTGAAGGAAAAACTACTGGCGGCCCATCGGGGCGGGATCAAGACCGTGCTGATTCCTGAAGGCAACGTCAAGGATCTGGTCGATATTCCAGACAACATCAAGAACCGCCTGGATATCCTGCCCGTGAAGTGGATTGAACAGGTTCTCGATTTTGCCCTTGAGAGCAAACCGCAACCTTTGACCGAGGAAGCCCAGGAAGCAGCAGCGGCCGTGGCAAAGCCTGAAGAGGCCCCCGCAGTCATCAAGCATTGATAGGGATCGAGCGCATAACCTGCGCTCGATCCTCATTGTTAGCGGTTGCTTTAAAATCCGGCCAGGATTTCCACCGTAGAATACCAGCATCTAAAAGTGATTTTATGAACAAATCTGAATTGATCGACGCCATTGCCACGTCAGCAGATATTTCCAAGGCTGCGGCTGGCCGCGCACTGGATGGCGCTATGGATGCCATCAAGAATGCCTTGAAGAACGGCGACATGGTGACATTGGCTGGCTTCGGCTCCTTCTACCTTGGGGAACGCGCAGCTCGCATCGGTCGGAACCCTCGAACCGGAGCCGATATCAAGATCAAGGCTGCCAAAGTACCGAAGTTCCGTGCTGGCAAGGGCCTGAAGGATGCGGTAAACTAAAAAGCTTCCTGGGTGCTTAGCTCAGTTGGTAGAGCGTCGCCCTTACAAGGCGAATGTCGTCGGTTCGACCCCGGCAGCACCCACCAAGAAGTCTTCAGGAGTGGTAGTTCAGTTGGTTAGAATACCGGCCTGTCACGCCGGGGGTCGCGGGTTCGAGTCCCGTCCACTCCGCCAGCTATACCCAAAGGCGAACCAAGGTTCGCCTTTTTGATGTCAATTTCGGAACGGAATGCCATGTTAGAAGCAATACGCGAACGTGCCCAGGGCTGGATTGCAAAACTGATTCTTGCGCTTATAACCATCCCATTTGCTCTATGGGGCATCGATTCATATTTCAAAGGTGATGGTAGAGCGCCGGCTGTTGCCAGTGTCGGCAAAGATGAGATTGGCCAGCATGAATTTTTCAAGGCCTTGCAAACACAGCGCGACGCATTGCAGGAACGGACTCATGCCAAGGTCGACATCGAGAACAAGGATTTTCGCAAGCAGGTCCTCGACCAGATTGTCGATGGACGCCTGATGAGCTATGTCGGCAGTTCAAATGGTCTGATTGTTCCCGCTGGTGAATTGGAAGCCATGATTCAGAGTGCGCCTATTTTTCAGGAAAACGGTGCGTATTCAGAAGAGCGCTTCCAGAGTTGGCTCGGCAAACAGGGCCTGACCAAGCAGGATCTGGCCCGGATGGTTCAGCAGGACTCCATGGCCCAGCAAGTGCAACTTGGTTATGGCCAAGGCGCCATTATGCCGGCCGCGAGTGTTGCCCAAGTTGCCAGCCTGTTGGTGCAGCAACGAGAAGTCAATGAGGCTGTGTTCAAAAGCAATGCATATGCCAATTCGATTGCTATTGATGACAAGGCGGTTGAAGCCTATTACAACGCGCACAAACAGGATTACGCGATTCCCGAGCAGGTCCGGGTCCAATACCTTGTACTTTCAGCGGATTCGATTCGCTCGGGCATCGAGATCAGCGACCAGGCCGCCCAGCAGTTTTACGATGCCAACAAGGCAAAATTCAGCGAGCCCGAACAACGTCACGCCAGCCATATCTTGATCAAGGCCGACAGCACCATGTCGGCTGCTGATAAAGCCGCTGCAAAAACCAAGGCGGAGAAGCTCTTGCAGGAATTGCAGGCCAACCCCGGCAAGTTTGCCGAATTGGCGAAGCAGAACTCTGCCGATCCAGGCTCGGCTGCACAGGGCGGCGACCTTGGCAGCTTTACCCGGGACACGATGGTCAAGCCTTTTGCTGATGCGGTATTCGGCATGAAGGTTGGTGAACTGCGCGGACCGGTTGAAACCGAATACGGTTATCACATCATCCGTTTGGATGGCATTACCCCTGGAAAATCGGCCTCGTTTGCCTCGGTCAAGCCCGGCATCGTGATGCAATTGGCGCATCAGGAAGCTGAACGCAAATTCGCCGAGGCTGCCGAGAAATTCAGCAATATGGTGTATGAGCAGTCCGATAGTCTGGACCCCGCTGCCAAGCAATTTCACCTTAATGTTCAAGAGAGCGGCTGGATTAGCCGCGATCATGCGAGCCCCGCGTTTCTGGCCAAGTCTGACCTGATGGATGCCATGTTGAGCCAGGACTCCCTGGAGAAGCATCAGAACACCGAGGCGGTCGAGGTTGCGCCGAATACGCTGGTGTCGGTTCACGTGCTGGAGCATAAACCCTCTGGTACCAGGCCTCTGACTGAGGTGGCAACGGAGATTCGTGCGCAGCTAACCATGCAAGCCGCTCATGCCAAGGCGGTCGCGGCTGGACAGCAAGCATTGAAACTGGCTCAGTCAGGGCAGGCCGTTGCGGGATTCGGTGCCCCTATGATGGTTTCGCGCATGCAGCCTTTGAATCTGCCGTCAGAGGGCATCAAGGCAGTTTTTGCGGCAGCTGTCAGCAAATTGTCGACTTTCGTCGGTGTCGAGACGCCGGATGGCTACCGGTTGTACCGGGTCATCAAGGTCACTACAGTTGCCCCGGATTCCGTCCGTCAAGCTCAGTTGCAGCACGACATGTCTGGCATCGTCATGAAAGAGGAGCTTAAGGCGTATCTGGCATATGCCAAGGCAAAGGCCGGGGTCAAGATCAACGATGCGATTCTGGAGAAGAAGGCGGAGTAAGTTACCGCATCAGGCTGATTCGGATTTGAAGCGGGCTTCCTGAACAGCCCGCCGATGGAGACGAAACAGCCATTGGCTCCACGCATCCTCTAGGGCCTCGTCAGGAAAGTTAGGTTGTACCTGAATACAGCCGTTGACGTTTTCAATTATCTGTCCAGTCAGTCGCAACGGGCCGCAAATCTCAGGATGAATGCCAATCTTCATGACGATTTTGCCGGTGTCTGCAGTTACGTCCTTGTCATTCCACTCGATCAGGTCGCGGCCAAGTCGTAAATGGGTCATTCGCTGCTGACCGGACTCTCCGTAAAGCTGACTTCCCAACCAATGCAGCATCAGATCGAGCTTGGCCTCGAGTCGCTCGTTATTCTTGCTCTGCTCGGGATCATGGTGATCGAGCAGATTGACCACCCGCAGCAGCAAGCGGTTGCCTTGTTCATTGACAGGACTCGACGCGCTGATTTCCCAAGCAAATGGCAAATCGGTTTCGACGATAAGGCCGATTTCAGTCATGACTCACTCCCGGAAACAGACGAGGACCATCCCGCGCCAGGAGTGCGCTTCCATGGGCCGCCTCCTGGTGTGGCGCGATGCTGACCGGCACCCGCAACCGGCGCTCTCGGATTCGGGAGTAGACAGGATTGCTTGCGCCGCCGCCGCTAGATACTACCCGAGTGAGCGGAGTGGCGCCCAATTCAGCCAGTTTTGCGTAGCCAAGAGCTTCGATAGACGCCAAGCCCTCCAGCATGCCATGCAGAAAATGAGCCGGATTCTTTGGCCTGGGTGTCAGACGCGGTATCAAATCAGGATCGTTGATAGGAAACCTTTCGCCGGGACTAGGCAGAGGATAGAAGTTGAGACCGCTGTCCGAGTTTGGATCGATCTGCCTGGAAAGCTCGTTCAGCTGCTGATCGTTGAAATACTGGCGCAAGACGCCGCCGCCAGCGTTGGATGCGCCGCCAGCCAGCCATAAATGGCCAAACCAATGGCTATAAATGCCGAGCCTCGCGTCATCTATCCGTCTTTCCGAAATCTGCTTCAGAACCAGCGTCGTGCCGAGTGAGGTCACCGCTTCACCAGGCTGGCTTATACCCGCGGCCAGAAATGCGGCAATGCTGTCGGTAGTGCCGGCACGGATCAGACAATCGTGCTGGATGTTCAACACTCGTGCATGTGAACTGGAGAGTAGACCGATTGGGGTACCTGGCATCACCACAGAGGGCATGGCGGCAAGATCAATCAACTGAGCGACCCAGTTAGGCCAGGAAGATTGACTCGGCTCAAAACCCATCTTCAGCGCATTGTGATAATCGGATATCCCGGGACGGCCCGAAAGCAGCCCGGTCAGCCAGTCAGCCTGATTGAGAAACAGTGGAGGGCGATTGGTTGCGAGGCGTTGCCGTAACCATAGCGACTTTGCCAGCCCTGAACTAGGGGAGGCAGCGGGGTGACTGTTGCCGGCAACCCGTGCGATTGTTTCAGCCTCGCGCCGTGCACGAGCATCGTTGTAGAGCAATGGCAGATGAGTCGGATTCAACTCATCGTCGCAAGGCAGGACGGTCGCCGAAGTGCCGTCAACTGCGATGGCCGACAGTCGTTTGCGAAGCCCGATTGATAGGCCAGCCAGCAAGTCGAACAAAGCTTCGCGCCAGCTGGCAGCTATTTCGAAACCCTCGAGCCGGCCAAAGTTCAGCCGGGTGAACTCCTCGATCTCCCCGCTCTCGGCGATGATGCAGGCACGCGCGCCAGTGGTGCCGAAGTCGAGGCCTAGAAA
>JBBIJC010000063.1:0-14187 GCA_037446165.1 Hydrogenophilales bacterium | reverse complement strand
GGTGGCTGGCGCGAGATGGTCTGCGTGGAAAGCGGCAACGCGGTGGACAACGTGGTGTCGGTAGCCGCAGGCGAAGCCCATACCATGACTGTGGTGTACAGCGCGGAACCGCTCTGAAGGCACTCCCGTCCAGACAGGAGTGCCGCTTTCTCAGTGCATCGGGCGCTTCATGAAACTCACCACCTGGGCGTCGCTGGGGGCGCGCTGGCCGGTGGAGCAGGAGCCTTCAGTTTCCGGGACATAGCCGGTGGCCTCATGCAGCAGATTGATGACATCGACCCAGTGCCGCTCCTTGGCCATCTGCAGCGCGGTGCGGCCGGCCTCGTTTATGGCCTTGGGATCGGCGCCCGCCTCCAGCAGCACGGCACAGACCGCGCCTTCGCCGCCGCCCGCCGCAAGCATCAGCGGCGTGATGCCGAAGTGGATGGTGGCGTTGACGTTCGCGCCGGCCTGAATAAGGGCCTGGGCTATCGGGGCAAACCCAGTGTCCAGCTCATGGTTGTAGACTGATTTGAACAGCGCGGTCCAGCCGTTGGCGTCGGTGGCGTCGACGGTTGCGCTGGCATTCAGCAAGGCCTGGACGGCATCGAGGTGGCCGTTGTGGGCGGCGGCCATGAGTGCGGTCGCGCCGTCTTCATTGGCCCAGTCGGGGTTTGCGCCGGCGGCCAGCAGTTGGCTGACCAGCGGGGCATCGCCGGCCAGAGCGGCGGCATACAGTTCGGCTGACATGTGTTGTACTCCTGATTGGGTAATAATACCCGACCATTGTAATCAACTATATCGGATTTGGAAAACGGCTAATTCGCGGACGGCTCAGGTGCCCGGCTTGATGGCGTTCAGGCCGCCGTCCAGAACGTGGACGTTGAACCCGCGCTGATTGAGCAGGAAGGCGGCCGCGGTCGCCCGACGGCCGGTCTCGCAGATCGTGATGTAGGGACGCTTCTGATCCAACTGGCCGGAAAGCTCGCGCAAAAAGCACAGCGGCATATTGACGCTCTTGGGCAGGCTGTATTGGCGGAACTCGGAAGGGCCGCGCACATCGAGGAAGCGGGCGCCGTTGCCGATCATGGAAGCGGCGGTCGACGCGTCGATCCGATGGGTCAGCGCCGGCCTGAGCAGGGTATTGAAATCGGTCTGAGACAAACGCATGAGCTGGCCGTCTCCAACCATCACCACCGTTGCATTGCGGACCTCGCCGGACAGCAGAGCCTCTTCGCCAAAGGCATCACCGACCCCCAGTTCAGCGACCTTGATCGGTTTGTCGCCATCCAGCGAGCGCAATACCTGAGCCTGGCCGCGCCGGATGATGTAGTAAAAATCGCCCATTTCCCCTTGCCGGATGATGATCTCGCCGTCTCGGGTATCGATGGCTTGCAGGTGGCTGAACAGGGTGGCGAATTTGTCGGAGGGTACCTTGGCAAACGCCGGGCTGCAGACCAGCCGGAACATCCATTCCGGATCTTCACCCGGAATCTCGCTGACTTCGTAGGCCGTGGTCTGGTCCGCGGTCAGCAGGTTGTCGAGCGCGTCCTCGTCGATGATGGCGACATTGGCCACTGTCGCCGCCACGGCGGTATAGCGCCTGGGCTTCAGGCGCGACAGGGGGACCAAGGCAGCATCGGTGTCGGCCTTGATGAATACCGGCAGACTCGTGGGCTCGGAGCGGAGGGTGACGGTGCCGTCGAGCAGGAAATAGACCAATTTGTCACGGTCGCCCTTGTTGAACAGCCGGGCCCCGGGCTCAAGCTTGCGCACGGTCATGGCTTCGGAGACCTGGCGCAGGCCATTGCCGGTCAGGGCATCGAGCGGCGAAAACCGCTTCAGCTGATCCAGGTCGATCATCGCGTCATAGTTGGAACAGTGGCCAGAGTTTATCGACCCGTGCCTTCACGGCCGCATCCATGGCAATCGGCGTGCCCCATTCGCGGCGGGTCTCGCCCGGCCACTTGTTGGTGGCGTCGATGCCCAGCTTGGAGCCCAGGCCTGAGACCGGGCTGGCGAAATCGAGATAGTCGATCGGGGTGTTCTCGACGATCAGGGCATCGCGCGCCGGGTCGACCCGGGTGGTCAGGGCCCAGACCACTTCCTTCCAGTCGCGCACGTTGACGTCGTCGTCGGTGACGATGATGAACTTGGTGTACATGAACTGGCGCAGGAAGGACCAGACCCCGAACATCACCCGCTTGCTGTGGCCGGGATACTGCTTCTTCATGCTGACCACGGCCAGGCGGTAGCTGCAGCCCTCGGGCGGCAGGTAGAAATCGGTGATCTCCGGGAACTGCTTCTGCAACAGCGGCACGAACACCTCGTTCAGCGCCTCGCCCAGCACGGCCGGTTCGTCCGGCGGCTTGCCGGTGTAGGTGCTGTGGTAGATCGGGTCGCGGCGCATGGTGATGCGCTCGACCGTGAAGACCGGGAAGGTCTCCTGCTCGTTGTAGTAGCCGGTGTGGTCGCCGAACGGGCCTTCGAGCGCGGTCTCGCCCGGATGGATCACGCCCTCCAGGACGATCTCGGCCGAGGCCGGCACGTTCAGGCTACTGCCCAGCGCTTTGGCCACTTCGGTCTTGGCGCCGCGCAGCAGGCCGGCGAACTGGTATTCGGACAGCGAATCCGGCACCGGCGTGACCGCGCCGAGGATGGTGGCCGGGTCGGCGCCGAGCGCGACGCAGAGCGGGAACGGCTGGCCCGGGTTGGTCTGCTGGAAATCGCGAAAGTCGAGCGCGCCGCCGCGATGCGCCAGCCAGCGCATGATGAGTTTGTTCGGGCCGATCACCTGCTGGCGGTAGATGCCCAGGTTCTGGCGCGGCTTGCGCGTGCCCTTGGTGATGACCAGGCCCCAGGTGATGAGCGGCCCGGCGTCGCCCGGCCAGCAGGTCTGGATCGGCAGGCGCGACAGGTCGACATCCTTGCCTTCCCAGACGAGGTCCTGGCAGGCCGGTGAGCGGATTTCCTTCGGCGCCATGTTGAGCACCTGCTTCAGCACCGGCCACTTCTCCCAGGCGTCACGGAGGCCCTTGGGCGGTTCCGGTTCCTTCAGGTAGGCCAGCAGCTGGCCGATCTCGCGCAGGCGTTTCGGGTCTTCCTCGCCCATGCCGAGGGCAACACGCTTCACCGTGCCGAACAGATTGGCCAGCACCGGAATCGAATGGCCCTTCGGCTTTTCGAACAGCAGCGCAGGACCGCCGGCGCGCAGCACGCGGTCGCCGATCTCGGTCATTTCCAGGTGGGGGTCGACCTCGACCGCGATGCGTTTCAGTTCGCCGCGCGCTTCGAGCTGGCGGATGAAGTCGCGCAGGTCGGCGTACTTCATCAGTCGATGTATTCGTAGACCTTGACCACGCGGCTGACGCCGGAGGTGGCGGCAGCAATATTTGCCGCGGCATCGCCCTCGGCATGTTTCACCAGCCCCATGAGATAAACCACGCCGTTTTCGGTCACGACCTTCACCTGATTGAAGTCGAACTGCTTGTTATCGACAAAGCGGCCCTTGACCTTGGTCGTGATCAGCGCGTCGTTGCTATGGGTGGACAGGCCCTGGGGGGCGCCTAGGGTCATCTCGTTGTCCACATCGCGCACATTGGGTACGGCACGGGCCATATCGGTAACGCTGGCCCTGATCGTGTCATTTGGCGCCTGTCCGGTAATCAGCATCCGCCGGTTGAAGCTGGTGAAACTGGCATAGGTGTCGTTCAGCTTCATTTCCCTCAGCCGGTTGGTGGCCTTGAGTTCGATCTCCTGGTCCATGACATAGGTCGCACTGGTGCGGCGGTCGTCGGCCATCATCGCGCCGGTGGCGGCTCCGGTGACCAGGACCGCGCCGCAGCCGGACAGGGTGGAAAGGGCAAGCAGGCTCAACAGCAGAACGGGTAGAGTTTGGCGCATGTTCAAGTTCCCAATAATAGATTGTCGATACAGTCGCACAGGCTGTGAATGGCCAGCAGGTGGACTTCCCGTATGCGGGCGGTGGTTTCCGCCGGCACACAAATCAGCACGTCTTCCTCGTGCAGGATTTCGGCCAGATCGCCGCCGTCGCGGCCGGTCAAGGCAATCACAGTCATTTCCTTCTCATGGGCCGTGCTTACCGCCTCCAGTACATTGCGCGAATAGCCGCTGGTGGAAATGGCCAGCAGGATATCCCCCGCCATGCCCAAGGCCGATACCTGGCGGGCAAACACCAAGCCATAGTCGCAATCGTTGCTGATCGACGTCGCCGTGGCCGACGCGCTGGTCAATGAGACTGCGGCCAGGCCAGGACGTTCCCGTTCGTGACGGTTGACCATGGCCGAGACGAACAGATGGGCATCAGCCGACGAGCCGCCGTGACCGCAGGCCAGGATCTTGCCATCGGTCAGCAGTGCCTGAACCATCCGTTCGGCGGCACGGGCGATCGGTTCGGCCAGCGGTTCGGCCGCCGCCTGAATGATCTGGGCGCTGTCGATAAAGTGTTGTTGGGCGTGTTCGGCGAGGTTCATGGTCTACTCGTACGGGGCGATTGATTATAGCCGAGGGCTAATCGGCCGCCTGGAAAGCATCCCTGATCCAGGACAGCTTTGCGCCGTCGAGCAGGACAGCGTCGAAACGGCAGGCCGGCGGCGCGCCCAGCGCGGACAGGTAAAGCCGGGCGGCGTGAATGAGCCTGGCCTGCTTGAGGCCGGTGATGCTGGCGCCGGCGCCGCCAAAACGGCTGCTGCCGCGCGCCCGCACCTCGACGAAGACCAGGACCTTGCCGTCGCGCATGATCAGGTCGATCTCACCGCCCTTGCAGCGCCAGTTGCGTTCGACCAGACGCAGGCCCTGCCCGGCCAGATAGGTTGCCGCCGCGTCTTCGGCCGCTTTGCCGCGCTCCATGGCGCCTCCCTTGTTAAACTGTGCGCAAACTAAACCCGGAAACCGATTCATGCAACCCAGCGAATTCCGCGCCGTGCCCGGTACGCTCTACATCGTCGCCACGCCGATCGGCAATCTGCGCGACATCACGCTGCGGGCGCTCGACATCCTCAAGACGGTCGATCTGGTTGCCGCCGAGGATACCCGGGTCAGTGCCGGTCTGCTCTCGGCCTACGGCATCGACGCCAAACTGTTTTCCTACCGGGAACACAATGAGCAGGCCGCGTCGGCGGCGCTGCTGGAGCGGCTGCGCGAAGGCCGGAGCATCGCGCTGGTCAGCGATGCCGGCACGCCGGGCATCAGTGATCCCGGTGCGGTCCTGGCCCGGGCGGCGCGCGAGGCCAATATTCCGGTGGTGCCGCTGCCCGGCCCAAGCGCCGTCGCCACGACCCTTTCAGTAGCCGGCCTGGAAGCTGGCCACTGGCAGTTCTACGGCTTTCTGCCGCACAAGGCGGGCGACCGTCGGCGCGAACTCGAAGCGCTGGCCGATTTCGAATGGCCGACTGTTTTCTACGAATCGCCGCACCGGCTGCTGGAAACCGTGGCCGACATGACGGCGGTGCTGGGCGGGGCGCGACAGTTGCTGATCGCCCGCGAACTGACCAAGCGCTTCGAGGAATTCCACGCCTGCCGGTTGCATGAGGCCCTGGACTGGCTGAGCGGCGACGAGAACCGGCAGCGGGGCGAGTTTGTCCTGGTGGTGGACGGCCGGCCTGCGGAGCACGATGCCGGCATGGAAGAGGCCAGGCGGGTATTGGCCATCCTGCTCGACGATCTCTCGCCCAGCCAGGCGGCTAGGGTCGCGGCACGGATTACCGGCGCAAAGAAAAATGCGCTGTATGATTTGGCCCAGGAACTGAAAACAGCGCCGAAAAATGACTGATACCCTGACCATCACCCGCCCCGACGACTGGCACCTGCATCTGCGCGACGGTGAAGCGCTGGCCGCCGTGCTGCCCGATACCGCGCGCCGCTTCGGCCGCGCCATCGTCATGCCCAACCTGAAGCCGCCGGTGCGCACCGTGGCCGAGGCGGCGGCCTATCGCGACCGCATTCTGGCGGTGTTGCCTGCCGGAATGGCGTTCGAGCCGCTGATGACGCTCTATCTCACAGACAACACGTCGGCGGAGGAAGTGGCCAGGGCTCGCGCGAGCAACTTCGTTCACGCCGTGAAGTATTACCCGGCCGGGGCGACCACCAATTCCGACTTTGGCGTGAGCAGTGTCGAGAAGGCCTGGCCGGCCATCGAGGCCATGGCGGCGCAGGGCCTGCCCCTGCTGGTGCATGGCGAGGTGACCGACCCCGCGGTCGATGTGTTCGACCGCGAGGCCGTGTTCATCGACACCGTGCTGGTCCCGCTGCTCGACCGGTTCCCCGCGCTGAAGCTGGTGCTGGAGCACATCACCACCCGGCAGGGCATCGAGTTCGTTCGGCAGGCCGGCGCCAACGTGGCCGGCACGCTGACCGCCCACCATCTGCTGTACAACCGCAATGCCATGTTCAAGGGCGGAATCCGTCCGCATTTCTACTGCCTGCCGGTGCTCAAGCGCGAGCCGCACAGCCAGGCCCTGGTCGAGGCGGCGATCTCCGGCAATCCGAAGTTCTTCCTCGGCACCGACAGCGCGCCGCACGCCCAGTCGGCCAAGGAAGGCGGTTGCGGCTGTGCCGGAATCTACACCGCCGGGGCAGGCATCGAGCTCTATGCCGAGGTCTTCGAGGCGGCCGGGGCGCTGGATAAACTGGAAGGCTTCGCCAGCTGCCACGGTCCGGACTTCTATGGCCTACCCCGAAACAAGACCACCCTCACCCTGCTACGCGAGGCCTGGGCAATGCCCCAGCGTCTGGATTTTGGCGCAGGCAGCCTGATCCCCGTGCGTGCCGGGGAAAACGTAAACTGGAAAATAGTGGAGTCCTGACATGGCCCAGCAAGACGAAAGCCCTTACTTCAAATATGTCGTCGATCTGCTCAAGTTGCTCCTGGAAAAGGACGGCTCCGATCTGTTCATTACGGTCGGCGCGGCGCCCGCGTTCAAGATTCACGGCGAGATGACCCCGGTCGGCAGCAAGCCGATCAGCCGGGAACAAGCCGAGGAGATCGTCTCCGCGGTGATGAACGAAAAGCAGCGCGGCGAATTCCGCGAGACCAAGGAATGCAACTTCGCGCTCAGCCTGGCAGGGACCGGCCGGTTCCGGATGAACGCCTTCGTCCAGCGCGGTGCGGTGGGCCTGGTGGCGCGGGTCATCACCATGGAGATTCCCACCCTGGAAAGCCTCAACCTGCCTCAGTCGTTGAACCAGATCGTGATGGAAAAGCGCGGCCTGGTGCTGATGGTCGGCGCCACCGGCTCCGGCAAGTCGACCAGCCTGGCGGCGATGATCGGCTATCGCAACCACAACTCGCGCGGCCACATCATCACCATCGAGGACCCGATCGAATACGTCCACCCGCATGCCGGCTGCCTGATCATGCAGCGCGAGGTCGGGGTCGACACCGACAACTGGTTTGCCGCTTTGAAGAACACCCTGCGCCAGGCGCCGGACGTGATCCTGATCGGCGAGATCCGCGAACGCGACGGCATGGATTACGGCATCGCCTTCGCCGAAACCGGCCACCTCTGCCTCGCCACCCTGCACGCCAACAACGCCAACCAGGCGCTGGACCGGATCATCAATTTTTTCCCGGCGGACCGGCGCCAGCAGTTGCTGATGGACCTGTCGCTGAACCTGAAGGCGATCATCTCCCAGCGCCTGATACCCAAGATCGGGGGCGGTCGTATACCGGCGGTCGAAGTCATGATCTGTACGCCGTTGATCGCCGACCTGGTGCACAAGGGCGAGGTGCACGAGATCAAGCCGATCATGGCCAAGTCGCGCGACCTCGGCATGCAGACCTTCGACCAGTCGCTGTTCGATCTCTGTGTCTCCGGCCAGATCGAGGCTGAAGTCGCCCTGCGCTACGCCGACTCGCCCAACGACCTGCGCCTGATGCTCAAGCTCAAGGGCGGCGACCCGTTCAAGACCGATAACAGCGCGGGCGGCCTGTCCATCGTGTAAACTCCGACACGGAGTTGGCTAGACAGCCGCTGCCCGAGCGTAGCGAGGGCAGAGGAAAGTCCGGGCTCCACAGGGCAGGGTGCCAGGTAACGCCTGGGCGCCGCGAGGCGACGGAAAGTGGCACAGAAAACATACCGCCGATGGCCAATCGCAAGGTTGGATCAGGTAAGGTTGAAAAGGTGCGATAGCACCTTTCAGTGAAGGCTCATGCGGCTTGCCGCGTCATGCCGGAGCTAAAAGGCGCGAACTTCCGCAAGGAAGGTCGGGTCCGCCGAAAGGCGGGTCAGGTAAGAGCTCACCGCGTTCCTGGCAACAGGAATGGCACGTTAAACCCCACCCGGAGCAAAGCCAAATAGGCAGGCGTTGAGGCGGCCCGCCGAGCCTGCGGGTAGGCTGCACGAGGCGACGGGCGACCGTCGTCCCAGATGAATGGCTGTCCACGACAGAACCCGGCTTACCGGCCGACTCCTTTTTTCGCGATCTATTGCCACGCCAGGTGACGGACCCTATGCTACATTCCACTCCGCTTTCCAGTCTTCGACACGACATGACATCCACCTTGATCAACTCCGGGCCGTGTGCCGGATCTTCTCGGGCCTGAACGAACATGGCTGTGATTGCGGTATTCAATCAAAAGGGCGGCGTCGGCAAGACCACCACCACGCTCAACATCGCGGCCGCACTGGCCATGCTGGAACGCCGCCCGATCATCATCGACCTGGATCCCCAGGCCCACGTCAGTCTGGCGATGGGTGTGCGCAACCTGCCGGGCGACGTCTGCGCATCCGCCTTCTACCGCCTGGGCACGCCGCTGAAGGATTTGCTGCGCACGGTGCGTTCCGGCGCACGTCTGGTCCCCGGCCATCCGGACCTGTCCAAGATCGACGCCATGATGGGCAGCACGCCCGGGGTGGCCGGCAAGCTGCGGGCCGGCCTGGAGCGCGGTCTGGCCTGGGAGGACAATCCCATTCTGCTCGATTGTGCGCCGTCTTTGGGGGTGTTATCGCTGAACGCCTTGCTGGCGGCCGACCGGGTGCTGGTGCCGGTGACGCCGGATTTCCTGGCCATGCAGGGCCTGAGCCGGCTCGATATGGCGTTGCGGGTGCTGGAACAGCAGATCAAGCGGCGGATCGAACGGCGCGTGGTCCTGACCCGCTACGACGAAAACAAGACCCAGAGCCGGGACGCCCTGGCCACGCTCAAGCAGCGATATAGCGGCAGCCTGTGCGACAACCATATCCCCGATGACCCCGCGCTGGCCGAGAGCCCGGCGCACGGTATGGACATCTTCGCCTACGCCCCGGACTCGACCGGTGCGCACGCCTACCGGCTGCTCACCATGGAACTGCTGTCCAAGGGTTTCTTCCAGTAAATCAGACGGCGGTCCGGGCCTTGGCCGCCGTACCCCAGAGCTCTTCCAGGTTGTAATGCATGCGCGCGGTCGGATGCATGACGTGGATGATCACGTCGACCGCATCGACCAGGACCCATTCCGATCCCTTGCCGCCCTCGGTGCCGAGGACTTCGCCGCCGGCCTCCTTGATCTTTTCCCGCACGTTGTCGGCCAATGAGGCGACGTGCCGGCTGGAATCCCCGGTGGCGATGATCATGGTTTCGAACAACTGGGTGAGGTGGCCGACCTGCAGGACGGTGATGTCCTTGCCCTTCATGTCTTCCAGGGCCTTTACGGCGATTTGGGAAATTTCAGCGGCGTTCATTAAGATCCTTCAACGGTACAGACGATTCTGATTGATGTAGTCCAGCACGGCATCCGGCTGAAGGTAGCGGGGCTCCAGCCCGGCCGCGAATAGTCCCCGGATGCGGCTTGCAGAAATATCCAGCTGGGTAATGGTATTCAGGAATATCCGGCCAGCCGGCAAGGCGCGCAGGATACCCGAGTCCGGCGTGTGCCGGGCCGCGAATTCGCCAAGCAGCTCGGCCGGCAAGCGCGCCTGCCAGTGCGCGCCCCCGTCACCCGGGCGGTGGGCTACGGCAATATGGGCCAGATCGAACAGACGGCGCCAGGCATGCCAGGTCTCCAGACCGGCGAAGGCGTCGGCGCCCATGAACAGGACGATGGGCGTCTGGTCGCCGACTTCGGCGCGCAGGGCGGACAGGGTATCCACCATGTAACAGGGTGAGGTTTTGCGGGCCTCATGCTCGTCCACGATGAAACGGGGATTGCCGGCGGTGGCCAGCTTCACCATCGCCAGCCGGTCGATGGCCGAGGCGACCGGCTGGACGCGGTGCGGCGGCGTGCCGGTAGGCAGGAAGCGCACCGTTTCCAGGCCCAGGGCCTCCGCCAGTTCCTCGGCCAAACGCAGATGGCCGTAGTGGATCGGGTCGAAGGTGCCGCCCAACAGGCCGAAAGGCTGTTGCAACTCAGTCCCGGACGTGGCCGTCGCCCAGGACCACGTATTTCTGGCTGGTCAGGCCTTCCAGTCCGACCGGGCCGCGGGCGTGGATCTTGTCGGTGGAGATGCCGATCTCGGCGCCCAGGCCATACTCAAAACCGTCGGCGAAGCGGGTCGAGGCGTTGACCATGACGCTGGCCGAGTCGACTTCGCGCAGGAAGCGGCGGGCGTGGCTGTAGTTCTCGGTGACGATGGCGTCGGTGTGCTGCGAGCCGTGGCTGTTGATGTGCTCGATGGCATTGTCCAGGCCGTCGACCACCTTGATCGCGATGATCGGCGCCAGGAACTCCTCGTACCAGTCGGCCTCGGTCGCCTCCTTGAGCAGCGCGGCATCGACGCCGGCGGCCTTCAGGATGGCCATCGTCTCAGCGCAGCAGCGCATCTCGACTGCATGGGTGGCCAGCATCCGGCCGATGTCGGGCAGCAGTTCGGCGGCCCGGCTGCGTGCCACCAACAGCGATTCAGTGGTGTTGCAGGTGCCGTAGCGCTGGGTCTTGGCGTTCTCCACGATCTTCACCGTCTTGCCGACGTCGGCCTCGTCGTCCAGGTAGACATGGCAGTTGCCGTGCAGGTGCTTGATCATCGGCACCTTGGATTCGTTGATCAGACGTTCGATCAAGCCCTTGCCGCCGCGCGGCACGATGACGTCGATGTAGTCCCGCAGGGTGATCAACTCGGCCACCGCGGCGCGGTCGGTGGTCTCGATCACCTGCACCGCGGTGTCGGGCAGGCCGGCCTTGGCCAGACCTTCCTTGACGCAGGCGGCGATGGCCTGGTTGGAGCGGATGGCCTCGGAGCCGCCGCGCAGGATGGCGGCGTTGCCCGATTTCAGGCACAGGCCGGCGGCATCGGCGGTCACGTTCGGCCGAGCTTCGTAGATGATGCCGATGACGCCGAGCGGCACCCGCATCTTGCCGACCTGGATGCCGGACGGGCGGTATTTCAGGTCGGTGATCTCGCCGACCGGGTCGGCCAGCGTGGCGATCTGGCGCAATCCCTCTGCCATACCTCTAACACCTTTTTCTGAAAGGAAAAGCCGATCCAACAACGCCGCCTCCAAGCCTTGTTGCTGCGCTGCTTCCATATCCAAGTGGTTTGCATGACGAAGCTTCTCATCATCACGCTCAATAGCAGCGGCAATGGCAAGTAATGCCGCATTTTTTTGATTGGTGTCGGCGGCGGCCATGGCGCGTGAGGCGGCACGGGCCTGGCGGCCGACGGTTTGCATGTACTGTTTAATATCCATAATTCAATCCATCATCCAGAGCGGTCTTGCCCATCAGGCCCAGACCCAGTTGTTTCAGCATCACCCAGCCGTTTTCCCGCAGCAGGCCCTTGCTGGCCCGGTCGATGCGCGCGGCTGCCAGCAGGGCCGAACTCAGGTCGGCCGCCTTGATCTGCTTGAGCGCCCGCGCCACCAGCGGCTGGCGACTGTCCCAGACCCGGTTTTCCCGCATCAGCGCCGGCAGGGGCTCGCCGGCCTGTACGCCGTTTGACAGGCGGTACAGGGTGCGCAGTTCCTGGCTGATCAGCCACAACGCCAGGATCGGCGTCTCGCCTTCGGCTTCCAGTCCGTCGATGATACGACAGTAACGCACCGCATCGCCTTTCAGGAAGGCCTCCGGCAGGTCGCTCGCATCGTAGCGGGCCACGTCGGTGACCGCATTGCGGGCCTCTTCCAGGCTCAATTCGCCGGGCGGCAGCAACAGGGCCAGCTTCTCGATCTCCTGATGTGCTGCCAATAAATTGCCTTCGACCCGGCTGCCCAGGAAGGCCAGGGTTTCCCGATCCGCCTTCAGGCCATGCCGGGCCAGCCGGGCGCCGATCCAGGCCGGCAACTGGTCCGGGGTCGGCGGCGTGATGTGGACCGCGAGGCCGGCCTTTTCCAGTGCGCTGTACCACTTGGTCGCCTGCATGGCCTTGTCGGCGCGCGGCAGCAAAAGCATCAGGATGGTGTCGGGCGGTGGCTGGTTGAACCAGGCTTCGAGAGTCTTGCCGCCTTCGACGCCGGCCTTGCCGGTCGGCAGGCGCAACTCGATCAGCTGACGGGAGGAAAACAGGGACAGCGAATCGAAACTGGCGACCCACGCCCCCCAGTTGAAACCGGTTTCAACCTGGAACGACTGCCGCTCGGACACCCCGGCCTTGCGCGCCGCCTCGCGCACCAGCGCGGCGGCTTCATCGGTCAGCAGGGGCTCGTCGCCGCAGATGGCGTAGACCGTGGCCAGCCCTTTGGCCAGCGCGCCGGGCAACTGTTCCGACCGAACCTTCATGGCTTGTGGATGAAGACCAGGCGGCGCTGGATCTGCTGAAACAGCTCCTGGTTCATGTCGCGGCGCAGGGAGGACTCCATTGCATCCGAAGCCAGCGCCAGGTTGGGGTTGTACGAATAATCACGCACTTGCTGCAGGGAGGCGGGCGGCAACACCTCTGCCCCGGCGGCACTGCTGGCCGCGACGGTG
The DNA here is from genome assembly GCA_037446165.1 of Hydrogenophilales bacterium. GTDB lineage: Bacteria > Pseudomonadota > Gammaproteobacteria > Burkholderiales > Thiobacillaceae > Parasulfuritortus. Next base: position 1,370 of record JBBIJC010000063.1, on the reverse strand, counting down.
ACTTTTGCGGTCAGCCGGTATTCCTGCACCGTACCGGTACTGGACAAGGTCAGAATGTCCTTGCTCTGTTTTTCATCGCTGAGTTTTATGACCACATCGGCCTTGTCCCGCTGGCTGGCCAGTTTGGCTTGCTGTTTCAGCTGCTTGCTCAGCATGGCACCCAGGGTGCTGCCCGGCGCAGCGTCCACATAGGCACTGGTGAACGGCAGCACGACCGGGCCGCGCAAGGCAAAGCCGCAGCCAGAGAGCAGGGCCAGACCCAGAACCGCCATCGCCTTCAACGTCGCTCTCCGCATGTCGTTCTCCTCAAACCACGATGTTGACCAGGCGGCCGGGCACCACCACCACCTTCTTGGCCGGTTTGCCTTCCATGTGCTTCTGCGCTTCGGCACTGGCCAGGGCGGTCGCCTCGATGGCGTCCTTGGCTGCGTCGGCGGCCACCTTGAGCTTGCCGCGCAGCTTGCCGTTGACCTGCAGCATCAGCTCGATCTCGTTCTGCACCAGGGCGGATTCGTCCACTGTCGGCCAGGGCGAGCCGACCAGGCAGGCACCCGGCCTGAGCGCCTTGATCAGGATGCGGCAGATATGCGGCACGATCGGCGCCAGCATCAGCACGATGGCCTCCATGGCTTCCTGCTTGAGGCTGCGCGTGAGCGAGTCCTCACCTTCCACTTTGGCCATGGCGTTCATCAGTTCCATGATCGCGGCGATGGCGGTGTTGAACTGCTTGCGGCGCTCGATGTCGTCGGTGACCTTGGCGATGGTCTGGTGCAGCTGGCGGCGGAAGCCGGCCTGCGCCTCGTTGAGCTCGTCGCCAGAGTAGGCGCTCACCTCGCCGCCTTGCAAGTGGTCATGGACCATCTTCCACAGGCGCTTGAGGAAGCGGTGCGCGCCCTCGACGCCGGCGTCGCTCCATTCCAGGCTCTGTTCCGGCGGCGCGGCGAACATCATGAACAGGCGGGCGGTGTCGGCGCCGTACTGGTCGATGATGGCCTGCGGATCGACGCCGTTGTTCTTCGACTTCGACATCTTCTCGGTGCCGCCGGCGATGACCGGCTTGCCGTCGGCCTTCAGGACATGCACACCGTCGACGGTCTCGACATCGGCCGGGTTGAGCCACAGCTTCTTGCCCTCGCCCAGGTCGCGGTAATAGGTCTCGGCGATCACCATGCCTTGCGTCAGCAGGTTGGCGAATGGCTCGTCAGTACTTACCAACCCCTCGTCCCGCATCAGCTTGTGGAAGAAGCGGGCGTAGAGCAGGTGCAGGATGGCGTGTTCGATGCCGCCGATGTACTGGTCGACCGGCAGCCAGTAGTTGGCGCGGCCGTCCAGCATGGCGGATTTAAGGTCGGGACAGGCATAGCGGGCGT
>JBBIJC010000062.1:6039-14191 GCA_037446165.1 Hydrogenophilales bacterium | reverse complement strand
CGGGGCTTTTGTCTGGTGGGCGGTACGGGGTTCGAACCTGTGACCCCTTCCGTGTGAAGGAAGTGCTCTACCACTGAGCTAACCGCCCGGGAGCCGCGCATTTTAATGAGGCGAAACAATCCGGTCAAAGCCTTTTTCCGGAACGCCCTGCTTCCAGTAAAATCCGGTCTTTGGCAAAGAAATCCGCTCTCATGATCCGCACTCGATTCGCTCCTTCCCCCACCGGTTATCTGCATATTGGCGGCGCCCGCACGGCCTTGTTTTCCTGGGCTTATGCCCGCAAACATGGCGGCCAGTTTGTGTTGCGGATTGAAGATACCGATCAGGAACGGTCGACCCAGGCCTCGGTCCAGGCGATTCTCGACGGCATGAAGTGGCTGGGTATCGATTGGGATGAAGGCCCGTTTTATCAGATGGAGCGTCTGGAGCGCTACAAGGCCATCGCCGACCAGTTGATAGCAGAGGGCAAGGCCTATTACTGCTACGCCAGCAAGGAAGAACTGGACGTCATGCGCGAGGCGCAGCGCGCGAGTGGCGAGAAGCCGCGCTATGACGGCCGTTGGCGGCCCGAGGCTGGCAAAACTCTGCCGCCGCCACCGGCAGACGTGACGCCTGTGATCCGGTTCAAGACCCCGGTCATCGGTGAAGTCACCTTCAACGATTTGATCAAGGGCCCCATTACCGTGGCCAACAGCGAACTGGACGATCTGGTGATCATGCGCGGCGACGGGGTGCCGACCTACAACTTCGGGGTGGTGATCGACGACTGGGACATGGGCATCACCCATGTCATCCGGGGCGATGACCACGTCAACAATACGCCACGGCAGATCAACATCCTGCAGGCCTTGGGCGCCCCGGTGCCGTATTACGCCCACGTACCGATGATCCTGGGCCATGACGGCGAGCGCTTGTCGAAACGCCATGGCGCGGTATCGGTGCTGCAATATCAGGAAGACGGTTATCTGCCCGAGGCGCTGATGAATTACCTGGCTCGGCTCGGCTGGGGCCATGGCGACGCCGAGAAGTTTTCCCGTGATGAGTTTATCGACTGGTTTGATCTGGCCGGGGTCAGCCACGCGCCGGGCCGCTTCAACCAAGAAAAGCTGGCCTGGCTCAATCAGCAATACCTCAAGGAAGCCGAAAACGACCGTCTCGCTGAACTGGTCCAGCCATTCCTGGCCAAACAAGGCGTCGATACCGCCAGCGGTCCGGATCTCGTCAGCCTGATGGGCTTGCTGAAGGAACGCGTCACCACCGTGGAAGAACTGGCTGATGCGGTGCATATTTTCTATCGCCAAACACTGGCGAGCGTCGAGGAACTGCAAGCCAAACTGGAGGTGGCCGCCCTCCCCGCCTTTGAACAGCTCCGGGCCGAACTGGGTAGCGCGACCTGGGAGGCCAGCGCACTGAGTCAGCTGTTCAAGGACACCGCCAAATCGCACGGACTGAAAATGGGCCAGATCGGCATTCCGCTGCGTCTGGTCCTGTTCGGCACGGCACACACGCCGTCCATCGACGCCACCCTGGCCATTCTCGGCCGCGAAGAGACCCTGCGCCGATTCGCTGCCGCCTGGCCCCATACCCTGGCGGCGGTGCAAGCCTGATGCCGAACAGCAAGAAGCCCGCCGGTTTACAGAAAATGAGGCTTATTGCCTCGTTGACCAGCCCATTTGCCCGCAAGGCCCGCATCGTCGCCATCGAAAAGCGCATCGACTTCGACCTGGTGCTCGACAACCCCTGGGAATCGACCACCCATGTCCCGGACTACAATCCCTTGGGCATGGTGCCGGTATGGGTGCTTGAAGACGGCAAGCCCCTGTTCGACTCGCGGGTCATCGTCGAATACCTGGACAGCGTCAGCCCGGTTGGCCACCTGATCCCGACCGACCCGCGCGCCCGAATCGCAGTCAAGCGGTTTGAAGCCCTGGCCGATGGCATTTGCGATGCGGCCGTGCTGATCTTTCTGGAACGCAAGCGGCCGCTCGAACATCAGGACCCGCAATGGATCGAGCGCCAATTGGGCAAGATCCACGCGGGGCTTGCCTGTCTGAGCGCAGATATCGGCATGAACAACTGGTGCATGGGCGAGCATTTCAGCCTGGCCGACATTGCAGCCGGTTGCGCCCTGGGTTATCTGGATTTTCGTTTTCCGGAGCTCGACTGGCGGCGCTTGCAGCCGCATCTGTCAGAACACTACGACCGCCTCATGCAGCGGCCGAGCTTCAGGGATACCGCCCCGCAGGCTTGACCGGCTCAACCGGGTCGACATGGGTCATCACGTTCATGACCGGAAAACCGGCCATGATCCTGCGTTCAACTTCATCGGCAATGTCATGGCCCTCCCGGACCGTGATTCCGCCATCCACCTCCAGATGCACGTCAACCACGATGAGATCGGCCATCTTGCGGGTACGCAGGTCGTGCACGCCCTGAACGCCTGGGGTGTCTTCGACCATGGCGCGGATGCCGCGCAAGGTTTCCTCATCGACCGCCCGGTCCATCAGATCGCCCAGAGCACTCCAGGCGAAACCCGCGCCCATCTTGCCCACCATCAGGCCCACCACCAGGGCCGCCACCGGATCGAGCAGCGGATAGCCCATCAGGTTGCCGATGATGCCGCCAGCCACCACCAGCGATGAAGCTGCATCCGAGCGGGCGTGCCAGGCATTGGCGATCAACATGCTGGAACGCACTCGTTCCCCCACCTTGAGCAGATAGCGGAACAACGCTTCCTTGGCGACCAGCGCAGCCAGGGCCACCCAAAGGGCCAGTGGCTGTACGTGGGGAATGACCTCGGGGGCCGCGAGTTTGTGGGCCGCCGCCCAGATCATGCCCAGGCCGACCGCCACCAACAGGCCGCCCAATACCAGCGACGCCGCATTTTCATAGCGGTGATGACCGTACTGATGATCGGCATCCGGCGCCTTCTTGCTGTGATGGTTCGCCAGCAGGACGACGAAATCGGCAAACAGATCCGAGAGCGAGTGTATGCCGTCGGCAATCAGGCCCTGTGAACCGGAGACGAAACCGGCGACGACTTGGCCTGTGCTGAGCAGGGTATTGACCGCCACGCTGACCAGCGTGCTGCGTTTGGCCGCCTGATGGCGTTCCGGGGTGTTTTCATCAATTCCAGTTGGGGATGTGTCGAGGGTCATGCTGCGCTTCTCCGTAGGGGCGACGATTCTACCTGACGCGGGCTTACTGGATGATGCCGCCGCCGAGACAAACCTCGCCGTCGTAGACCACCACCGACTGTCCCGGCGTTACCGCCCATTGAGGTTCCTCGAAGCGCAGTTCCAGTTGACCCTCGGTCAGCCGCTCCACCCAGCAGGTTGCATCCTGCTGCCGGTAGCGGGTCTTGGCTGCATACCGCCCGCCAACTTCCGGCGGCGGGCCGACCCAGGCCAGATCCTTCGCGCCAACTGTCTTGGAGAGCAGAAGCGGATGGTCATGGCCCTGCACCACGATCAATTCGTTGTTCGCCATGTCCTTGCCGGCCACGAACCAGGGCACGCCCTCGGCCGCCCAGTTCAAACCGCCGATGCCCAGACCCTGGCGCTGGCCGAGCGTGTAATACATCAGGCCCTGATGTTCGCCCACCTTGCGCCCCTCGGGCGTGCGCATGAGGCCGGGCTGGATCGGCATGAACCGTTGCAGGAATTCTCGGAATGGCCGTTCGCCGATGAAGCAGATGCCGGTACTGTCCTTTTTTTCCGCGACCGGCAGTTTGGCCTGACGGGCCAGCGCACGCACCGCCGGCTTGTTGAGCCCGCCCAGCGGAAACAGCGCCCTGGCGATCTGCGCCTGGGACAGCCGATGCAGGAAATAACTCTGGTCCTTGTTGGCATCCACCGCCTTGAGCAGTTGCCGATTTGGCGACTTACCATCCAGGCGGGCGTAATGACCGGTGGCCAGGTGGTCCGCCTTCAGGCTCATGGCGTGATCGAGGAAGGCCTTGAACTTGATCTCGGCATTGCACAGCACATCGGGGTTGGGCGTGCGTCCGGCCTGGTACTCGGCCAGAAAATAGCTGAACACCCGTTCCTGGTATTCCCGGGCGAAATTGACCTGCTCGACCTCGATGCCGAGCACCTCGCCGACCGCCAGCACGTCCTGGTAATCCCGGGCGATGGGGCAGTCGTCCTCCAGGTCGTCCGCTTCCCAGTTCTTCATGAACACGCCGACCACTTCATGGCCCTGTTGCTTCAGCAGCCAGGCGGTGACGGCCGAATCGACGCCACCGGACAGGCCGACCACGATACGGCTCATTGCAGGAGCGGGAACTCGTTGATCAGGTCGAGCGGGAAACGGCGGCCGGACTGGTAGTCGGCCACGCATTGATCGACGAAGGGACTGCGATGCCGCATCCGGGATTCGCTGATCTCGGCCGGCGTCATCCAGACCGCGCGCAGTATGCCGGTATCGAGCGGCGAAGTCGGATCGTAGCCGCTGACCGTGCCGGTGAAGGCAAAGCGCAAATAGGTCCGGTCCTTGGTCGGATGGCGCCAGTGATAGATGCCGAGCAGTTCCTCAGGTTCGAAGTGATGCGCGGTCTCCTCGAACATCTCGCGCCGGACCGCGGCCAGCAGTGATTCGCCCTCTTCCAGATGGCCAGCCGGCTGGTTGAACAGGATGCCGCAATCGGTCTGTTCCTCGACCAGCAGGAAGCGCCCGTCCTGTTCAACCACGGCAGCCACCACCACATGCGGTTTCCAGATTGTTTCGCTCATATCGGTTTCCCCCAAAGGTCATAATCGTCCGTGCGGGTGATTTTAACCCGCACCCGGTCGCCCGGCTGCAGCCCTCGCCCCTGCGCAATGTGCACCACGCCGTCGATCTCCGGTGCGTCGGCATAGCTGCGGGCAATGGCCCGGCCTCCGCCCGCCTCGTCGACCAGCACGGTCATCTCCTGACCGAGGCGCTGACGCAGTTTCAGCGCGCTGATATCGGCCTGCACGTCCATGAACCGGGCCAGACGATCAAATTTCACATCCTCGTCGACCGGGTCGGCCAGTTCGTTGGCCTTGGCGCCATCCACCGGTGAATAGGTGAAGGCGCCAACCCGGTCCAGTCGGGCTGCTTCGAGGAAATCGAGCAGTTCATCGAAGTCCGCCTCGGTCTCGCCGGGAAAACCGACTATGAAGGTGCTGCGGATCACCAGATCCGGGCAGATCGATCGCCATTTCTCGATCCGGCGCAGCGTGTGCTCGACATCGCCCGGCCGCTTCATGGCCTTGAGGATGCGTGGGCTGGCGTGCTGGAACGGCACGTCGAGATAGGGCAGCACCTTGCCCTCGGCCATCAGCGGGATGACGTCGTCGACGCTGGGATAGGGATAGACGTAATGCAGCCGGACCCAGATGCCCAGCTTGGCCAATTCCTCGACCAGTTCCAGCATCCGGGTCTTGACCGGACGGCCATTGTGGAAGCCGGTGCGGTACTTCAGGTCGACGCCGTAGGCCGAGGTGTCCTGGGAGATGATCAGCAGCTCCTTGACCCCGGCCCGGGCCAGCGTCTCAGCCTCGGCCAGCACCTCGCCGATCGGCCGCGACACCAGGTCGCCGCGCAGGGACGGGATGATGCAGAAGGTGCAGCGGTGATTGCAGCCTTCGGAAATCTTGAGATAGGCGTAATGGCGCGGCGTCAGCTTCAGGCCGCCGGGCGGCACCAGATCGGTGAACGGATCATGCGGCCTGGCCAGATGGTCGTGGACCACCGCCATCACCTCGTCGGCGGCATGGGGTCCGGTCACCGCCAGGACGCTCGGGTGCGCGGTCTTGACCACCGACTCGCGCGCACCCAGGCAGCCGGTGACGATGACCTTGCCGTTTTCGCGCAGGGCCTCGCCAATGGCGTCCAGGCTCTCCTCCACCGCCGAATCGATGAAGCCACAGGTGTTGACCACGACCAGATCGGCATCCTGATAGGTCGGCACGATGAGATAGCCCTCGGCCCGCAACTGGGTGAGGATGCGCTCGGAGTCGTAGGAATTTTTCGGGCAGCCGAGCGAGACGAAGCCGACCTTGGGAATGCTGTTCATATGCCTGCTGCAGATGTGCCGTGAATGTTCTAAGGCCGGTCCCGAACGGACCGGCCCGACATTGTATCAATCCGGCTACCGACTAGCGATTCGACAACGGCAGATGAAACCTGAACACCAGCCCCTGGGTGTCCGCGCGATCCTGAAGGCTGATCTGGCCCCCCAGCCGGATGGCCGCTTCGCGCGCGATGGCCAGACCAAGACCGCTGCCCTGGCCCGCCGCGCCTGGCAGACGATGAAAAGCATCGAAAACGCGTTCGCGATCAGCCGGCGGAATGCCCGGTCCCGTATCGACAACTTCAATCGCCACGCCATCGTTATCGGACAAGATCCGAAGTGTCACCTCGCCGCCATCCGGTGTGTATTTCAGCGCATTTTCAAGCGCATTCTTGATAACCAGCCGCAGTGACCCGGACAACGTTCGCACGCTGAGCGGCGCATCTTCCTCAAGTCCCAGATCGATGCCCTTGGCCTCTGCCATGGGCAGGTACTCCACGATCAGCTCGCGTACCATGGCAGAAACATCGATTGCCGTATCGGCTTCCACATCAGCCTGCATTCTGGCCAGGCTCAAAAGCTGTTCCGTCAAACTCCGGGCTCGCTCGATGCCGGCTTTCAGCGGCGCCACGCGCTCGCGTACAGTCTCCTGCGACTCCGCTTTTTCAAGGTTTTGCACCTGCAGCGAGAGCGCGGTCAATGGGCTGCGTAATTCATGCGCCGCATCGGCGATGAAGCGACGTTGTTCGGAGACCATTCGGTTGACCCGATCAAGCAAGCGGTTGATCGCCTGGACAAAGGGGGCAATCTCGTCCGGCAGATCCTGTTCGGGCAATGGATGGAGTTGTACGGTGGACTGGCTATCCAGTCTTTCCGACAGTCTCCGCACACCGGCCAGCTCGCGGCGAACGATCCGGAATACCAGCCAGACCAGCACGGGCAGCAACACCAGCAATGGCAGCAGGGTACGCAGCGCGCTATTGAAGGCGATCTCGTCCCGCGCATCCGTGGGCTGGGCGATGATCACCCGGCCGCCGCTGCGGGCATCCCGCACGAACACCCGCATCCGGCCCGAAACATCATCCAGGGTGTGAAACCCCTCCCTCACCCCGGCGGGCAGCCAGGCCGGTCTGGTGTCCTGAGGCAGACGGATGATCCGTATCCGCGATTCGGGGTCGGCGGCCACCCGGTTCGCCGCATCCAGCCGCATTTCCTCTGCGCCATTGCCGACGGTCAGCGCGGCGATCTGGCGCAGCGAGTCGTCCTGAAACTCCACCGCCTCGGAATAGGCGAAGTAGAACGACACCAGGGAAGCCAGCAAGCCAACCAGAAAAATCGCCAGCGCCAGCATCAGCGAAAGGTGGCGTTGCAGGGAGCGGTTCATACCGGGCGCTCCACCATCCAGCCTGCGCCGCGCACGTTCTTGATGGCATCGGCACCCAATTTCCGACGCACGCCATGGATCAGGAAATCCACGGCATTGCTTTCCACTTCCTCGTTCCAGCCATAGATGCGTTCCTCCAGTTCGGCGCGAGTCAGGATCGTGCCGGGCCTGAGCAACAGGGCATGCAGCAAGGCGAATTCCCGCGCGCTCAGGAGATGGGCCGTCTCGCCGCGCCGTACCTCCCGCGTCGCCGGATCGAGGCTCAACACACCATTAGCCAGCACCGGTGCAGCCTGGCCGCCCTGACGCCGGATCACCGCGCGCATCCGGGCCAGCAATTCGTTCATGTCGAACGGCTTCATGAGGTAATCATCGGCACCATAGTCGAGCCCCTTGATGCGGTCCTCGATCGCATCGCGCGCCGTGATGATGATCACCGGAACCGAATTGCCATGCTGGCGCAGGTGCCGCAATACCTCCAGGCCATCGCGTCGAGGCAGGCCCAGATCGAGCAGGACGGCCTGGTGCTCGGGAGTGGCCAGCACAGTCTCCGCCGCCAGGCCGTCGCGCACCCAGTCCACCGCATAAGCAGCGTCCTTGAGCGCAACGGATACCGCTTCGCCAATCATCGGGTCGTCTTCGACAAGCAGGATGCGCATTGTTTACCCCTCTATTCAGCTTTCAATCATGGCATAGGCCCTGCTGCCAGGAAAATGGAGATCACCGGT
>JBBIJC010000062.1:0-5939 GCA_037446165.1 Hydrogenophilales bacterium | reverse complement strand
TTCAGCTTTCAATCATGGCATAGGCCCTGCTGCCAGGAAAATGGAGATCACCGGTGATACGCATCATCCGACACGGCGATAGCGACGCCACGCCATCAGGCCCAACACAAGCCCCGGCACGCCAAACGCCACCGGCAGGATGCGCGCCGACTCGACCACGGGCTTGCGTCGCACCTGGAAATCGACAAACGGACTGGTCATGACATGGCCGGTTTCCCGATCCACCGTACTGACCACCAGCCGGTAGGCACCGGCCTGGATGAGGCGCATCGGCCATTCCACCTTGACCTGCTGTCCGGTTTGCAAGACCGCCTTGGTCACGGCCTTGTGGGCGCTCCAGTCTTCCAGGTCGACCGGCTGTTCGAGTCCCGGGTCGACCTGCACCAGACTGATCCAGGCCACGATGCCATGGGTCGTCTGATTACCCGCGTTTTCAATCACGCTATGGAACTTGAGCCAATCACCCATCTGCGGCGAGGCTGGATTGGCCTGGTCCGGCGTGAGTGAAATATTCAGGGAGTCGGATGCCCAGGCCTGGCCCAGAAGAGAGAGACTTAACAGCAGGCTAACGGCAATTTTGTTGATCATGCTCTTCTCCTCAAACTTCCATCCGGCGCACGCTGCGGATCGCAAACGCAGCCGTCAGAATCAGCCAGACCAGGGTGATGGCGAGCCGCGAGAACTGCATTGACAGCGGCTGCGAATCGATCACCACGCTATCGAAGGTGTTGACCGCGGCGGAGAACGGGTTCACTGCATCGAACAGCTTGCCGATGCTGCTCTGCCGCAGGCTCGGCCCGAGCAGCAAGGGACTTGCGAGCAACATCAGCGTGATGAGCGAGGTCAGCAGGGCGGAGCGGACGCTACGCAAACGCGCCGACAGACCCACGCCCAGAAAACCGAAGCCCAGCACCACCGGCGTCCCGAACAAGGCCAGATAAGCCACGGCCTGACCAAGATTCTGTCCACTAGAGCCAACTGCCCAGACATAGGGCAAGCTGAGAAGGTACATGACGACCCAACCCGCAACCTGCCCCCCCATCTTGCCGAACACGATCTGGAAAGGGGTTACCGGCGCCAGCAGCAACGGCATCAGGCTGCCCCGTTCCCGCTCCCCGGCCACGGTGTCGCTGCCGAGAACCACAGCGAGGAGCGCGCCCAGGGCGGTTACGGTCCCCATCACCATGTAAACCACCTGGGCATTGTCGAGCAGGCTGAGTTCAGTGTTGCTCACCAGCAGCAGACTCAGCACCGACATGATGATGGCCAGCGCCAGCAGCCAGGCCAGGCCGCGTCCGCTCATGAGAAGCTCCCCGCCTTCCTTGCGGGCGATCAGGGTGATTGTTTTCATCACGCAGCCTCCTTTGTCTCGGTGACCGACAGGTAGAGTTCTTCAAGTCCACCGCCCTCGCGCTGGATTTCCATAATGCGCAGACCCGAATCGAGCAAGTTGCGCCAGACGCTGAACGGTTCGATGTGGCTGGCGATTTCCACATGCCACCAGTCTCCCGAGCGGGCCAGCACGCTGACCTCGGCGGGAAGGCCTGGCAGAACCTCGCCAGTGGACTCAACGCGCAGCCGATAACGCAGCGCCGTGCGCTGCACGGACAGCAGGTCGGCGATGGCGCCTTCAAGCAGGGTTCGGCCTTGGGCGATGATGCCGACCCGGGTGCATAACCGGTCCACATCGTCGAGCAGGTGCGTACACAGGAGAATCCCGACGCCATGGTTCGCGCTCAGGTCCAGCAGCACGTCATGGATTTCCCGACGTCCTCGTGGATCGAGGCCATTGGTCGGCTCGTCCAGAATCAGCAGTTCAGGCTGGTTGACCAGCGCACGGGCCAGGCCGAGCCGTTGCCGCATGCCGCGGGAATAGGTGGCGATGGGCGCATTGTTCTGGCCTTGCAGGCCGACCTGGCCCAGCAGGCGGATTATCTCGGCCTGCTCCAGCTTTATCTGATACAGACTGGCAACCCAGCGCAGATAATCGCCGGCACTCATCCAGTCGTAAAATCCGGCTTGTTCGGCGAGTACGCCAATCCGTCTGTGCAGCCGAATCGGGTCGGCAGCGGGATCAAGGCCCAACACGCGAACCGTTCCGCCAGTAGGCTTCCGTAGCCCGGTGACAACCGAAATGGTGGTGCTTTTCCCCGCGCCATTGGGTCCGAGCAGTCCGTATATCTGACCTTTCTGCAAGGTCAGGCTGACATCCCGCAATACCGCATGAGACCCGATATCCAGCTTCAGGCCCTGAATCTCGATCAGCATCGTTCGCTCCTTGGTATGGCTTTTACTGGGGACCGCCCCCCATCTGCGTGGTGCGGAAAGGGGGTGGTCCTCACCGGTAGGCGATCAATCCGGATTGGGGCCTTCCGGATCGTTTTCCAGAACATCGCCGGTCTTGGCGTCTACACCGACTTCCTGCGTCACCTTGCCCTGCCGGATATCGAAGGAGTAACGCAAACCGCTACCCCCCTTCTCGCGTTCGAGTTCCTCATCGGTGATCTTGCCGGGATGGGCCTTGAGGGCGATGCTGCGGGCCTGTTCCATGGTGAACTTTGCCTCCCCGGCATATTTCTGTCCGGTGTAGGCAAAGGCGCTGGCGGTGGTCATCGCCAGAGCCAGACCCAACAGGGAAATTACGTGCCTTTGTGATGCTGTCATGATGTTGCTCCTTAGAGTTGAATGAAATTTGGTGGGCGCATTTGCGTCTACCGTGGCTATCAATTTATGCCCCGACAATTAGCTCAAGATTAGCGAGGGCCATTGCCAGGCCGGGCATTTGGAACCGATTGCCTGTGCGGCACCTTCAGTTCCTCTTTCTTCTCCTGGGCTGGAGTCTCCTTGCTTTCTTCCTGCCTGTTTTCCGCGCCCTCTTCGCTTTTCTCCTGCTGCTTGACCTCCTTTTTATGCTTCACCGATTTGAGCTTTGCAGGGGCAACGGTCTCTGTTGCAGAAGTGGCTCCCGCGTTGGCTTTGGTCTCGGCGGCAACCACCGGGAGGCTTGAAACGGCAAAAACAGTGGTGGCCAGAGAAAACAGTAATTTGGTGTTCATCTTGATTCCTTTCACGATTGTTTCAGTGTCCGATTTGGCTTGGGAGTTGGCGGCAAGCCCCCAACTCCCGTTAAAACGGCACGGCCATCAGATTGAAGAGTGATCAGTCGTCCTGTTCCTGGCCTTCACCGCCCTCGGCTTCATGGTCGGACTGATCGGCTTGCGCGGACAGGATCTTGCCGCTGTTGATGTCCACCTTGACGTCGGTGGTCTGAGTGCCATTCGTGACTTCCACGCCATAGACCAGCGTACCGTTCTCGTCTTCCATCTCCGCACGAACCGCCTTGCCCTGAACATGCCCTTCGGCGGCGGCAATCGCCTGAGTCAGACTGATCATGGCCTGGGCGTTGGCTATCAAGGCAGCGTCGTTCTGCTGATCTTGAGTGGCGTTGTTCACGCCGGCGAATGCAAGAGAAGCACCGAGGACAGTCAAGCCGATGGCGCCGAAAAGAAGGGTTTTTTTGCTTTGCATGATGTTGCTCCTAAGAGTTGAATGAAATTCGGTGGCCGCATCTGCGTCTACCGTGATGTTCACTCTACGTAGCAACTGTTAGGTCAGTCTTAGCGCAGCCGCCTGGACAGCAAAACCTTTCGATCCCATAGGTTGCGGCCAGTCATGGACACCCCCGGCTCGGCTCGTTGAACAAGTTTCGATGCGATACCGCCAAGATCGGCAGCCAGTGCATCGCGGGGAGCATCGTAAATTTCGTCGGCGTGAGGCAGCGCAAACCAGCCGAGCGGCTGGGTAATGGTTTCCTGGACGACAGTTCCTATCCAGACCGGACGATCCAGTCCTCCAAGCTGCACGCCTGCCGGCCACAGCCGGAGCACCAGGCGCCGGGACGGGTTACCGGCCAGATCACGGATCAACACCTGACTGTTGTTGCGCCCGTCATGACTGTTGGGCAAGACCGGCAAGCGCGCGGCGGGCCGTCCCGTGTCCAGCCACAACAGCCAGTTCCCGCCCGCGAGGGGGACGGGCTCGCGCCAGCCATGCTCCAGCAACACAGTCCGCAGCGAACCCCATGACCCGGCCCATTGGAAGGTGACGGGCTGTTCGTCTTCGCCCTCCAGATCGATGCGCCATGCGGGCAGGCTGCGCCAGCCAGCAGACCACCAGGCAAGGGGCGTCATGGTTCGCAACGTCTCGTGCGGAGCATAGCGCTCGACATCCCTGGCATGTTGTGCCGACTCGTGCCATGCACCTGCGGCAAAGAAGGCGACCAGAGCGGCGGCGGCAAGACCGCGGTGGGGCATGACGATCCCGGAACGGCGAAGATAGGCAATCGCCAGGAGGGCCACCCACGCCGTTCCGAAAGACAACCCGCCAAGCACATCGGATAACCAATGCGCGCCAAGATAAAGCCGGGAAAATGCAATCAGGAGTGTCAGCAGGATGACGCCGGACGCGAGGAGCACGCGGATACGCGAAGAAACACCTCCGCCTATCAATATCCCCAGGAAACCATAGACCACCACACTCACGGCGGCGTGCCCACTGGGAAAACCGTACTGCGACAGCCCTTGATAGATCGAGACTGGGCGGGGCAATTGCAGGCCCGCCTTGATGGCCAGGGCAAGCCCGGCACCACACACCACCGCCGTCAGCCAATAGACGGCTGCCCGCCAGGACCGGGACCAAAGCAGCCAGCCCAGCACTGAAGCAACCACCGGAACCGTCACCGCGGCATCGCCCAGCTCCGTGAGCGCAACCATCGCGGCATCGCCCGCAGGCGTCCGCAGCCCCTGGAGTAAATGGTAAACCAGACTATCCACCCGAATCAGCCAGTCACGGGTGAATACATCCTCGAGCACGGCGATGAAGACCCATGCGCCAGCGATCAACAGCATCGCAAACAGCGCAAGGGTAGCGAATTCTGATCGGGCCGGCGTCGTTAACCACCTGTCGAGCCGGACCCAAATTCTTGCCAGGCGGGGCTTCAGTCGAGTTGCAGCGAGGTGTGTCCCCGCCACCACCAACCACAGGCTGACCACCAGCACCACAATCAGGAGAGCAAGCCGCATGGAAACCGCCGCCGCGAGCGACAGGGCGGCGCCGAACACCACACCCGGGAGAATGTAGGCAGGCGCCCAGGTGAGCGCGGACAGGATATTGACCAGATAGAAACGCGCCGGCGGCATCCCCAGCATGCCGGCCACTACCGGTATCACTGGCCGCACCGGGCCTACGAAACGGCCGAGCAGCACGCTTTTCCCACCATGCAGCAAAAAGAATGTTTCCCCTTTTTGCAGCAACGAAGGATGGCGGCTGAATGGCCAGACATCGCATAACCGTTCGCGGTAGCGATAGCCCAGCCAGTAGCTCAGGCCATCCCCCAGCACAGCTCCCGCCGCCGCCCATGCAAGCGTCGGCCACAGACCAAGGGCGCCCTTTCCGACCAGTGCCCCCACGCCGAACATCACGACCGTGCCGGGAATGAACAAGCCGAC
Source organism: Hydrogenophilales bacterium (assembly GCA_037446165.1). Classification (GTDB taxonomy): domain Bacteria; phylum Pseudomonadota; class Gammaproteobacteria; order Burkholderiales; family Thiobacillaceae; genus Parasulfuritortus. The sequence continues at coordinate 432 of JBBIJC010000062.1, read as the reverse complement.
CACCGCCAGCGACTCGGCAGCAGACATCAGGAAAACCGCCATTCCGGCCAGTTGCGGATGCTGCACGACCCAATCAAGCATTGTCGTTGGCGATCGGGTTCCGGTTAAGAATATTGAACAGCACGGGCATCACCAGCAATACCAGCGGCAACTGCAGCACCAGCCCGGAAATGATCGCCACCGCCAGCGGCTGCTGCATGGCGGAGCCCTGGCCGATGGCCAGGGCCAGCGGCAGCAGGGTGAGGATGGCGGCCAGCGTGGTCATGGCTATCGGTCGCATACGATTCTTGCCGGCCTCGATCAGGGCTTGCCGCTGCGGCAGGTTCTGCGCCAGGTCACGGAATTCCGAAAAATAGAAGATCGCTACCTCGGTGACAATGCCCACGATCATGGTCATGCCCATCATGGCCGAGATGTTGAGCTCGATCCCGG
>JBBIJC010000061.1:0-14636 GCA_037446165.1 Hydrogenophilales bacterium | reverse complement strand
GGCCACGATAGCAGTAGTTGATTACTGGTTCAATCCAACCAATACGCCGCGAGCCATCGAAATACTTCACCATTACATCAAGCCGGTTTATCCGGACCGGTTTATGTGGTTAGATACAAGCAATCGAATCCAAGTCCCGCGCCATGACCTATTGCCTCGCCATCAACGTCGAAGATGGCCTCATCTTCTGCTCCGACTCGCGCACCAATGCCGGCACCGACAACGTCAGCGTCTACTCCAAGATGCATACCTTTTCCTGGCCGGGCAACCGTTTCTTTGTCCTGTTGTCCGCCGGCAATCTGGCCACCACCCAGGCCGTGGTCAAAAAGCTTAAAAGCGACACGCCCGCGGGCATGGTGCCCAATCTGCTTACGGTGAACACCATGGAGGAAGCAGCAGACTACGTCGGGCTGATCAGCACCGGCGTGCAGAAGATCCACTCCAACCGCGACATCTCCCACACCAGTTTCGAGGCCACCTTCATCTTCGGCGGCCAGATCGGCAACGAGCCGCCGCAGATCTACATGATCTATCCGCAGGGCAACTATATCCACGAATCGAACGAACACCCGTTCCTGCAGATCGGCGAGGTCAAGTATGGCAAGCCCATTCTGGATCGGGTCATCAAGCACGAGGTTACCCTCGAACGCGCCGCACGCTGCGCCATGGTCTCCATGAACTCGACCGTGCGCAGCAATGTGACGGTCGGCCCGCCCATCGAGATGCTGGTCTATCGCCGCAACAGCCTCGACGAAGGCCGGCGTTGCGTCTATGCCGAGGACAATGCATTTGCCCGTGAACTTTCCGAGAAATGGAACGAAGGGCTGTTGCAGGCGCTGCAGAGCTTGCCGCGCTTCCCCTGGGAAGAGTCCGACGAAAGCCAGGACGAAGGCCGGGTCTACAACTTCCCCTCGCACACCTGATTCAAGGCGCGACGAGCGCTTCTCGCCCCATGTAGTTCTGCCCCGTGCCGGGCGCCAGATTCACTTTTTGTGCGGCATGAACATTGCTTGACTACTGCTGACCTGATTTCCAGGCAGTGCGGAGTCTCATGTTCATTTCCATCGCCATCCGGCACACCACAGATTACCAATTCAAGCTCCCGACCAGCCTGGGCCCGCACCCTGTCTGTCTGCGTCCTGCCACGCGCAGCCGCACCTGGCCGGCCAGTCCTGCAGCCCGGGGCTACGCCGACAAGACAGCGTTCGCGCATCCCGATGCACTAAAGAATGAACTCACGCCCTATATTGAGGCGGAGCCGCCTCTGGCAAAACACCCCTGCAAACTGAACCATTAGAGAAAGCCATGAACGATTTCACGCCTATCGATCAGCAAAACGACCGCACCGGCCTGACCAAGGGCGCACTGAAGCATGCCTTTCTGGACAACCTGTTCTACTACCAGGGCAAATTTCCCGCCCTGGCAACCAAAAACGACTATTACATGGCCCTGGCCTACACGGTGCGCGACCGACTGCTGCACCGCTGGATCAGCACCGCCGAGACCTACACCCTGACCCAGGCCCGCACCGTGGCCTATTTCTCGGCCGAATTCCTGCTCGGCCCGCACCTGGGCAACAACCTGCTCAACCTCGGCATCTACGACGAGGCCCGCCAGGCCATGCGCGAACTGGGCATGAACTTTGAGGAGATTCTCGGCCAGGAAGAGGAACCGGGACTCGGCAATGGCGGCCTGGGCCGACTCGCGGCGTGCTTCCTCGACTCCATGGCGACCCTGGAAATCCCGTCCCTGGGTTATGGCATCCGCTATGAATTCGGCATCTTCGCCCAGGACATCGTCGACGGCGAACAGGTCGAACTGACCGACAAATGGCTGCGTAACGGCAACCCCTGGGAGTTGCCCCGGCCGGAATGGGCGGTGGAGGTCAAGCTGGCCGGCCACACCCATCATTTCTCCGATCATTCGGGACGCCACCGGGCGCAGTGGATTCCCGCCCTGACCATCATCGGCACGCCCTTCGACACGCCCATCCTCGGTTATCACAACAACACCGCCAATACCTTGCGCCTGTGGCGGGCGGAGGCGCCGGAGTCATTCGACCTGTCCACCTTCAACCGTGGCGACTATTGGGGCGCAGTGAACAAGAAGGTGGTCTCGGAAAACATCACCAAGGTGCTCTATCCCAACGACGAGCAGATCCAGGGCAAGGAATTGCGCCTGCAGCAGCAGTATTTCTTTGTCTCCTGCTCGCTCCAGGACATGATGCGCATCATGCGCGGCCAGGGCATTCCGCTGCACAAGTTCCACGAAAAGTACGCAGTTCAGCTCAACGACACCCACCCGGCGGTGGCCATCGCCGAGCTGATGCGCCTGCTGGTCGACGAAAACGACATGGAATGGGCGGACGCCTGGGCCATCACCTGCAAGGCCTTCGCCTACACCAACCACACCCTGCTGCCGGAAGCGCTGGAGCAATGGCCGGTGCACCTGTTCGCGCACGTGCTGCCGCGCCACATGGAGATCATCCACGAAATCAACGCCCGCTTCCTGGACCAGGTCCGGCTCCGCTTTCTGGGCGACCACGGCCGGCTGGAGCGTCTGTCGCTGATCAATGAACACGGTGAGCGCTATGTGCGCATGGCCAACCTGGCCTGTGTCGGCAGTCATGCCATCAACGGCGTCGCCGCCCTGCACACCGACCTGCTCAAACAGGACGTCCTGGCCGATTTTTACGCCCTGAGTCCGGAGAAATTCAGCAACAAGACCAATGGCGTCACTCCCCGCCGGTTCCTGGCCCTGGCCAACCCGCGCCTGGCCAGCCTGATCAGCGATGCCATCGGCGATGGCTGGGTCAGCGATCTGGACCAGCTGCGCAAGCTGGAACCCTACTCCGAGGACGCCTCCTTCCGTAGCGAATGGCGCTACATCAAGCGGGCGGTGAAAGAGGAATTCGCCGGCTATCTGCGCCGCCGCATCGGCATCGTGGTCGCCCCGGAGAGCCTGTTCGACGTCCAGGTCAAGCGCATCCACGAATACAAGCGCCAGCACCTCAACGTGCTGCACATCGTCGCGCTCTACCACCGGATCAAGAACGACCCGAACCTCGACATCACGCCGCGCACCTTCATCTTCGGCGGCAAGGCCGCACCCGGTTATCGCATGGCCAAGCTGATGATCCGGCTGATCACCGCCGTGGGCGACGTGGTCAACCGCGACCCCGATGTGCGGGACCGGCTCAAGGTCGTGTTCCTGCCCAACTTCAACGTCGGCACCGGCCAGAAGGTGTACCCGGCCGCCGAACTGTCCGAGCAGATCTCCACCGCCGGCAAGGAGGCCTCCGGCACCGGCAACATGAAATTCATGATGAATGGCGCGCTGACCATCGGCACCCTGGACGGCGCCAACGTCGAGATCCGCGAGGAAGCGGGACCGGAGAACTTCTTCCTGTTCGGCCTCAATGCGCAGGAAGTGCACGACCTGAAACAACAGGGCTACCACCCGCACAGCCATTACCACGACAACCCCGAACTGAAGGCAGTGCTCGCCCTGATCCGCGAAGGCTGCTTCTCGCGCGGCGACCGGGACCTGTTCCGGCCGCTGGTCGACAACCTGCTGTATCAGGACCCTTACCTGTTGCTGGCCGATTACCAGAGCTATGTCGACTGCCAGGGTCGGGTCGGCGATGCCTACCGCGACAAGGAAAGCTGGACCCGGATGTCGATCATGAATAGCGCCCGCAGCGGCAAGTTCTCGTCCGACCGCACCATCCGCGACTATTGCAACGACATCTGGCAAGTCCAGCCCTTGCGCGTCGCCCTGTCCTCGCGCGATCAGCTGCAACTGGATATGGGCAAGATGGGTTCCTGAGCCGGGGACTACGGCCTGCTTCCCGGCATTGCCGCTCGCTGCAGGACCGACTCAGCGCAGCTCGGTCACCCATGCCCCCACGCCCAGGTTCGCGCCGGGAGGCCCAACCAACGCTCCGGCCGCCGGCGGCACGGATTCGGGCAAGCGGGCGACCGCAACGGCAATGTGAACTGCTGATGGCTCAAAGATGCAAGGCATCAATTTCGCTGTAGCTATTGCGCAGCCACATCTTGACCCGTTGCCGCTCGAGTATGCCCAGCGCATGTTCAGTGTTGTTCTGGGTGGCGGACCAGAAGCTGCTGCTGTGGCTGTCGATCTTGATCATCGAGGCTTCGTGCAGACGCTTGATGTCGATGATGCGGGCGTGCAATTCCAGTGCGCGTTTCTTCTCGCCGGATGCATCGAGCATGTCGAAATTGCCGCCGCGGATGTGGTTCTGCACCAGCACATAGTTCAGCCGTGAGCCGAAGCGATCCAGCAGCTTTTTCAGCAGGTCGACCGAGTCGCGGCCCGAATCCATGACATGCCAGTAGGTCAGCGCCAGGCCCAGTTCGCTCGACAGTTCCAGCAGGCTGGAATCGTCCATCCATTGGGTCAGCGCATCCTGGGTCTGGGCCGCCATGTCGACCAGGATGCTGCGCTCGGGGTCGGCGGCAGCGGCCTCGACGATGGCATCGAGGCTTTCGTATTTATCGACCACCACGGGCGAGGCATAGCCGGCATAAAAGCGCATCAGCGCGCCATGGGACCGGTCGGTGTCGAAGCCGAGAAACGGGCGTTCGTGATCGATCAGGTATTGCGCCAGGATGCGCGCGACCAGCGATTTGCCGACCCCGCCCTTTTCGCCGCCGATGAAGTGGATGTGTGCCATGATTTTTTTCCGTCAAGTAAAGGTCAGCGTCGACGCAGATCGAGCGTATGCGGGAATTCGCCGGCGGGTTCTTCGGCGGGCGGCGCCATCGGCCCGGGCGCTGTGCCTCCCGGGAAGAAGCGGGCAAGCGGCGCGATCCAGGGCGGCGGAGTGAAACTGCCGGCTGTATGGCCCCAGTCCTGGAACCGGCCATGACGGCGCGACTCGGCTTCCATCGCATTGACCGGGAAGGTGTCATAGCTGCGCCCGCCCGGATGGACGACGCGATAGGTGCAGCCGCCGATGGCGCGGCCGTTCCAGGTATCGATCAGGTCGAACACCAGCGGCGAATGGATGCCGATGGTGGGATGCAGCGCCGACGGCGGCTGCCAGGCGCGGTAGCGCACCCCGGCCACTGATTCGCCGTGCACGCCGGTCGGCCTCAGCGGCACCCGCCGGCCGTTGCAGGCGAGCACGTAGCGGCTGTCGGTCAGGCCGTTCACCTTCACCTGCAGGCGTTCGACCGAGGAATCGACATAGCGCGCGGTGCCGAGGCTGGTCGATTCCTCGCCCAGCACATGCCAGGGTTCGATCGCGGTGCGCAACTCGATCTGGATGTCGTCGAGCTGCAGGGTGCCATAACGCGGAAAGCGGAATTCCAGGAACGGCTTGTACCAGTCGAGCTGGAACGGGAAACCCGCCGCGCCGAGGTCGTCGATCACGTCCTTGAGATCGGCCCACAGGTAGTGCGGCAACATGTGCCGGTCGTGCAGCAGCGTGCCCCAGCGCACCAGGGGCTTGCGGTACGGGTTATCCCAGAAGCGCGCGACGAGGGCGCGCAACAGCAGCATCTGGGCCAGGCTCATGCGCGCGTGCGGCGGCATCTCGAAGGCGCGGAATTCGAGCAGGCCCAGCCGCCCCGAGGCGGAATCGGGCGAATACATCTTGTCGATGCAGAACTCCGAGCGGTGGGTATTGCCGGTCAGATCGGTGAACAGGTTGCGCAACAGCCGGTCGACCAGCCAGGGCTGCGGGGTGTGTCCGACCGGCATCTGCTGGAAGGCGATTTCAAGCTCGTACAGGCGCTCGGTGCGGCCTTCATCGACCCGCGGCGCCTGGCTGGTGGGGCCGATGAACAGGCCCGAGAACAGATAGGACAACGCCGGGTGATGCTGCCAGTAGGTCACCAGGCTGGCGAGCAGATCCGGCCGGCGCAGGAAGGGGCTGTCGGAGGGTGTCGCGCCGCCCAGCGTGACATGGTTGCCGCCGCCAGTGCCGGCATGACGGCCATCAAGCATGAATTTTTCGGCAGCCAGGCGGGACAGCCGCGCCTCCTCGTAAATCAGGGTCGTGGTGTCGACCAGTTGCTGCCAGTTTTGGGCCGGATGGATGTTGACCTCGATGACGCCCGGGTCGGGCGTCACCGCCAGTTTTTCGATCCGGTTGTCCGACGGAGGCGGATAGCCTTCGATCACCACCGGTAGCGCCAGCCTGGCGGCCGTGGCCTCGACTGCCGCCAGCAGATTGAGGTATTGCTCCAGCGTATTCACCGGCGGCATGAACACGCACAGGCAGCCCTTGCGCGCCTCGACCGTGAGCGCGGTACGCGGCACCTCGACCACTGCCTTGTGCGGCGTGTGCTGAGGCTGCACTCTGCTCGGCGGCCTGGGCGGCGTCAGGCTGGAAAAGCGGGCGGCGACTTCGCCATGGAAGTCGGGCAGCGGCGGTTGCACGGCAAAGGGGTCGACCTCGACCCAGGGTTCGTTCTCGTCCTCCGCCACCCAGGGCAGGCTGGCCAGCGGCAGGCGCAGGCCCATCGGCGAATCACCGGGCAGCAGATACAGGCGATCGCGCCGGGTTTCCCAGGGCGCGCTCTGCCAGTCATGGGCCGCCCAGCTCCAGGCCAGGGGAATCACGTAGCCGGTCGGCGTATTGAGGCCGCGCGAGAGTTTGTTGGCCAGTTCACCGCGCAGGTTGGTGCTGTCCAGATCAGCATAGCCGGGCTCGATCCGGTCCGGATCGATATTGCGCGGCAGTTCGGCCTCCTGCAGCAGCGCGGCCAGCGCGTCTTCGTAGGCAGGTTGTGCGTAACGGGGCGCCAGCCCCAGGTGCAGCGCCAGGGTCTCGGCAAAGCGCAGGGCCTCGGGCTGCTTGACGCCGTAATCGCGGTTGGCTTCGGCAAGCAGTTTCGGGTCTTTCCACACCGGCGCACCGTCGCGCCGCCAGTAAATCCCCAGGGCCCAGCGCGGCAACGGCTCGCCCGGATACCACTTGCCCTGTCCGGTATGCAGCAGTGCACCGGGCGTCAGCTTGTCCTTAAGCCGCCGGACCAGGACCTCGGCCCGCTCCCGCTTGTGGCTGCCCAGCGCCGCGGTGTTCCATTCCGCTGCCTCCATGTCGTCGATCGAGACAAAGGTCGGCTCGCCGCCATGGGTCAGGCGCACATCCTGCTGCACCAGCTTTTCGTCGACCGCGTGGCCCAGCGCAAGAATCGCCGCCCACTCGTCGTCGGAATAGGGCAGCGTCACCCGCGGGTCTTCCATGATCCGGGTGACGGTGTTGCTGAAGCTGAATTCGACTTCGCACTTGTCGGTCATGCCCTCGATCGGCGCGGCCGAAGAAGGCTGCGGCGTCGCGGCCAGCGGGATGTGGCCTTCGCCGGCGAACAGGCCCGAGGTGGGATCCAGGCCGACCCAGCCTGCGCCGGGCAGATAGACCTCGGCCCAGGCATGCAGGTCGGTGAAGTCATGCTCGGGACCAGATGGGCCGTCGAGCGATTTCTGGTCCGCAGTCAGCTGCACCAGATAGCCAGAGACGAAACGCGCGGCCAGGCCCAGATGGCGCAGGATCTGGACCAGCAGCCAGGCCGTGTCGCGGCAGGAACCCAGTGCTTTTTCCAGGGTTTCCTCGCAGCTCTGGATGCCCGGCTCCATGCGCACGGTGTAGGCGATGTCCTTTTGCAGGCGCTGGTTGAGCGCCACCAGGAAATCATTGCTGTGTACCCGTTCGCGCGGCACTTTCGACAGCCACGCGGCAAGCCGCTTGCCCGCCGGTTCGGTTTCGAGATAGGGGGTGAGCTCGCGTTTCAGCGCAGCATCGTAGTCAAACGGGTAGTGAAAGGCGCTTTCCTCGATGAAGTAGTCGAAGGGGTTGATCACCGTCAGGTCGGCGATCACCTCGACATCGACCGAGAATTCCCGCGTCGCATCGGGGAACACCAGCCGGGCCAGATAGTTGCCGAATGGATCCTGCTGCCAGTTGATGAAGTGTTTCTCGGGCGTGATCTTCATCGTGTAGGCGAGGATGGGCGTGCGCGAATGCGGCGCCGGGCGCAGACGCACCACGTGCGGGCTGAGCGTAACGTGGCGATCGAAGCTGTAGCGCGTGGTGTGACGGATTGCGACGTGTATGCTCATGGCGACAGACGGTAGTTGGACATTCGGTTATTGGCACTCGATGATTCAGCGATCATGCGGACTCCGCCTGCAGGGCCTTCAGGGTCTCATCCACCCCGGCCGCATGGGTCAGCTCCGAGACGTTGTCCTTGGTGAAGAAGCCCTGGAAATCGCCGAAGCGCTGCACGTACTCCACGATCAGGCTGGAGTACTCCGAGGCGCTGGAGAAGATCTGCTTCAGGCCCTCTTCCTTGGAACCGATCACGTCGAGCAGGAAGTCCTGGCCGCAGTGGCGCAGGCTCTCGACCACGTAATCGATGTTGGGCTGGTTGTTGACTTCGCCATCGGCCACGGCAACCGCAAGGTGGTGCAGGCGAGGGCCGAAGTTGCGCACAAACTGTTCGGTGGGTGACGGCAGCTTGAGCAGGTGGTTGACGAAGTACGGGTGGTTGGCGGCGGTAAACACCTTGGCCGGCGATTCCAGTTCGTTGTTGTGGTGCACGCTCTTGGTCACGTTGGTGCTGCTGTTCTGGTCGGCGATGTCGTACGAGCCCCAGTAGTAGTAGCTGGTCAGGGTCAGGTATTCGAGGATCGCGGCCTCGCGGTTCTGGCTGTAGACCCGGGTGGCGAGGTGATCGATGGGTAACAGCCTCGTGTCTAGGCCGAGCCGGGCCTGGGTTTCCTTGGCCTCCTGGCAGGCGCGGTCGATGTCCGGCCGGATCGCGCTCCAGCCCAGGGCATAGACCCGGATGTCGGATTCGGGCCGTTCCCAGTAGCCGACAATGTTGTGGGTATAGGGGCTGGGTTTGACGATGGCCATGTTGCCCGGCATTTCCAGCTTGCGGATCTGGTCCTGATTGAAGAAGCGGACGTCGCGCGTTTTCTGCATCTCGACCACTTCATGCACGTTCTCGACCCGGAACACCTCACCCATATAGCGAGAATTGGGCTTGTGCGCGCCGATCGGATAGACCTCGTTCAGGCTGCGGAAGATGCCGCGCGTGTCCGGGTTCTTCACTTCACGCAGGAGGATGTCGGGCGCGCTCATGTCGATGCGCAGGATATGGGTGTCGTGGTCCTGCGATTCCAGGGTCACCAGGTAGGTGTAGGGCGTCATCAGGCACAGCTCGCGCACGTAGGCGAGCGAGTTGCCCGGCTCGACGGTGATCATCAGGGCGTCGATCTGGCGCACCGCGTCAGTCAGGCCGACCCGGTCGCGCTCCTCCAGCAGCTTGGTCAGGTATTCCTCGAAGAAAGGCGAGTTCTGCTTGTCCCCATAGCGGGGGAAATTCAGGGATTCGGTCATGATTACTGGCTCTGGCTGGATTGGGTCACGGGGTTGTGGTGCAGATAGAAATATTGTCGGGTGACGGCACTGTGGATGGCATCGAGATCGGCCTGGACCTGGTCCAGATACTCGTGCAGCACGACTGGCGCCAGGTTTTCGAGCTGCATCGAGTCCAGTCTGCGGAAGGCCTGACGCGTCGCATTCATGGCCTGCTCATGGGCCGGCAAATCAGCCAGGCAACCCTCGATCTCGCTCAGGCAATGGTGGACCGTGCGCGGGAAATGCGGGTCTTTCAGGAGGAACCTGACCACGTCCTGCTGCCGGACATGGACGCCGACGTGACGCCGATACATCTGATAGGCGGACAATGCGTTGAGTGTGCTCATCCAGAGCCGCTCCATGGCCGGCACGGCCAGGACCGCATCGGTAGGCAGCACCACGGCGGAGTTGACGTCCACGATGCGGGTGGTCATGTCGGCACGCTCCAGATTGCGGCCCAGCTTGAGAAACTGGTACGCGATATCGTGGCTCATCGAGCCCGCGAGCAGGCCGATGATCGACTGACGCCGTTCGATCACGCCGTCGAGCACTTCATAACGTTCGCTCCGGCCATGGGTCGCACGCTTGGCGTTCTGGCGGATATAGAGGTACAGACCGTTGATTCGCTCCCAGATCTCCATGGGCAGCACCTCGCGGAAGGTGCGGGTGTTTTCCCGGGCATAGTGGATGCTGGACAGGATGGAGCTGGGGTTGTCCTCGTCCTCGATCAGGAAGGCCATGATGCTCGCTTCGTCCAGCTTGATGCCGCGCTCGCGCACCTGCTGATCCAGGCCAACCACCCTGATCAGCACATCCCAGCCGAAGGAGGCCCCCTTGGGCAGGTCGAGCAGCACCTGGGTCGAGCTGTTGATCAGGCGTGCGGTGTTCTCGGCCCGCTCCAGATAGCGGGTCATCCAGTACAGGCTTTCGGCGACTCTCGATAACATCAGACGCCCTCCATGTCGACGATCCAGGTGTCCTTGCTGCCGCCACCCTGGGATGAGTTGACCACCAGCGAGCCCTCCTTCATCGCCACCCGGGTCAGACCGCCGGTGGTCACATACATCTGGTCCGACTGTAGAACGAAGGGCCGCAGATCCAGATGCCGGGGCGAGAGCTTGTCGTTGATCAGGGTCGGCGCGGTGGAGATGGACAGGGTCGGCTGGGCCATGTAATTGCGCGGGTTTTCCCGGATCAGGTCGGCGAACTGGGCCCGTTCTTCCTTGCTCGAACGCGGCCCGATCAACATGCCGTAACCGCCCGATTCGTTGGCCGGCTTGATCACCAGCTGGTCCAGATTGGCCAGCACATAGTCGCGCTGATCATCGTACATGCAGAGATAGCTGGGCACGTTGGGCAGGATCGGTTCCTCGCCCAGGTAATACTGGATCATCTTCGGCACGAAGGAGTAGACCACCTTGTCATCGGCCACGCCCGCCCCCGGCGCGTTGGCGATGCCGACCTTGCCCGCCCGCCAGGCCCGCATCAGGCCGGGCACGCCCAGCGCAGAATCGGGCCGGAAGGCCTCGGGATCAAGGAAGTCGTCGTCGATCCGGCGATAGATCACATCGACCCGGCGCAGCCCCGAGATGGTCTTCATGTAGACATGGTCGTCGTCCTTCACCACCAGATCGGAACCTTCAACCAGAAAGGCACCCATCTGCTGGGCCAGGTAGCTGTGTTCGAAATAGGCCGAGTTATAGATACCAGGGGTCAACACGACAATCACCGGTCGCTCGCCTTCGCGCGGCGACAGCGCGGCCAGGGTATCGTGCAAGCGGGTCGGATAGTCATCCACCGGCAGGATGGTCGCGGTCTGGAATATTTCCGGAAACATCCGCTTCATCAGCTGGCGGTTTTCAAGCATGTAAGACACGCCGGACGGCACCCGGAGATTGTCTTCCAGGACATAGACCGTGCCGTCCTTGTCACGCACCAGATCGGTGCCGCAGACATGTGCCCACACCCCAAAACGGGGCGTAATGCCCTTGCATTGCGCACGAAAATTCTTCGACCCTTCCAGCACTTCAATCGGAAACACCCCGTCCTTGACGATGAGCTGATCGTTGTACAGGTCGTTGATGAACATATTGAGTGCCTTGAGCCGCTGCTTGAGGCCTTCATCGATGCGCTGCCACTCCTTGCGCGCGATGATCCTGGGCACGATGTCGAACGGCCAGGCGCGGTCGATGTTGCCCGCATCGCTATAGACCGTGAAGGTGATGCCCATGGTCATGATGGCGGCCTCGACCGCCTTGCGGCGATCATTCAGCGTACTGGGGTCGAGTCCGGCCAGATAATCGAACAGCGGCCGTGCGGCGGGACGCGGTTCCCGGTCGGGGCCGATCAGTTCGTCAAAGGCTTCGTTCAGACGATAGTCTTTACAGATGATGTTCATGATTGATATCCCTTCTGCAGATATCAATGCACGAAGTGTGCCTGATCGGTGCGCTGGCCCGCGGAAAGCAACCGCACTCAAGCCAGCCTGCAACTAGATAAATTGCCAATACCGGCCCGGCTGTGTGTAATGCAGGGCTCTCATACCATTCACCCCTATTCATGTCCGCCCACCAATCCATCGAACTGCCCTTCATCCACGACCTGACCCCGGCCCGTTTACGCGCACTGCAGTCACAAGCGGCGCAGCAAGCCGGTCTGGAGATCAATTTTCGCGATAGCCTGCCAGGGGGCGAGAGCGGACCCGAGCTGACAGTCATCCCGGCCGGTCGATTTGAAATGGGCGCCCCTGCCAATCAGCTTTGCTTCGGCGACCTGCCCCAGCATGGAGCACAAATCGAGACCCCCTTCGCGATCGGCCGCTACTGCATCACCGCCGCCGAGTTCGAGGTGTTTGCCGAGCAGACCGGATTTATCTGGCAAGCCCACCTGATGCGCTCCGCAGGTCGCCAGCCGGTGATCAACATCAGCTCAGACGAGGCCAAGGCTTACCTCGCCTGGTTATCCGCCCAGACCGGACAACGCTACCGTCTGCCCAGCGAGGCCGAGTGGGAATACGCCGCCCGGGCCGGCAGCCAGTCTGCCTATTGTTTCGGCGAGCGCCTCACCTGCGGCGAAGCCAATATTCATTCGCTTCGGCCGCCCGCGACCCCGGCCAAGGGCTGGAGGCGCTTCATACCGGTCTGCGTACCCCTCAACCGGAGCGCCGAGGTCGGCAGTTATCCACCCAATGTCTGGGGCCTGTTCGAGGTGCACGGCAATGTCTGGGAATTCACCGATTCGCCCTGGATCGGGGCGCTCGATTCGGAAAACAACGCCGGCCTGAACCGACACGACAACTGGATCGTCACCAAGGGCGGCTCCTGGTTCGAAGGCACGGACGAGGCCCGCTCCGCCGCTCGCAAACCGCGCCTGCGCCATGAACTGGACACCAACCTCAGCCTGCGCGTGCTGCGTGAGATTTAACTAAGGATTGCATTAGCCAAAACGCCTGCTAAAAAGGACATATACCTGATCGTTTTACATGGGTATGCATGAACACTGGCAAGGAGAATAGTCATGATCGACATCAACAAGCTCATTCAAGCCGAGCATCTGGCGCACTGTGCGGCCGACGAATACATGGCGGACATGGATGCCTGGACCGAGAGCCAGGCCCGGCAAATCGCCCAGGAGGAGGGTCTGCAACTGACCGAGGAACACATGGAAGTGCTCTGCTGGCTACGCGATCACTATGCCGAATGCGGCCCGGAGGCGCTCGGTCGGCATCTGTCCAACGCACTCGATGATAAGTTCGCCGATCGGGGCGGGCTCAAATACCTTTACCGTCTGTTCCCCAAGGGCCCTGTCTATCAGGGCAGCCGGCTGGCCGGACTGCCGGTCCCACCCGGCACCTTCGACATGTCCTTCGGCAGCAGCCACTAAACCGACACGCTTCCCCTTTGGACCCGCAATGCGGGTTCTTTTTTGCCCAGCAAAAACGGCGATGCCCAGCCGAAGCCGGGCATCGCCGTTCAACCAACTGCCAGGCGCTTAGACGCAGCCGGTCGGCTTCGGAGTGCCTGCGTAACGGCCTGCCTGCTTGGCCGGCCCGAACGGGAACAGGTCAAACAGGAATTTCTTCTCGCCCCACTCGTCACCGAATTCCTCTTTCAGGCCTTTCTGCAAGAAACGCAGGTTTGGCGCGGTGCCATATTCCTGGAAGTAGTTGCGCATGTAATGGATGATCTTCCAGTGATTTTCTTCCAGTTCCAGCTTGTCTTGGCTGGCCAGATAAGCCGCCACATCATCAGACCAGTCATCCAGATTGACCAGATAGCCTTCGGGATCGGTTTCCACCGTCTTGCCGTTGATGTTCAGTTCCATGTTGATTCCTCTCTCTTCGCCCAGTTTGCAATTACCAGCTGAGGCTGGCCTGATGCGTAGACTATATAAGTTGACTTTTTAGGTCAACTATTAGATTTTGAAAATTGTGGTCTTCCCGGTCCACTGATATCCCTGTTCGTACATGACAAATAGTTTACGTTAATAGTCAACTATTGCCGATGCCACACGTTGCCCGTAAAATCCCGAGCGCTGCATTCAACTACCAACCGGAGAACAGACATGGAACACCAACTGCCCGCCCTGCCCTACGCCAAGGACGCCCTGCAACCCCACATGTCCGCCGAGACCTTCGACTACCACTACTCGAAGCACCATCAGGCCTACGTCACCAACCTGAACAACCTGATCAAGGGCAACGACTTCGAGAACAAGTCGCTCGAAGACATCGTCAAGACCGCACCGGCCGGCGGCATCTACAACAACGCCGCCCAGGTCTGGAACCACACCTTCTTCTGGAACTGCATGAAGCCGAACGGCGGCGGCGCCCCCACCGGCGCCCTGGCCGACGCCATCAACGCCAAGTGGGGCAGCCTGGACGAATTCAAGAAGGCCTTCCAGACCAGCGCCGTGGGCAACTTTGGTTCCGGCTGGACCTGGCTAGTCAAGAAGGCCGACGGCAGCCTCGACATCGTCAACATGGGCGCCGCCGGCACCCCGCTGACCACTGGCGACAAGGCCCTACTCTGCGTCGACGTCTGGGAACACGCCTACTACATCGACTACCGCAACCTACGTCCCAAGTTCGTCGAGACCTTCCTGAACTCCCTAGTCAACTGGGACTTCGTGGCTGCAAACTTCGCTTGATTCAGCATTGTTATGCAGGGCAATTGAAGTTAAGTGCATAACAATTAGATTGATCACAAAGGGCCGCCACCTCGCGGCCCTTTGTGTT
>JBBIJC010000060.1:0-14786 GCA_037446165.1 Hydrogenophilales bacterium | reverse complement strand
GAGTCGCTGATTTATTCGTCATGCCCGCGGAAGCGGGTATCCAGTTCATTGATTTAATTGGGCTCCCGCCTTCGCGGGAGCGACGAAACCCGAATGAATCAGCGTTTTATTAGCAATTGGGTATGCAGCTGTTTTGATAGGTTTTATCAATCATTTCTATAGCCACAATCAATTAGTTGATTGAAGGTTGGTTTGTTAGGCTTTTCGGGCAATGAATAAACTGGTCCGGCAAACCCTCGTTCTCCTGCTCGTCATGCTCCAAGGCGTGGCGCCGCTGCTGCACACGCACAACGGACTGGCGAATATGGGACAGGCCGGCCTGCATTTGCCAGAGCTGAGCGATGCGGGTATTGGGGAGGATCAAGGCGGGCCTAGCCTGCATCAGTCCGATCCATTGGCCCGGACCTTTGTTCTTGCCGACATCCTGAGAAGTCCTCATGACGGCGCGCTGCCGCCACCGCCACAACTCGCGGCCTACATGCCTGTGGTCGAGGTCGTGCCGGCCCTGCCTTGGGTTCCGGCGCCGTATGCCCGGTCAGCCTCACTCCGTTCCGACTATCTGATTCCGTATTCCTGCGCCCCTCCGCGCGCCTGATTCTCCTCCCTCAAACCGGCTGGCTTTCGTTGCCCACGCGGCTTGCGTGGTCGCACATGCCTGTCCGCGTCACTTTGCTTGACTAATCAGATTTCGTCGCGTGGGCCATGGGCCGCGCGCGACCAGGAGAGGATACGATGGTTGTCGCACGCACATTATTCGCGTTTGCCATGTTATTGCCGGCCGGGTTCAGCCTGGCAGGAGAGAAGTTGATCACGGTTTCGCAGGCCCAGCGGGCCGCGCTGAAGATCGCCACCGCACCGCTGAGCGGCCAGGCGGCGACCACCCAGGTCGGCCTGCCGGCACAGGTGGTCGTCCCACCCGCCCAGGAACGGGTCGTGGCTGCCCCGGTCGGCGGTCTGCTCAGTGAAGTGCGGGTCGCGCTGGGCGATTCGGTCCGCGCCGGCCAGGTCCTGGCGGTGCTGCGCAGCGAGGAACTGACCTCGGCCCAGCGCGATATCGTCCAGGCCGCGGTCCAGGCGCGATTGGCGGAAGTTACCGCCAATCGTGACGAAGCCCTGTTCAAGGAAGGCATCATTCCCGAGTCCCGCGTGCAGGCCAGCCGGGGCGCACGCGAGCAGGCACATGCGCTGCTCGCCGAACGGCGCGCCTGGCTGCGGCTCATGGGGCTGTCGGCGGAGGCCATCCGCGCCGCCGAGCGGGGCGAACGGATGAGCGACAGCGTTGCCCTGGTCGCGCCCATCACCGGTAGCGTGACCGAGCAGAGCGCTGTCGTCGGGACACGGGTGACCGCCGCAGGGGCGTTGTTCAAGGTGGTCCGGCTCGATCCGCTCTGGCTCGATATCCAGGCGCCTGCCGATCTGGCGGCCAAGGTGAAGCCGGGCCAAAAGGTTGAAGTGGCGTCGGTTGGCGCCAGCGGCACGGTGCTCTCGGTCGGGCGCAATGTCAGTGCGGCGCAGACGGTGTCGATCCGGGCCCGGATCGGCAATGCCGACGGTCGCCTGCGCCTCAACCAGAGCGTTTCAGCCAGCCTGGACGCCGGCAGCGGAGGCAAGCAATGGTCGCTGCCGCTCCAGGCCGTCGTGCGCCAGGGCGGCCGTGACTGGGTGTTCGTGCAGCGCACCGGCGGTTTTGAGCCGATGCCGGTGAAGGTGCAGTCCCAGTCGGTCCGGTCGGTGTCGATCGAGGCGGGCCTCGCTGGCGAAGAACAGATCGCGGTGGCCGGGGTCGCGGCCCTGAAGGCGATCTGGCAGGGCGGTGGGGAATAACCATGCTCGCCAAACTCACCGAATTTTCGCTCACCCAGCGATTGCTGATCCTGGGCCTGGTGCTGCTGCTGACCGCAGCCGGCATCCAGGCCTGGCGCTCGCTGCCCATCGACGCCTTCCCGGACGTCTCGACAACCCAGGTCAAGCTCATTCTCAAGGCCCCGGGCATGACGCCGGAGGAAGTGGAGAGCCGCATTGCCGCGCCCATCGAGATGGAAATGCTGGGCATTCCCAAGCAGCGCATCCTGCGCTCCACCTCCAAATATGGTCTCACCGACGTGACCATCGATTTTGAGGATGGCACCGACATCTACTGGGCGCGCCAGCAGGTGGCCGAGCGGCTCAACGGCGTCATGGCCGAACTGCCCGAAGGCGTCACTGGCGGCCTGGCGCCGATCACCACGCCGCTGTCCGAGATGTTCATGTTCACGGTGGAAGGCGATCAGCTGAGCCTGGCCGAACGGCGCGCGCTGCTCGACTGGGTGATCCGGCCCAAGCTGCGCACTCTGCCCGGCGTCGCCGATGTCAACGCACTGGGCGGCCTGGTCAAGACCTTCGAGGTGGTGCCCGACAATGCCGCCATGAGCGCGCGCGGCGTCACCCTGGCCGAACTGCGCGACGCCATTCAGGCCAACAACCGCAACGACGGCGCCGGCCGGCTGAGCGAAGGCGAGGAGGTCTGGCTGGTGCGGGTCGAGGGCGCCGTGAAGACCCTGGACGACCTGTCCGGCATCGTGGTCAAGAACGTCGCCGGGGTGCCGGTGCGGGTGGCGGACGTGGCCCAGGTGCGCCTGGGCAGCCTGACCCGCTACGGGGGCGTCAGCAAGGACGGCAAGGGCGAGGCGGTCGAAGGCCTGGTGCTCGGCCTGCGCGGCGCCAACGCCCAGCAGGTGGTGGCGGCGGTCAAGCAGCGCTTGGCCGAGATCGCACCGACCCTGCCCAAGGGGGTCACGGTCAAGGCCTTCTATGATCGTTCTGCCCTGGTCGAGCGCGCGGTGCACACCGTGACCAAGGCCCTGACCGAGGCCACGTTGCTGGTTCTGGTCCTGCTGTTCCTGTTCCTGGGCGATGTCCGGGCCTCGCTCACCGTGGCCCTGAGCCTGCCGCTGGCGGCGCTGGCGACCTTCCTGCTGATGCGCAACTTCGGTCTCTCGGCCAACCTCATGAGCCTGGGCGGTCTGGCCATCGCCATCGGCATGCTGGTCGACGGCGCCGTGGTGGTGGTAGAAAACATTGTGAGCCGATTGGCTCACAATGTTTCGGCGCAGGCTAATGCCGGCAACGCCGGCGTTAAGTCGACGATAGTAGACGGCCGTAGCCAAAACATCGTCAGCCGTCTGGCCGCAGGCCATGACGGCGATGAGAAGACGGTCCGCGCCCACAAGCTGCACGAGGTCTACCGCGCCGTGCGCGAGGTGGCGACGCCTACCTCGGCCGGGGTGCTGATCATCATGATCGTGTTCCTGCCGCTGCTGACCCTGGAAGGGCTGGAGGGCAAGCTGTTCATTCCGGTCGCCCTGACCATCGTGTTCGCTCTCGGCGCGGCGCTGATCCTCTCGCTCACCGTGGTGCCGGTGCTGTCGGCCTACCTGCTCAAGTCGGGCAGCCACGGCGACCCCTGGCTGGTCCGGCTGGCGACGCGCCTCTATACGCCCATGCTCGATTTCGTGCTTGCCAAGCCGAAAGTGGTGATAGTGGCCGGCGTGGCCTTGCTGGCCCTGGCGGTCGGGTTGTATCCGCTGATCGGCAAGTCGTTCATGCCAACCCTGGACGAGGGCGACATGCTGATCCAGCTGGAAAAGCTGCCTTCGATCAGCCTGGAGGAAAGCATGACGCTCGACCGTGCCGTGCAACAGGCCCTGCTCAAGCGGGTGCCGGAGGTGGCCGGCGTGGTGGCGCGTACCGGCGCCGATGAGCTGGGTCTCGATCCGATGGGCCTGAACCAGACCGACTCCTTCCTGGTTCTGAAGCCGCGCGAGCAATGGCGCAAGCCGGACAAGGACTGGCTGATGGCCGAGATCCGCAAGGTGATGGACGATTTCCCGGGCATCACCTATGGCTTCACCCAGCCCATCGACATGCGCGTCTCGGAGATGCTGACCGGCTCGCGCGGCGATCTGGCGATCAAGGTGTTCGGCCCCGATCTGGGTACCCTGAACGGGCTGGCTGGCCAGGTCGAAACGACGCTGAAGAAGATACCTGGCGCCCAGGATGTGTTCAGCATGAAGAACGACGGGGTGCAGTACTTCAAGGTCGATGTCGACCGGCTGGCGGCCGGCCGCTACGGCCTGAGCGTGGACAATATTTCCGCCTTCCTGCGCGCCAACCTGGAAGGGTTGCGCCTGGGCATCGTCCAGGAGGGTGTCCAGCGCACGCCGCTGGTGTTGCGCGGTGGCGATGATGTGCGCATGTCGCCAGCCCTGTTCGAGTCCCTGCGCATCCCGACTGCGTCCGGCATCGCCATCCCGCTCAAGGAGGTGGCGAAGCTGATCCGCACCGACGGGCCGGTCGCGGTGAGCCGGGAGAACGCGGCGCGCTACGTCACCATCCAATGCAACGTCTCGGGCCGCGATCTGGTCGGCTTCGTCGAGGAGGTCAAGGCGCGCATCGGTCAGCAGATCAAGCTGCCGGGCGGTTATCAGGTGGTCTACGGCGGCCAGTTCGAGAACCAGCAGCGCGCCGCCGCACGCCTCGCAGTGGTGGTGCCGGTCGCGCTGGCCCTGATCTTCGCCCTGCTGTTCGCCACCTTCAAGTCGCTGCGCCAGGCCACCCTGGTCATCGCCAACGTGCCCTTCGCGCTGGTCGGCGGCATCGCCGCGCTCTGGGTCACCGGCGAGTATCTGTCGGTGCCGGCCTCGGTCGGCTTCATTGCACTGCTTGGCATCGCCGTGCTCAACGGCGTGGTGCTGGTCAGCTATTTCAACCAGCTCGCCGGCCAGGGCATGACGCCGGATCAGGTGGTGCGTGAAGGCGCCCTGCGCCGGCTGCGGCCGGTGCTGATGACGGCCAGCATCACGGCCTGGGGCCTGATTCCCCTGCTGTTGGCGACCGGGCCCGGATCGGAGATCCAGAAGCCGCTCGCCATCGTCGTGATCGGCGGCCTGTTCACCTCCACCGCGCTAACTTTGCTGATGCTGCCTGTGCTGTATCGGCGCTTCATTCTGAAAGGGGCCTGACATGAGCCTGGTGCAATTGACTCTGGCCGCACCGCGGCATCTGGAAGACGAACTGGTCGAGCAGTTTCTCGCCCACCCGCACTGGGCAGCCGGCTTCACGCTGTTCAAGGCGGAGGGCTACAGCTGCCATCACGAAACATTGAGCACGCAGGAACTGGTGCGCGGCCGCGCCGAGCGGCTGGCGGTGCAGATCGTGCTGGAGGCGGACAACGCCCAGGCACTGCTGGCATTCCTCAAGAGCCGCTTCCCGAAACGGGACGTGGCGTACTGGCTGACGCCAGTGATCGAATTCGGGAGATTGGCATGAAAGCAATTTGGTTGAGTTGTTTGTTGGCATTGTCTTCGGCGTGCGCCAGCGCCGCAGTTGCGGCGGTTCCGCCGGCCGATCTGCCGGCGGCGACGGCGGTGGGTCAGGCGCTCGACGCCGCGCCCGCGGTCAGGATGGCCATGGCCGAGCTGCAGGCAGCCCAGGCCGAGCGCGCCCGGCTTGTGGCCGGCGACTATGAATACAACCTGCGCCTGGCCAGCCAGCGCCGCAAGGTCGCGGGCGATGCGAGCTATTCGGAATGGAACGCCGCGGTCGAACGCGGCCTGCGTCTGCCCGGCAAGTCCGACCTCGACGGACGGATCGGCGAACAAGGCGAACTGGCGGCCCGGGCACGGGTGGCCGACGCCCGCCATGAAACCGCGCGCCAGATCCTGGGCCAGTGGTATGCCGTACGCCAGGCCAGGCTGGAGGCCGGCCTCTGGCAACGGCAGGTCGAGCTGCTGGCCGAGCAAAAGCGCATCGTCGAGATCCGGGTCAGGCGCGGCGACGGCGCCCAGCTGGAGTTGATCCAGGCCGAGGCCGCCCTGTCCCAGGCGCAGGCCATGGCCGAGGTGGCGATGGGGCGGGCCGGGACTGCGCTGGCGGAATTGCGGGCGCGCTTCCCGGAATTGCCGGCGCCGGACGACAGTGTGGCCGAACCGGTGGCAGCGGAGGGCGACGAAGCGTTCTGGCGGGAAGCGATGCTGGGCCACAACCATGAACTGATGGCGGTCCGGAGCGAGATGACGCGCGCGCGCCTGCAGGGCCGCCGCGCCGAGTCCAATCGCGTGCCCGATCCCACGCTCGGCCTCTACGTCGCCAACGAACAGGGCGGGCGCGACAAGATCATGGGCCTCAGCCTGGCCTTTGCTCTGCCGGGCGAATCTCGCCGGGCCCAGGCCCGGATGCAGCTGGCCCAGGCCGATGCCATGGCGGAGAAGGTGGCCGCGACCGAACGGCGCCTAAGCGCCGAGGCCGCTGCCAATTGGCGCCAGGCCCAGGCCGGCGTGACCAGTTGGCGCCATCTCGATGCTGCGGCGCGCGCCGTCGTCCGCCATGCCGATCTGGCCCGGCGGGCCAACGAACTGGGCGAACTGCCGCTGTCCGAAACCTTGCAGGCCCGGCGTGCCGCCCTCGAGGCTGAACTGGCCGCCGGCCAGGCGCGGCTCGCCGGCAACGAGGCGAACGCCCGCCTGCTGCTCGACGCGCACCAGCTCTGGCTGGTCAACAGCGACGGGCATGATCACGACGATCACCTATGACTCTTCAGATGGAGAACAATAAATGAGGCAATTTCTCGTTTTGACGTTGCTGCTGTGGCTGGGCGGCTGTGCTCATGATCTTTCGATGACGGCCAGCGATGGTCGTCCGGCTGGCGAGGGCGTATTGCGGCTGACCTGGGTCGAGCCACATGATCTTGAAGTCCGGATCGGTGGCAAACGCTATGTCGGGCCCTGGTCGACCGAGCATTGCACGCAGGAAAGCTGCGGTGAGGCGTACCAGCGAGCAACCCCCAACCACAAACGACATTTTCGCAAGGGGCAGGCCACACTCGTGGCGGAGGATGGCGACCGGCTGGTGTGCGAGTGGGTCAGCCATCTGCCCGAGGTGAAGGGGGTTTGCCACAGCTCGGCTGGGCAACGCTACAGCTTGAGTGAAGCGCCCGGCCAGAGCGAATGAGCTGAGCCTGGCGGCTGGCTGGGGACCCGCCGTCAGGCCAGTTCCTCGATATCGAAGATGCGCCGGTGTTCGAGGATGGCGTAGCGGTCGGTCATCCCGGCGATGTAGTCGCATACCGCGCGCTGCAGGTTCTCGGCCGCCCGTTCCTGAAAGTCCGGCGGCAACAGGTGCGGCTCGCTGATGAAGGCGTCGAACAGGTCGCGGATCAGGCGGCGGGCCTTTTCGCTCATCCGGACCACCTTGTAATGGCGGTACAGGTTCTGGAACAGGAAGCGTTTCAGGGCCAGGCTTTCCTCGCGCATTTCCGGGCTGAAAGCGGCCAGTGGCGGACAGGCCCGCACATCGTCAAGGCTCTCCGGGTGATGGGCCGCGATGTTGGCCCGGGTCTGGCTGACCAGATCGACCACCAGGCTGTTGATCATCCGGCGCACGGTTTCGTGGATCAGGCGCCGGTCGGTAAGCGCGGGGTAGCGTTGCCGCACCTCGTCCAGATGACGGCGGAAGATGGCGATCCCGGATAGCTGCTCCAGCGTGATCAGGCCCGAGCGCAGGCCATCGTCCACGTCGTGGTTGTTGTAGGCGATCTCGTCGGCCAGGTTGGTGATCTGGGCTTCAAGGCCGGGCTGTTTGCCTTCCAGGAAGCGTTGGCCGACATCGCCCAGTTTTTCGGCGTTCTTCTTCGAGCAATGCTTGAGGATGCCCTCGCGCGCCTCGAAGGTCAGGTTCAGTCCCTCGAATTCGGCATATTTCTGTTCCAGCGCATCGACCACACGCAGCGATTGCAGGTTGTGCTCGAAGCCGCCGTGTTCCTGCATGCACTCGTTCAAGGCATCCTGCCCGACATGGCCGAACGGGGTGTGGCCGAGGTCGTGAGCCAGGGCGACGGTCTCGATCAGGTCTTCATCCAGATTGAGGATGCGGGCCAGGGTGCGGCCGATCTGGGCCACTTCCAGGCTGTGCGTGAGGCGGGTACGGAACAGGTCGCCCTCGTGGTTCACGAACACCTGGGTCTTGTACTCCAGGCGGCGGAAGGCGGTGGAGTGGATGATGCGGTCACGGTCGCGCTGGAACTCGGAACGCGGTGCGGCCGGCGGTTCGGGATGGCGGCGGCCGCGCGAGTTGGCGGAGTGGGCGGCGTAGGGAGCGAGGTCGGTCATGAGGTTCCTTGTCCGGGTCGTCAGGTCTTGCGTTGCCAGTGGGTCAAGATCGGCCGCTGCTCGACCGGGATCAGCTGGACGTGGCCGTGGCGGACGCCGGTCTCCGCGATCACCGACTGGGCGAAGTCCCGCACCTTGGCGGTGGCGCCGCGCAGGATCACCGTCTCGACGCAGTCCTCGTGGCTGATGTGGGCATGCATGGTGGCGATGGCGAGGTCGTGGTGATCGTGCTGGATGTCGGTCAGGCGGCTGGCCAGCTGGCGCTCGTGGTGGTCGAAGACGTAGCTCAGCACCGCGACGCACTGCCTGGCCTTGCCGGCGGCGAGGTCCTCCTCGCCCAGCTCGCGCCGGAGCAGGTCGCGAAAGGCCTCGGAGCGGTTGGCGTAGCCGCGGCGCTGGATCAGCTCCTCGAAGGCCTCGGCCAGGTCGTCGTCGAGCGATATGGTCAATCTCTGCATCATGGCCTCCAAATCACGGATCGCGGTCCGGCCGGCATGAAGCGGCCCGCCCAATGCGACCGGCAGTCTAACAGAGAGCCGTGACCTTACCCCGGTGTGCGTTGCCTGCGACGGGGGAGCGGGCTGGGGATGACGTGGTTTCATACGAAAAAAATATTGGTATTACAATAAGGCCTCACCGACGGCATCCGGTCCAGCGGAAGCGCAGGCCGGCTCCACCCGTTGTCCGATCCGGAAAGGAGATGTCAGATGCATATTCCCGATGGCTACCTGAGCCCCTCGACCTGCGCCGCCGCCTATGCCGTTGCGCTGCCGTTCTGGTACGTCGCCTTCCGCCGCGTCAAGCGCCTGCTGCACACCCGCATGGTGCCGCTACTGGCGGTGTTCTCCGCCTTCAGCTTCGTGATCATGATGTTCAACCTGCCGTTGCCGGGCGGCACCACCGGCCACGCGGTCGGCGTCGGCATCGCCACCATCGTCCTGGGGCCGTGGGCGTCGATGGTGGCGATCTCGGTTGCCCTGCTGATCCAGGCCGTGTTTTTCGGTGACGGCGGCATCACCACTTTCGGCGCCAACTGCCTGAACATGGCCGTGGTCGGCTCGCTGGTCGCACACTGGACCTATACCCTGGCCGCCAGTCGTTCCGCGCTCGATTCCAGCCGGCGGGTGGTCGCGGCCGGCCTTGCCGGCTATCTGGCGATCAATGTCTCGGCCCTGCTGGCCGGGGTCGAGTTCGGTATCCAGCCGCTGCTGTTCCACGACGCGACCGGCGCGCCGCTCTATGCCCCCTATCCGCTGTCGATCGCGGTGCCGGCGATGATGATCGGCCACCTCACGTTCGCCGGACTGGCCGAGCTGGTGATCTCCGCCGGCCTGGTCGCCTACCTGCAGCGTGCCAATCCGGAACTGCTCGCCTTTTCGACGCCGGGCCGGACGCCGCGCCTGGCGGACGCCGGCGCCTGGCGCTCGACCCGCCGCCTCTGGTATGCCCTGGCTGGCCTCATGATCATGACCCCGCTCGGCCTGCTGGCCGCCGGCACGGCCTGGGGCGAATGGGGCACCGAGGCCTTCGCCAACGCCGAGGCACGCCAGACGATCCTGCACGCCTCGGGCAACGTCGCGCCGCCCGTCGCCGCGCCGCACGGCATGGAACGGCTGGCCGGCATCTGGACCGCGCCGTTCCCCGATTACGCCCCGGCCTTCATGCACAGCACCGGCTTCGGCTACATCCTGTCGGCGCTGTTCGGTGCCGGGCTGATCCTGCTGCTGCTTCTGCTGGTGTCGCGCCTCGTCTCCGGCAAGACCTCGCCCGAGGCATGATGGCCGCCCGCGACGCGCAGCCATGAGCGAGCAGTCCTTCGTCACCGGCCGCCACGGTCCACGCCACGGCTTCGTCGAGCGCCTGGCCGGCGACCTGATGGCGGTGTTCGACCATGCCCTGGATGCCGAGGCGAACAGCGGCCGGCACGGTCTGCTGCAGGGGCTCGATCCGCGCTACAAGCTGGTGTCGATCCTGGCCCTGATCCTGTGCGTGGTGCTGACCCACTCCCTGCTTGCGCTGGCGATCCTGTTCATGCTGGCCGTGACCTTGGGCATGCTGTCCGGCGTTTCGCCGGCCCGGCTGGCCCGCCAGGCCTGGCTCGGCGTGCTGCTGTTCACTGGGCTGATCGCCCTGCCGGCCATCGTCCTGGTGCCGGGCGCGCCGCTTTGGCAGCTGCCCTGGCTGCACTGGAGCGTGACCCTGCAGGGCCTGCGCAGCGCCGCCTTCCTGGTCGGCCGGGCCGAGACGGCGGCCACCTTCGCCCTGCTGCTGGTCCTCTCAACGCCCTGGATGCATGTGCTCAAGGCCATGCGCGCGCTGGGCGTGCCGGTCGTGGTGGTGGCGATCCTGGGCATGACCCACCGCTACATATTCGTCTTCCTGCAGACCGCGCTGCAGATGTTCGAGGCCCGCCAGAGCCGCGTCGTCGCGCCCCTGGCCGGCGCGCAGCGGCGCCGGATGGTGACGGCCGCGGTCGGCGTGCTGCTGGCCCGCTCCTTCCAGTTGAGCGCCGACGTGCACCTGGCCATGGTGGCGCGCGGCTACCGGGGCGAGGTCCACCTGCTGGACGACTTCCGCGCCCGCCGTCGGGACTGGGCCGCGCTGCTGTTCGCCCTGGCGCTGCCGGCGGCGATCCTGTGGAGCCAGAGATGAGCGACTACGTATTCGAATTGGCCGAGGTGTCCTACCGCTACCAGGACAAGGCTGCGCTGTCGGACTTGTCCCTGCGCATCCGCCGCGGCGACCGGGTGGCGCTGCTGGGCGCCAACGGCTCGGGCAAGTCCACCCTGCTGCGCCTGCTGGACGCGCTTTATTTCCCGGCCGCCGGCGAGCTGAAGGCGTTCGGGGCGCCGGTCACGGAAGCGGCGATGGCCGGCGACGCGGTCAACTTCGCCTTCCGGCGCCGGGTCGGACTGGTGTTCCAGAACCCGGATGTGCAGCTGTTCAACCCGACCGTGTTCGACGAGCTGGCCTTCGGCCCCCTGCAATTGGGCTGGCCGAAGGATAGGGTTCTGGCCGAGGTCGACGGGATGCTCGACCGCTTCGCCCTGCGTCCGCTCAAGGACCGGGCGCCGCATCGCCTGTCGGGCGGCGAGAAGAAGCGGGTGGCGTTGGCCTCGGTGCTGATCATGGCGCCGGAGGTGGTGCTGCTGGACGAGCCGACCGCGTCGCTCGACCCGGAGAGCCAGGCCGAGGTCATCCGCTTCCTGCTGGAGAGCAAGGGCAGCGGCCGCACCATCGTCACCGCGACCCACGACCTCGACATCGTCGAGGACATCGCCGACAGCGTGGTGGTGCTGGCCGACGGCAAGGTGGCGGCGGCGGGGTCGCCGGGCGAGATACTGGACGACATCGAACTGCTGAAGCGGACGCGTCTGGCCCATGCCCACTGGCACCGCCATGCCGACGGCGCGGTGCACATGCACCTGCACAGCCACCGGCACCATCACGACCACCACGACGGGCCGGGGCCCAGGCTGATCAACGGGAGAAAGTGAGCGTCGCCCTGAGCAGGTCGGCGGGCGCGTCGGCGGTGACGTAGCACTCGCCCACCTTGCGGAACAGCACGAAGCGCATCTTGCCGGCTTCGACCTTCTTGTCCACGCCCATGTAGTTCAGGTAGGCGTCAGCGCCGAGGTCGGGCGCGACGGTGGGCAGCTTGGCGCGCTTGAACAGGGTGTCGATCCGGTCGACGTCAGCCTGTGAAATGTTGCCCATCCGGAGCGACAGGTCGGCGGCCAGCAGGGTGCCGGCCGAGACGCCTTCGCCGTGCAGCCAGACGCCGTAGCCCATGCCGGCCTCGATGGCGTGACCGAAGGTGTGGCCGAGGTTGAGCAGGGCGCGCTGGCCGGATTCGCGCTCGTCGGCGGCGACCACCTCGGCCTTGTTCTCGCAGGAGCGGCGGATGGCGTAGGCCAGCGCGTCATTATCGCGGGCGACCAACTTGTCCATGTTCACCTCCAGCCATTCCAGGAAGGGCAGGTCGCGGATCAGGCCGTACTTGATGACTTCGGCCAGGCCGGCCGAGAGTTCGCGCTCGGGCAGGGTGTTCAGTGTCCCGGTGTCGGCCAGCACGACCTGCGGCTGGTAGAAGGCGCCGATCATGTTCTTGCCGAGCGGGTGGTTGATGCCGGTCTTGCCGCCGACCGAGGAATCGACCTGGGCGAGCAGGGTGGTCGGCACCTGGATGAAGGGCACGCCTCTTTGATAGGACGCGGCGGCGAAGCCGGTCAGGTCGCCGATGACGCCGCCGCCGAGGGCGATCAGGGTGGTCTTGCGCTCGGCCCGGTAGGTCAGCAGGGCGTCGAAGATCAGATTCAGCGTTTCCCAGTTCTTGTAGGCCTCGCCGTCGGGCAGGACGATGGGCAGTACCTCTACGCCAGCGTTCTGCAACGTGCGGGTCAGGCGGTCGAGGTAGAGCGGACCAACCGTGGTGTTGGTGACGATGGCGACGCGCTTCTGCGCCAGGTGCGGCAGGATCAGATCGGCCCGGTCGAGCAGGCCGGCGCCGATGTGGATGGGGTAGCTGCGGTCGCCGAGGTCTACGGTGAGGGTTTGCATGTCCGTATCAAAATCCAATGGTGTCCCACGATTATAAACGGCGTGGGTTCCCGCTCCCCAATAGGTGGCTTAAAAACAGGCACGGCGTGAAATACGGGGGCATAATCCCTTCGATGGAGACATGTGGTTAAACAACAAAACAATCATGAGCATCAACAAGAAAGCTACCCTGTTTACGGTCGGGCTGGCCGCGACGCTGGTCGTGACGCTGGCCTTGATCAGCCTTTATTTTTTCCGGCAATACTCGATCACCTTTGCCACCGAGCAGGTTCGCACCTCGGCGGAGATCGTCCGTCTCAATCTCACCGAGTCGATGATCAACGGCACTATCGACAAACGGGACAGTTTTCTCCGTCGTCTGAATGACATCGCCGGTTTCCAGTCGGCGCACGTGGTGCCCAGCCCGGCCCTGGTCAAGCAGTTCGGCGAAGGCCCGGCCAAGGATCGCGGTACGCAGGCCGACGAGATCGAACGCCAGGTCATGGCGACCGCCAGACCGGCCTACACCCTGCTCGACAAGAATGGCGAGACCCTGTTCCGGGGCACCATACCCTATATCGCCAGCGCGCGCGGCACGCCCAACTGCCTGCAATGCCACCAGGTCGCGGAAGGTACGGTGCTGGGTACCGTCAGCATCGTCCTGTCGATCGAGCAGTTGAAACGGCAAGCCTTGCTGACCGTGGGCATGGTTTTCCTGGTGGTCGTGTTCTTCTCGATCATCATGGTCATCACCACACGGCGTCTGATCGTCCCGATCTCGGCAACGGCGGGGGATGTGGAACGTGCCGTACAACTGGCCCTCAACGGCAACTTCACCAGCCATGTGCAGAGGCGTACCAAGGATGAGATCGGCCAGATTGCCAGCGATCTGAATCGTCTCCTCGGTGTGCTCGGTGAAGGGCTGGGCCGCATTGCCGAAAGCGTTTCCCAGTTGATCAACCGCAAGCCCATCCCGGGCGAAAACCAGATCAACGCCACCATCGAGATGGTCGAGATCCTGACCCGCGCCGCCCATTTCAAACAGGCCATCGAAGAAGACGAAACCCGGGACGAGATCCACAAGCGTCTGGCGCACGTGCTGGAGCACGAGTTCTTTATTTCGGAATACTCGCTGTACGAAGTCATTCCGGCACGCAACCAGATGAACCCGGTCATCGTCGACGGGATAAAGGATGCCAGCTGTCGCTGGTGCAATCCGGAAATCCTGGTTCGCAGCGAAACCTGCCGTGCCCGGCGCACCGGTCACTTCGTCGATGGCGTCGGTTCGCCGGGTATTTGCTACGCCTTTCAGCCGCCGCCGGATGTCCCGGATCGTCAGCATATCTGCATCCCCATCATGCAGTCGGGCTCCGTCGGCAATGTGCTGCAGATCGTCACCGGAGAAACCTCCTCCGCCCTGCATGGAATGATGCTGCCGTTCATCAACGTCTATCTGCGTGAAGCCGCGCCGGTACTTGAATCCAAACGACTGATGGAAACCCTGCGCGAATCCAGTCTGCACGATCCCATGACCGGCCTGAGCAACCGCCGTTTCCTGGAGGAGTACGTCGATACCCTGCTGGCCGCCACCGAACGGCACAAGGCGCATCTGGCCATCCTGATGCTGGACCTGGACTACTTCAAGATGGTCAACGACAACTACGGCCACGATGCCGGCGACGCCGTGCTCAAGGCCCTGGCCAAGGCCCTGCGTCAGGCGGTGCGTGCCTCCGACCTGGTGATACGCTATGGCGGCGAGGAATTCCTGATCATTCTCCAGGAAGCCAATTCGGAAAAAGCCGTCGAAGTGGCGGAAAACATCCGCTCCATGGTGGAGAAGATCAAGGTGCCGCTCACCAGCGGCGTGGTGCTGCAAAAGACCATTTCAATAGGCGTTGCCGATTTCCCGGAAGACAGCACCACCTTCTGGCAGGCGGTGAAGTTCGCCGACGTTGCGCTCTATCGGGCCAAGGACGAAGGCCGCAACCGGGTGGTCCGCTTCACCTCCGACATGTGGGACGACAAGAAGGAATACTGAGCCCGTGAAAATAGCCACCTGGAACGTCAACTCGCTCAAGGTCCGCCTGCCCCACCTGCTGGACT
>JBBIJC010000059.1:0-15034 GCA_037446165.1 Hydrogenophilales bacterium | reverse complement strand
CCATCTTGTTGGCGGCCTCGGCTTGCAGCGTGCCGGAACGGGTCCAGCCTTGCAGGAATTCGCCGCATTCGCCCAGCTTGAAGAAGTAGTGGTCCGATTCCTTGCGCACTGGCGTGGCGCCGGACACGGCCGAGAACGGGTTGATCAGCTCGGTCGGCTGGTAGGTCGCGCCGCAGACCTCGCAGGAGTCGCCGTACTGGTCCTTGGCGTGGCACTTCGGGCACTCGCCCTTGATGAAGCGGTCGGGCAGGAACATCGCCTTGTCCGGGTCGTAGAACTGCTCGATGGTGCGCTTCTCGATCAGGCCGCGTTCCTTCAGGCGGCTGTAGATCAGCGAGGCCGCCTCGCGGTTCTCCGGCGAGTTGGTGCTGTAGTAGTTGTCGAAGCCGATGTGGAAGCCGTCGAAGTCGCGCTTGTGTTCCTGCCAGACCCGGTCGATCAGCTGCTCGGGCGTGATGCCTTCCTTCTCGGCGCGCAGCATGATCGGCGTGCCGTGGGTGTCGTCGGCGCAGCAGTAATGGCACGTGTTGCCGCGCATCTTCTGGAACCGGACCCAGATGTCGGTCTGGACGTACTCGACCAGGTGGCCGAGGTGGATGCTGCCATTGGCGTAGGGCAGGGCGGAGGTGACGAGGATTTTTCGCGACATGATCGGGCAACCTGGATGAATCCCGCCATTGTAGGGGATGCGCAGCCGTCTTGCCGAGGCGCGCAGCCCTCAGTCGGGCAGGTTGTCCGATCAGGCATGGCGAATCGCAGGGAAACTGCTATTTTTAGTTTTCATATTTGCGCAATTGCATTGTGGTAATGACTTGCCTTGGGAAACGCTGATTTATTCGTCATCCCCGCGTAGGCGGGGATCCAGTGCCTTGATTCGACTGGGCTCCCGCCTACGCGGGAGCGACGAAGTCGATTAAATCAGCGTTTCCTTTGGCGATGCAAATCGCTTCCGAGTCAGGTAGATGCAAACAGAATCGACCGGGATGGTTTTCATGTCCTGAACATAAATTACACAAGGAGGGGTTTCATGGCCAACAAGGCATTGTGCATCGGCATCAACGATTACCCGGGCACGCAAAACGATCTGTCTGGCTGCGTCAACGATGCGAATGACTGGTCGGCCGAACTCGTCACGCGGGGCTATTCCGTTACCAATCTGCTGAACGCCCAGGCCAGCCGGGCGGCCATGCTCAAGGCAATGAGCGACATGATTCTGGGCGCAAGGGCGGGCGAAACCGTGGTGTTCACCTATTCCGGCCACGGCACCTGGGTGCCCGACAGCTCGGGCGACGAGCCGGACGGCCGGGACGAGGCGCTGTGCCCCGCGGACATCACTACGGCGGGGCCCCTGGTCGACGACGAGATCCGCCAGATGTTCGCGCGCCGCGCCGCCGAGGTGCGCATCCTGCTCATTTCCGACAGTTGCCATTCCGGTTCGGTGACCCGGGGCATCGAAGAAGATCTCGACCCCGGCATGCCCCGGGTCCGCTTCATGCCGCCCCAGGACTGGATGCATCAGAGCGAGCTGCCCACTTCGCCGATGCGCCCGAGGGCGTTGATCGGCGGCCTGCGCAAGAGCGGCGGCGACCTGTTGCTGGCCGGCTGCATGGACAGCGAATACAGCTACGACACCAGCTTCCAGGGCCGGCCCAACGGCGCCTTCACCTACTACGCCCTGAAGGCCCTGCGCAGCACCAGGCCGAGTACCTACGATGCCTGGTTCAAGGCCATCGGCCTGTATCTGCCCAACAGCCGCCTGCCGCAGCATCCCCAGATCCTGGGCAGCGCGACCGCTCGCCGGTTCAGGGTGTTCGCGTGAGCGGCCGTGCCACAGGCATACCGCTCAGGCCCGAAATCGCTTTGGGTGATGCGGGATGAATACCTGACGCACCCACACAGAACCAGAGGAGTTTTACCGCCATGACTCAGCCCGTTCCCAACTCGCTCAAGTTCCTGACCATCGGCACGCTGGATTCGACCCAGGAACTGCCACTGCCTCCCTTGCTCCGGGCCACCACCCGGTCGGCGGTCGGCGCGGGGGCTGTCGATCCCCTGCTGGCGGGGGTCACGGTGGAGCAGGTGTTCAAACTGGCCGCACCGAGCCGTGGCATGGGCGCCGGCCAAGCCGAAACGCTTGCAACCGGCAAGGGGCAACTGCTGGCGGTGGAGGCGGAGGATGGCACCACCCTGTTCATCCGCTCTGACGTCCTGGCCGAGTCGGTGGCCCGGGTGAGGCCCGAGGCGGTGGTGGACGGAGTGGTCGATTTCGGCCTGTTCAAGGACCCCAATGCCGCCAGCCGGGGCATGGGCGACGTGTTCTGGAAGGCGGTGTCGGTGCTGGGCCTGCCCAAGGACGGGCTGGTCGACGCGGCCAAGGACCTGGCCCTGAAATGGGCCAGGGACAAGCTGGGCGATCTGGTCCAGGACAAGGTCTACGACGAGGCCACGGTGCTCGGGGCCAAGGCCCTGATGTGGCAGATCGAGTCACGCCTGGCGGGGCGGCCGGGCCTGTACCGGTGGCACGACCAGACCCTGGATCCCGCCGACCGCTGTCTGGCCGGCGATCCCCGCCTGGCCGATGCCGCCGCCGGCAAGCCGATGCTGGTGCTGATCCACGGCACCGCCTCCTACACCCTCGGCAGTTTCGCCGACCTGCGCGAAAACCAGGATACTTGGGACAAGCTGCAGCAGCGCTTTCCCGGCGGCATCTTCGGCTTCGAGCACCGCACCATCTCGGAAAGCCCGTCAGAGAATGCCCGGGCCTTGCTCGAAGCCTTGCCCAAGGGGGCGCGGGTTTCCCTGCTGACCCATTCGCGCGGCGGTCTGGTGGGCGATCTCATGTGTCTGGGCCAGGTCGACGACAAGGCCATCGACGCCTACCAGATCGACACCACCGGCAGCGATGATCCGGACGGTCTGGCCGGGGTGGCGAGCGAAGAGCGGACCCGGCTGCGGGCCATCCGCGACAGCCTGGCGCAAGGCCAGATCGTGGTCGAACGCTACGTGCGTGTGGCCTGTCCGGCGCGGGGCACCCGCTTCCTGTCCGCCAACCTGGACGCCGCCCTGTCCGACTTTCTCAATCTGGTGCAGGTGGGCGGCGGCGCCCTGGTCGGCGCGGTGGCCAGCGCAGTGGGCGGGCCGGTGGCTGGCGAGGCCTTCGGCCAGGGCGCGTCCAGCTGCCTCGGGGTATTGAAGCGGCTGGTCCTGGAGATTGCCGGCCGGCGCATCGATCCGCGCCTGATCCCGGGGCTCTTCGCCATGCGTACCGATTCGCCCCTGGCCATGTTCCTGGCCAATCCCGGCACCCGTCGGCGGGACGGCATCGCCATGGCGGTGATCGCCGGCGATACCGAGTTCGACGGCCTCGGCCTGGACAACCTGCGCCGGCGCATCGCCAACCTGTTCTGCGACTGGCGCCTGTTCGACCAGGCCGACAACGACCTGGTGGTGGACACCGATTCCATGTATGCCGGTCTCGGCTTCCAGCCCGGCGCCCGCTATCTCTATGATCAGGGCGCTTCGGTCACCCACTTCCGCTACTTCAGCAACCTCGACACCCGCAACGCCCTGGCCGCCTGGCTGGCCGCCGAGCAGGCCGCCGATCTGGCGCAGCTGAACCAGTTCCTGCCCCTCACCGGCGCCAGCAAGATCCCCTGGGAAGAGCGCGTTCCTGCCGTTGCACGGGGTGTGGCGGGACCCAGGCCGGTGGCGATCGTCATCCCGGGCATCATGGGCTCCCACATCGAGGTCGACCGCAAGCGCCCGGCCGAGCCGGGCAGCGGCGACCGCATCTGGTTCGACTTGGTCAGCCTGTTGCTCGGCAAGCTGAGCCGCATCCAGTATCCGGACGCCGGCAACGTACAGGCAGAGGACCTGTACGAGATGCTTTACGGCAACCTGGCCGACTACCTGGCCGCCAGCCACGCGGTGGTGCGCGCGCCCTACGACTGGCGCCATTCCCTGGACCGGTGCGCGGTCGAGCTGAAGGCAGTGGTTGACCAGGCCGTGGCTGACCACCCCGGCCAGCCCATCCGCCTGCTGGCCCACAGCATGGGCGGCCTGGTGGCCCGGACCCTGATCCGGAATCACCCGGATACCTGGCAGAAGGTGCTCGATTCCGGCGGCCGTCTGCTGATGTTCGGCACGCCCAACAACGGTTCCCACCTGATGGTGCATACCCTGCTCGGCAAGAGCGACTCCATGCGCAAGCTGGAGAAGCTGGACCTGAGCCACAACCTGCAGCAGGTGCTGGACATCGTCGCCGGCTTCCCGGGCGCTTTGGCCCTGCTGCCCAGGCCGGGTTTTCTGGACACCGGCAGCGAGCCGCGGATCGCGCCGGACGACTACTACACGCAATCGGTGTGGAATGACCTGAAGGACAAGAACACCGACCTCTGGTATCCCGACCAGACCTGCGGCGTGCCGGTTCAGAGCGTGCTGGATCAGACCCGGACGCTCTGGAACAACCTGCCCAGGGACATCCCCAATAGCGAGCAGGTGTCCTACGTCTTCGGCCAGAGCGACAAGACCCCCTGCGGCGTGCAGCGCGCCAGTGACGGCCGCCTGCAACTGCTGTTCACGGCCGACGGCGACGGCTCGGTCACCTGGGCCTCGGGCCGGCTGGACAACCTGGACCCGGACAGCCGCTGCTGGTACATGCCGGTCGAACACGCCGATCTGGTCGGCACGGAAGACTATTTCCCGGCCATCGCCGAGCTGTTGCAGACCGGCGCCACCGGCAAGCTGGGCCGGCTGCCGCGCCGACGCGGCGAAGAGGCACCCGGCTTCGTGCTGGAAGCGTCGCCGCCAGTGGTGCCGGGCGAAGAGGAACTGGCCCGCGCCTTCCTGGGCAGCGGCCCGCGCCGGCGCCAGACGACCCGTACCCGGCAGGTGCTGCGAGTGGCGGTGCGCGCCGGCGA
The DNA here is from genome assembly GCA_037446165.1 of Hydrogenophilales bacterium. Classification (GTDB taxonomy): domain Bacteria; phylum Pseudomonadota; class Gammaproteobacteria; order Burkholderiales; family Thiobacillaceae; genus Parasulfuritortus. The sequence goes on along the minus strand of JBBIJC010000059.1, from coordinate 10,115 downwards.
TCTGCGTTACCTGGATCAGCCGGTGCTGTGCGGCCACTACATCGGCGACGCCATCACCGGCGCCGAAGCGGCCCTGGACGGCATGCTTCGCAACGCCTTGTCCGAGCGGGAACGGCTGGGCGTCTATGCCAGCGAGATCGGCACCTGCGCCGTGGTCCTGCAACCGCCCAACTCGGAAGAGAAGTCGCGGGGCAGCCTGCACGGCGCGGTGGTGGTCGGCCTGGGGCCGTTCAACGGCCAGTTGAGCGCGCGCCAGGTTGCCGAGACCACGCGGGCGGCGGTGGTCCGCTTCCTGCTGCAGATGCGCGACGTCATCGGCGTCAGGCCGGGCGACCCGGTCCAGCTCTACAGCCTGCTGATCGGCTGGAATTCAACCGCCAACATCAGTGTGGTCGAGTCGGTGGCGGCCATCACCCGCGGCGTGCTGGAAGCCAACCGCCAGTTCAACGACGCCATGAGCCGGACCCGCGACCATGGCCTGGCAGTCACCGACCTGTGCTTCATCGAACTGTTCCGGGATGCAGCCATCTCCGCCGCCCGCGCCGTGCTCAATCTGCCGGCCAGGATGGAAGGCGAACTCAAGGCCATGGGGGCATGCATCGAGCCGGCCGCCGTGATGACCGAGTGCGACGGTGTCCTGGAGCGTTTGTGCACCACCGAGGACCTGGGCCACTGGTCCCGTCTGATCGTCACCGATGCCGACGCGCCCGAGCTGTATTGCGCGCCGGAGTGCTACGAGGTGCGCTGCCAGTCCGCCATGCCCCAGGAGCTGCTGCAGCGGCTTTGCCGCCAGACCCAGGATCGGGAGGCCGGCCAGTCGGCCGCCGACAACGTCACCCCGTCGTCCGCCGCGCCGGCCGGGACCGGGCGTGAACCCTACTACCCGGAGCGGCTCAAATACGTCTTCCTGTCCCAGCGGGCGCGGGCCGAAACCGAATGGCAGCAGCGCCAGCCCGGCCTGGTCGAGGCCATCATCCGCGATCAGCGCCACAACCCGGCCTACGATGCCAAGCTTGGTCGCACCCTGTTCCAGCTCATGGTGCCGCTCGACTACAAGGCCGCGTCCCGGGAACAGTCGCGCCTGCTGCTGGTGCTCGATGGCTATACCGCCAACCTGCCCTGGGAACTGCTCCAGGCGGATGACGAGCCCCTGGTCCTGGGCACGGCCATGGTGCGCCAGCTGGCCACCACCCGCTACCGGCCCACGGTGCGCACCGCCAACCGCAATACCGCCTGCATCATCGCCAACCCCGGCACCGACGGCTTCGACAAGCGCTTCCCGGGCGGCACCAAAGCCCTGATCGACCTGCCGGCCGCCGAACGCGAAGGGCAACTGGTCAGCGAAGGCCTGCGCAATGCCGGCTGGGGCGAGGGCGACATCGTCATGACCGTACCCGGTGCGGCGGCGCTGGACGTCTTCTCCGCCCTCTACGACCGGCCCTACCGGGTGCTGATGATCAGCTCGCACGGCATCTTCGAGGCCATGGGCAAGGATGGTCGCGCCTACACCGGCGTGGTGCTGTCCGACGGCCTGCTGATCACGGCGGTGGAGGTCAGCCAGATGGAGGTGGTGCCTGAGGTGGTGTTCCTCAGCTGCTGCCATCTGGGCAGCATGAGCAATCCCTACAGCCAGCCCAACCGGCTGGCCTACAGCCTGGCCCGCGAGCTGATCGAAATGGGCGTGCGCTGCGTGGTGGCCGCCGGCTGGGAAGTGAACGACGAGGCGGCCTGCACCTATGCCAGCACCTTCTTCGACCGGCTGAACCAGGGCGACAGCTTCGGCGATGCCATCTTCGCGGCCCGCAAGATGGCCAATCGGCGGCATCCCGCCAGCAACACCTGGGGCGCCTACCAGGCTTATGGCGACCCGGGCTACAAGCTGCTGAACAAGGACGACGACGAAGCGGGCAGCCGCGGCCGGACCCTGGTTGCCATCGAGGAGCTGTTGTCGGCCTTGCAGCAGCGCCAGATCAGCAACAAGCACAGCCAGGGCGACGCCAACAGGCCTGGCTTTGCCAGGGAAAGCCAGTGGCTCGCGCGGCTGCTGGCAAAATGCCCGGCCGAGTGGGCACAACGGCCCGAGGTGCAGCAGGCCGTGGCTGCCCTGTACCGCGATCTGGGGGCGGAGGGCTTCGAGGCGGCGCGGGAGGCCTATCTGCGCGCAGTGCAGTTGGCCGACGAGTCGGGGCGGGTGGCGGTGAAGGCCATCGAACAGCTCGCCAACATCGAAGCGCGCCATGCCGGCAAGCTGGCCGACCAGGGCAAGTACGCCGAGGCCTGGCCGCTGTTCGACAGCAGCATTCATCGTCTCAAGGCGTTGACCGAGGCGGTGCGCGGCGGGCAGGGAGTCTTGCGCAATGCCGAACGCGACGCCTTGCTGGGCAGCGCCTACAAGCTCAAGGCCGCTGCCCTGGCCCGGCAGGGCGCTGCCTGGAAAGCGGTGGCAGAGGCGCTGGCCGAGTCGGCCCGGTGCTACCGCAACACAGTCGCGGGCGATCCGGCGCAGAGCCCCTACAACAGCCTCAACATGCTGCCGATGGCCTGGTTGTCCGGGACGCTGGAAGGCGCGCCGGCACAGGCGATCGAGCTGGCCCGGCGCTGCGGCGAGCAGGCGCGCCGGGGCTATGCCGGCAAGAAGGATTTCTGGAATGCGGTGATGAGCGTCGATGCCGAAATGACGGCGTGGCTGCTCGCGGGCGAGGCCGGAACCGACACCGCCCGCAGGCTGCACGACCAGTATGAGCAGGCGGTCAGCGCGCTGCCGCAGAGCGGTCGCGAGTGGGATTCAGTGGTCAAGCAGTGGCGGTTGCTGGCGCGCTTCCTGAGGTTGCGCGACCAGGGCAACGATCTGGCCCAAGCCGAAGTGCTCGATGCCCTGGCGGATTATTACGCGCAGCGCCCGGCGGAGGCCGGCCCGGCCGGATCGAAGCCTGCCGCCGCGTAGGCCAGGGCCCGATCCCGGAAGACGACGACCAGGCCGGCCAGGGGCAAGGCTGGAAAGTAGCAAGCTTGTGGCAAGGGGCGCCGCCCGGGCGACCGACGCCTCGGGCGTTTGAACAATTGAAAGGAGAACAAGACATGGCCAAGACCTACCTCATCAAGAAGGGCGATACCCTGAGCAAAATCGCCCGGGCCGAGCTGGGCGACGCGAAGCTGGCCGCCGTGCTGGCCGACTTCAATGGTCTGCCGGACCCCGGCCAGATCTTTGTCGGCCAGCAGATCCAGCTGCCCTCGACGCGCGACCTGCTGACCGCGAGCGCCAGCGGGCTTGCCCGCGCCCCGGCCGCCTGGCCCGCGCCGCCCAATGGCTTCCAGGCCATCCGCGATACCTTCGGCGACATCCTCAAATACATCCGCGACGACGGCAGCATCGACCCGAGATGGGAGGTCGAGCGCATGGTCAAGGCGGTCCTGCCGTTCCCGATTCCGCTGTCCTGGGACACCAGCCAGAAGGTCACCACGATTCGCTGCCACAAGCTGGTCGCGCCGCTGGTCGAGGACGTGTTCAAGCGCATCGCCGCGCAGGGGCTGAAGAGCACGGTCAAGACCTACGGCGGTTGCTATGTCTACCGGCCGAAGCGCGGCCAGGTTAAGCCCTCGACCCATTCCTGGGGCATCGCCATCGACCTCAATCCCAACACCAACGCGATGGGTACCGCGGGCGACATCGACCCGCGCCTGGTCGAACTGTTCGAAGGCTCGGGCTTCGTCTGGGGCGGCCGCTGGGCCGGCAAAGGCAAGGACCCCATGCACTTCCAGTACTGCAGCGGTTATTGATCAAGGGAGACGCGCCATGGCGAAGAAAACCAGCAAGTCGGCCAAGCAGGAAGGCAAACTCATCACAGCCAAGTTCTCGCTGACGCGGGACATGATCAGTGCCGAACTCGGCAAGCAGGAAACGGCAAAGCCGAAGAAGCGAGGTGTGGCCGAGGCGGCAACGGCGCCGGCCGAGCGCAAGTTCTACCCGGATTTCGACATCGGTCGCTTCGAAGGCGAACCGCACCTGGTCTGGGTCAGGCCCGACATCTTTCGCCACGAGCCCAACCCGGGCCTGGCGTTCCGTTTCATCCGCGCCAGCGGCGAGGTGATCGAACCGGGGCTCATGTACACCGACGGCGGTTCCATCCCGCGCGCCCTGTGGTTCATCAAGGACCTGTCGCCCTGGTCCTATGCGCCGGCGTTCCTGATCCACGACTGGCTGTTCGACCTGCATCACTGCGGCCAGACCGGCAAGTCCTTCGAAGAGGTGCGCGACATCTTGCTGGAAGGCGTGCGCACCCTGATGGAAACCAAGGTCTGCCCCCTCGACCGTCTGGCCTTCGACACCATCTACGCCGGCATCGATTCCTTCGTCGCGCGCCAGGTGTGGGACAACCCCGGCTGCCATCTGCCCTGAACCGCCATGTCGGAATCACATCGGCAACGCCCGTTTATGAAAACACTTGAGGAGACCTGACCATGAACCGCAAAACGACCCTCGCCACCCCCGTGTCCGCAGCCAAGGCCCAATCCAAAACCGCAACGACCGGCGCGGCCTGGACCGTCATGGTCTACATGGCCGGTGACAACAGCCTGGACCCGGAGGGGGTGCAGGACCTGAAGGAAATGAAGAAGGTGGGCTCCACCGCCCAGGTCAACGTCATCGCCCAGTTCGACCGCGCGGCCGGCCATGTCGCCCGCCGCTATCACCTGAGCAAGGGCGGATTGGTCACCGGCGACGCGGTCGCCTCGCTGGGCGCGGTCAACACCGGCGATCCCAAGAGCCTCATGGACTTCATCCAGTGGGGCTTCAAGAGCTACCCGGCCCAGCATTATCTGCTGGTGCTGTGGAACCATGGCCAGGGCTGGGACGACACCGACATCTACGCCGACGAGCGCTTTCGTGGACTGCGCCGGCTGGCCAGCGGCGCCATCCGCCATGCCCTGTTCCGCAGCCCGGTACGCAACGCCCTCAAGCAGGCCCGGACCGACGCCACTGCACGCGCCATCCTGCTCGACGACAACGCCAAGGACTTTCTGGACAACCAGGAGATGAAGAAGGTGCTGGCCGACACCGCCAGTCTGCTCGGCCACAAGCTGGACATCCTGGGCATGGACGCCTGCCTGATGAGCATGGCCGAAGTCGGCTATCAGATGCGCGACAGCGCCGCCTACACCGTGGGTTCGGAACAGACCGAGCCGGGCGCGGGCTGGCCCTACCAGACCATCCTGGGCGCCCTGGCCAAAAAGCCGGGCATGACCCCGGAAGATGTGAGCCGGATGATCGTCGACAAGTACCTGGCCTCCTACACCAATGCCGATGGCGTCACCTACGCCGCCTGCGACCTGGCCAAATCGGACGAGGTGGCCAAGGCGGTCGCCGCGCTGGCCAAGGCGCTCAAGGCCACGCTCGGCGACGGCGCCAGCCGCCAGCGCATCCTGGCGGTGCGCAACCAGACCCAGAGCTACGAAGTGCAGGACAACATCGATCTGGTCGACTTCTGCAACCTGATGCTGAAGGCCGGTGCCGACGGCGCGGTGGCGACCGCCTGCCAGGCCGTGGTCAAGGCAGTGAACGCCAACTACGTCATCGCCCAGGGCTTCAAGGGCGCAGCGGTCAAGCATTCCAACGGCCTCGCCATCTACTTCCCGACCCAGACGGTATCGCCGCTCTACGCCGGGCTCGACTTCAGCAAGAAGACGGGGTGGGACGGCTTCCTGGCCGCCTTCATCAAGTCGGTGCGCAGTCGATGAGACGCGGACAGGATTAGGAATGAATGTCTTCATAAGCTATGCAAGCGAGGATCGGGCAACGGCGGATGAGTTGGCGGTGCGGCTGCGCACCGAAGGCCATACCGTGTTTCTCGACCGGGACAATCTTCCTGAAGGGGAAGGCTACGATGCCCAGATCCGGGCCGCCATCGCCGCCTGCGACCTGTACCTGTTCCTGGTCTCCCCTAACGCGGTCAAGCCCGGCCGCTACACCCTGACCGAGCTGAAATTTGCCCGCGAGCAGTTTCCCAACCCGCGCGGACGGGTGCTGCCGGTGATGTATCAGGCCACGCCGTTCAGCGACATCCCGGCCTATCTGACCGCGGTGACCGTCCTCCAGCCGCAGGGCAACCTGGTCGCGGAGACAGTGGCCGAGGTGGATGTCCTGATCGGCCGGCGGACGCGCGCCCGAAGCCTGCGCATCGGTGCCGGAGTCCTGGTGGCGGGCATGGCTTTGGGCGTGGCCGGCTGGTTGAACTGGACGGCCACGCCGCCGGCCTGTCACCTGTCGGCGGCCTTGACCGCCAGCCAGACCAGCGGCCTGGCACTGGATATCACCAGTCCGGCGGGCACCACCGCCGTCCCGTTGAGCACCAGTCCCGCGCCGTTCGACCTGGGTCCGTTCAAGCAACGGGATTATCCCTGGAGCCTGGTGTTGCGGGCGCGTGATGGCAGTGCACTGGGCAGCAAGCAGGCCTTCGAGGGCTGTCCTGGCTCGCGCATCGCTGTCGATCTTGGAGATGGATATGGACTGGTTATCGAGCCGCGTTGATCGAGGTGGAGCGGGCGAGGCCTGGCACAGCGCCAGGCGCAGGGCATTGGCTTGTGTCATGACTGTGCTGCTGGCGGGCTGGCTCCTGGGCGCCGCACGGCCGGCGCATGCGGCGGCAACCAATATCTCCGGCCTGGTGACCGATTCGATCACCGGCCGGCCGGTGGCCGGCGCACAGGTCACCGTAAGCAACGGCCAAACCACTCTTGGTGTGGTCAGCGCCGAGGCTGACGGAGTGTTCCAGTTGTTCGTCAACGTGGGTGCCGGCACGGCGCCGCAGGCGCTCAATCTGGCGGTTTCGCAACCGGGGTATGGCACGGTGGTGCGCTCCGTGGTGGTCACCGCCGGTCGGGCCGATCAGATGAGTTACCGGATCTCGTTGCCGCGAAACGAGGTCCGGAACTGCAATCCGTACTGGGCCCGAACCGTGGTGGTGGGCTATGTGCGGCCACCGGCGGCGGGCGGTGGCCTCGACCTGTCGCAGCGAGTCAGTGAAGTGCTCCAGTACGACCTGTTGACCGAGGTGCAGAAGACGCACCTGGCCACGGCCCAGCAACCGATCGTCATGGCCTGTCCCGAGGCTCAGCCGCGAACCCTGATCGAGCAAGCGGACTGGGCTCGGGCGCTCAACGTCGATGCCTTCGTGGTCGGCATGGCCGAGCCGGTCAGTCAGCGCTACCGGGTCGACTTGCAGGTGAGCGGGCGCTATGCCGGGGCTGTCCTGCCGACCCAGGCCTCGACGCCGCCGATGAATCTCGACCGGCCGGCATCGGCCGACCTTGGCCGGGCGGCGCTGGAGCCGATCATGATCGCGCTGCTCAACGCCTATCTGAAGGAGGGTCGCTATGCGGAATGTGTCGAATTCTCCATGGCGGCCGAGCATGCCCTGGGCAAGCTGGCGGCCTTGACCGAGTTGCGCAAGGCCTGTCAGGCGAAACTGCCCAACAAGGGACTGCTCGGCGGAGGTGGGCAATGATGACGACGATCGGCAGGTACCGAATGGCCAGGCCCTGGCTGCGCTCGATGCTGGCGATGCTGGTCACCGGCTGGTTGCTGACGGGCCTGCTCCCGCACCCGGCCATGGCGGCCATGAAGCTCGATATCGACGAGGAACTGCGGGTGCTGCGCGATGGCCATGCCAAGGTCCATATCGGCGAGGCACAGTACCGGTTTGCGGTGTTTTCTTTCGATGATCCGGACGGCACCGGGCTGGGCAACGCGGTCGCAAGTATCCTGAGCCATGACCTCCTGATGAACAGCAAGGTCAGCTCGGTGGGCGTGTTGCGCTATGTCGGCGAGCTGGGCCGGGCCAGCGGCGACGCCCAGTTGCGCTATTTCGACAAGGTCGAGCCGCTGATCGAGTCGCAGGGCGTGCAGGTGGCGCTCTGGGGCACGATCCGGCGCACCGGCGACCAGGTGCGGATCGACAGCTTTACCCAGTTGTCGCCTTCGGTGATGCGGGACGCATTCAGCTATTCGTTCCGGCTGCCGGCCGAGTATGGCGGCGGCGGACGTCTGGTGCACCGGATCGGACCGGACCGGATGCTGACTCAGCGTTTGACCCTGTCCGCCGACTCGGCCGCCAGCCTGGGCCTGCTCGCAGCCAGTCTTGACCGCCTGCATGCGACAGCGAACGACAGCGCCCGCAGCGTCGGCCAACTGCCCATGGATAGCGTCTACTACGTGCAGAAACGCAAGGGCGACTGGGCGCAGGTGGGCATGCAGTCGGGCCAGTCGGGCTGGTTGCGGGCCGGCGGTTTTTGTACCGGCGACTGTGCGCCATTGCTGGCGGTATCGCGCTTTGCCAGCAGTCTGATGGCTTACGATCAGAGCGGCAGCCTTCCCGACAAGAGTGAATTGCTCGCCCCCGACGCCGCGGTCTTCATCGACCAGTTGTGGGCGGTGGAGGTGCTCAACAGGACGCCGCCACAGTCGGCCGAACAGGCGGCTTTGGCTCAGCTCAAGCGCTGGTGTCCGGGGCCGGACGCCGGCGCCGGCAATACTCAGGCCTTGCCGCCAGGCGGCGCGGCAACCTGCAATCTGCGTGCGCTGGTGCAGCTGGTCGGACCGACCCGGAAGGGAGCCAATCAGGCGTTGACCCCCAAACTGGTACGGTCCGTGACCGATGAGCTGGCCGTGGTTTCCATGTCCGATCCGCGCCATGTGCCGACCCTGGAGAACCTGGCCACCCTGTTCGGCATCCTCGGCGATGGCGAGCGCGCCAGACTGGCCCGCCAGCTGGCAGTCGAGGCCGGTTCAGCGGGCGAAGCAGGTCAAGCCGCCAAGCCGGTTTCGTCCGATCCGACCACGTCCCATGAAGCCCGTCCGGGGGCGCGGGCGCAATGATCAAGGAGAATGAACGATGAAGGTATTCGTCAGTTGGTCGGGTGCAGCCAGCCACGCAGTGGCGAAGGCATTGAAGGACTGGTTGCCGAACGTGATCCAGGCGGTGGATGTGTTCTTGTCTTCCGAGGACATCGCCAAGGGCAGCCAGTGGTTCCAGGAACTCGGCAAGGTGCTCGACGAGTCGGCGTTCGGCATCCTGTGCCTGACCCGCGAGAACCTCTGCGCCCCCTGGGTGCTCTACGAGGCCGGGGCATTGGGCAAGCGTTTCGAACAGACCGGGGTGGTGCCGCTCCTGATCGACCTCGAAGTCAAGGACCTGGTGGGCCCGTTGGCGCAATTCAACGCCGCCATCGTGGACAAGGCCGAAATCGCCAAGCTGGTCTCGGCGATCAACGCCAAGCTCGGCGCTGCGAAGTTGTCCGAAAAACAGCTCGACACGGCCATGAAACTGGCCTGGCCGGAATTCGACAAGGCCCTGCGCCTGGCAAGGAAGCAGGCTTCGTCAGGACGGTATGACTACGACGTCTTCCTATCGACGCCGATGGCGGCCTTTGCCACCGATGCCGCGTACCGAAAGGGGCGCGCCGAGTTCAAGAAGGTGTTCGACGCGCTCAAGCTGAAGTGCAGGCTATCGGTCTATTGGGCCTCGGAGAAGATCACCTGCTTCAAGGACTTCGATACCCTGGAGACCTCCGTTCTGGACGACCTGGAGGCCTTGAAGAAAAGCCGTCGCCTTGTCCTGCTCTATCCCGAAAAACTGGCCAGCAGCACCCTGTTCGAGGCCGGCTATGCCCTGGCCCGCGATTGCGAGTCGCACTACTTCGTCCGCCAGCGCGAGGATCTGCCCTTCCTGATGCAGGAGTTGGCGGGTTCGAAGCATAAAGTCCATATCCACACCAAGGCCGACTGGCAGGACTATGGCGATCTGGCCGAAAAGATGATGCGCAACAAGGACAAGTGGTTCGCGGACTAGGCCGTCTGTTTATCGGAGGCAAGGCCATGGCCGAGTAAACCGGCCGTGGGATGAAGGCAAACGCGTTGCTCCGGAGGTGTTTGTCTATGCTGTAGATAGGTGCGATCGAGCCCAGTCAGGGCGAGGAGGGGAGGCGGCATGGCAGAAGTCTTCAACAGCGATCGAGGTCAGGACAGTCAAAGTGCGGCCGCGGGCTTCCGTGGCGTCGAGACCATCGAGTCTGGCCGATGAGCGCACTATTTCTCTCTTATCGCCGGGACGACAGCGCCGGTT
>JBBIJC010000058.1:0-15143 GCA_037446165.1 Hydrogenophilales bacterium | reverse complement strand
CCATTCGTGAAGGCGGTCGTACCGTCGGCGCCGGCGTCGTCGCCAAGATCGTTGAGTAAGGATAGCGTCGTTAAGGTGTAAGAAAAACCAGGGCGCCCCATTGTGGGGCGCCCTGGTGTCTCTGCTGCAGGGGCATAGCTCAATTGGCAGAGCGTCGGTCTCCAAAACCGAAGGTTGGGGGTTCGATTCCCTCTGCCCCTGCCACACTTATAGACAAAAAGATTGATATGGCTGACAAAATCAAGCTCCTGGTTGCCTTCCTGTTGGTAGTGCTCGGGATTGCAGGTTTTTACCTGCTGTCCGGAAGTCCGACGGTGGTCCGGGTGCTTTCTGTGCTGGCGGGTGTGGGGCTTGCGACGGCAGTCGCGTATTTCACGGCGACAGGCAAGGCCTTTTATGGTTTCAGTCAGGAATCCATGGCCGAGGCCCGCAAGGTGGTCTGGCCCACGCGCAAGGAAACCATGCAGATGACCGGGATCGTGATCCTGTTCGTGCTGATCATGGCGGTGTTCCTGTGGGGTGTGGATAGCGCCCTGTTCTGGCTGGTCAAGCTCGTTATGGGCAGGAGTGAGTGATGGCGATGCAATGGTATGTAGTGCATGCCTATTCCGGCTTCGAGAAAAGCGTGATGCGCGCCCTCAAGGAGCGCATCGAGCGGGCCGAGATGCAGGATCAGTTCGGTGAGATTCTGGTGCCTGTGGAAGAGGTGGTCGAGATGAAGGGCGGACAGAAACGCACTTCAGAGCGCAAGTTTTTCCCGGGTTATGTCCTGGTGCAGATGGAAATGAACGATGCCTCCTGGCATCTGGTCAAAAGCACGCCCAAGGTAACGGGGTTCGTGGGGGGTACCGCCAACAAGCCGGCGCCCATCTCCGAAAAGGAAGTGCAGGCCATCATGCAGCAGATGCAGGAAGGCGTGGAAAAGCCCAAGCCCAAGTTCACCTACGAGGTGGGTCAGCTGGTGCGGGTTGTCGACGGCCCCTTTGCCGATTTCAACGGCTCGGTGGAAGACGTCAATTACGAAAAGAGCAAGGTACGGGTCACGGTCACGATCTTTGGTCGGCCGACACCCGTGGAACTGGATTTCTCCCAGGTAGAGAAGGCCTGACCGGGGCCGCCCGGGTATCGGGCGAAATCGGCAGAGGAGCGTCAGTAGGGAAGCCGACCGCGCGCTATCACTCAACGTGAAAGGAAGCCATCATGGCAAAGAAAATCATCGGCTATATCAAGCTGCAAGTACCGGCCGGCAAGGCCAACCCCTCGCCGCCCATCGGCCCTGCCCTGGGTCAGCGCGGTCTGAATATCATGGAGTTCTGCAAGGCCTTCAATGCGAAGACCCAGCAGCTGGAACCGGGTCTGCCGATTCCCGTGGTGATCACCGCTTTCGCGGACAAGAGCTTCACCTTCATCATGAAGACGCCGCCCGCGACCATCCTGATCAAGAAGGCCGTGGGTATCCAGAAGGGCAGCCCGAAGCCGCATACCGACAAGGTGGGCACGATCACCCGCGCCCAGCTGGAAGAAATCGCCAAGACCAAGATGCCCGATCTGACCGCAGCGGACATGGATGCCGCAGTCCGGACGATCGCCGGCAGCGCCCGCAGCATGGGCCTCAACGTAGAAGGGGTGGTGTGACATGGCCAAGATTTCCAAGCGTTTGAAGGCCCTGAAGGCCACGGTTGACCGTAACAAGAACTACGCCATCGACGATGCGCTGGGTATGGTCAAGGGCGCGGCAACCGCCAAGTTCGACGAATCCATTGATGTGGCGGTGAATCTGGGCGTGGATCCCCGTAAATCCGACCAGGTCGTGCGTGGTTCTGTCGTGTTGCCGCGTGGTACCGGCAAGTCCGTGCGCGTGGCGGTGTTCGCCCAGGGCGCCAACGTCGATATCGCCAAGGCAGCAGGCGCCGACATCGTCGGTTTCGAAGATCTGGCCGCCGACATCAAGGCCGGCAAGATGGACTTCGATGTAGTCATTGCGACGCCCGATGCCATGCGTGTGGTTGGTCAGCTTGGTCAGATCCTTGGTCCCCGTGGTCTGATGCCGAACCCCAAGGTCGGCACCGTGACCCCGAACGTCGCCGAGGCTGTCAAGAACGCCAAGGCCGGTCAGGTTCAGTACCGTACCGACAAGGCCGGTATCGTTCACGCCACCCTGGGCCGTGCCTCGTTCGAAGTGGCCGCACTGAAGGAAAACCTGGTGGCGATCATCGAGGCCCTGAACAAGGGCAGGCCAGCCACGACCAAGGGTGTCTATCTGAAGAAGGTCGCTGTGTCCAGCACCATGGGCGTTGGCGTTCGCGTGGATCAGGCGAGCCTGAGCCAACAGTAGGAATTTGGGTCCCGTTGCTCCTTTCGAGGGGCGGCGGGGTTGTCCAAGACCGTAGATGCCGCAAGGCTTAATCGCGGATCGAACAGGGAAACCCCGGTTTCCGGAAGCGGCCCGATCTACGCAGACGGTGTAGCCCGAAACAGGTATGCAATTCCTGAATCAGGTCGCCGTAGGGTGGTGCGGCTCCTGCCGTACCGTTTATTGGCTTGATAGGAGAAAAGACCCGTGGGTCTCAATCTTGATGACAAGAAAGCAGTCGTAGCCGAAGTGTCGGCCAGACTCGCCGACGCCCAGACCATGGTCATGGCCGAGTACAGCGGGGTGCAGGTCGCCGACCTCACCGTGCTGCGCGCCAAGGCCCGTCAGTCTGGCGTGTATCTGCGCGTGCTGAAGAACACCCTGGTGCGCCGTGCTGTCGCCGATACCGCGTTCGCGCCGTTGGCCGAACACATGTCCGGTCACCTGATCTACAGCGTGTCTGCTGATCCGGTCGCCGCGGCCAAGGTGTTGCACGACTTCGCAAAAGGCAATGACAAACTGGTGCTGAAGGTGGGTATCTATGGCGGCAAGGTGCTGGACAAGGCCGGTGTACAGGCTTTGGCATCCATCCCCAGCCGCGAAGAACTGCTCTCGAAGCTGCTCGGCGTTATGAAGGCTCCGGTGTCCAGCTTTGCTGGCGCCATGGCCGCCTTGGCCAAGCAGCGCGAAGAAGCAACTGCCTGACAACGTATTTATCAAACATCACGATTTAGGAGTGCATAGAAATGGCTGTTAGCAAGGAAGACATCCTGGAAGCCGTTGGCGCGATGAGCGTCATGGATTTGAATGATCTGGTCAAGGCCTTCGAAGAGAAGTTTGGCGTGTCTGCAGCTTCCATGGCGATGGCCGGTCCTGGCGCTGGCGCTGCCGCTGCCGTGGTTGAAGAAAAGACCGAGTTCGACGTGGTCCTGACCGGCGCTGGCGCCAACAAGGTCAGCGTCATCAAGGTGGTGCGCGCCATCACCGGCCTGGGTCTGAAGGAAGCCAAGGACCTGGTCGACGGCGCTCCCAAGACCGTCAAGGAAGCATGTCCGAAGGCCGAGGCCGACGACATCGCCAAGCAGCTTACCGAAGCTGGCGCTACCGTCGAGATCAAGTAATCACGACGTGGCGATTGGGCTTTTTGCCCTGGAATGGCTGGCGGCTTTGGCCGCTGGCCTTTCCTCATTTCAGGCGTCAGGAATCCGGTATCCGGTTTCTTGGGCTACCTGATTCCTGAAATCTGATCCTGTCCGCGACACGGAGCCACTATGAGCTACACATTTGCCGAGAAAAAGCGTATCCGCAAGAGCTTCGCCAAGAGCGAAAGCGTCTTGCAGGTGCCTTACCTGCTGACCACGCAGATCCAGTCCTACTTTGAGTTCCTGCAGGAAGAAAAGCTGCCTGTGGACCGCAAGGAGGCGGGTTTGCAGGCCGCATTCAGTTCCATCTTCCCGATTGTCAGCCACAGCGGCAACGCCCGGCTCGACTTCGTCAGCTACACACTGGGCCAGCCGGTGTTCGACATCGTCGAGTGCCAGCAGCGGGGTCTGACCTTTGCGGCCAGCCTGCGCGCCCGGGTGCGCCTGGTCATTCTGGACCGCGAGAGCACCAAGGAGAAGATCAAGGAAGTGAAGGAGCAGGAAGTGTACATGGGCGAGATTCCGCTCATGACGCCGAACGGCTCGTTCATCATCAACGGTACCGAGCGGGTGATCGTGTCGCAGCTGCATCGTTCGCCCGGGGTGTTCTTTGAGCATGATCGGGGCAAGACCCACAGCTCGGGCAAGCTGCTGTTCTCGGCCCGGATCATTCCCTACCGCGGTTCCTGGCTGGACTTCGAGTTTGACCCGAAGGATTTCGTCTATTTCCGGATCGACCGTCGGCGCAAGATGCCGGTCAGCATCCTGCTCAAATCGCTGGGCTACAGCATCGAGCAGATCCTGGCCGAGTTCTATGAGTTCGAGACCTTCCATGTCGCCAAGAAGGGTATCGAGTTTGAACTCAAGCCCGAGCGTTTGAAGGGCGAGACGGCCCGCTTCGACATCGTCGACAAGGATGGCAAGGTCATCGTCGGCAAGGACAAGCGCATCACCACCCGGAATATTCGCGACCTGGAAGTCGCCGGCATCAAGAAGCTGGTGGTCGACAACGATTATGTGCTTGGCCGCACGATTGCAACCGGGGTCGTCGACAAGGAAACCGGCGAGGTCATCGCCCGCGCCAACGACGAGATTACCGAAGCCCTGCTGGACAAGTTGATCGAAGCCAAGGTGGCCAAGTTCCAGACCCTGTTCATCAACGATCTGGATCACGGTCCCTGGATTTCGCAGACCCTGCGCGCTGACGAGACGGTGGATCAGTGGACTGCCCGCGTCGCCATCTATCGCATGATGCGTCCCGGCGAGCCGCCGACCGAAGATGCGGTCGAGGCCCTGTTCCAGCGTCTGTTCTATTCCAGCGACACCTATGATCTGTCCCGCGTCGGCCGGATGAAGTTCAACCGCCGCATCGGCCGTGAAGAACTGACCGGTTCCGGTACCCTGAGCACGGAAGACATCGTCGCCGTGATCCGGATTCTGGTCGAGCTGCGCAACGGCCGAGGCGAAGTGGACGACATCGACCACCTCGGCAACCGTCGTGTCCGTTCAGTTGGCGAGCTGGCCGAGAACCAGTTCCGCGCCGGTCTGGTCCGGGTCGAGCGCGCGGTCAAGGAGCGCCTGAACCAGGCCGAATCCGACAACCTGATGCCGCACGACCTGATCAACGCCAAGCCGATCAGCGCAGCAATCAAGGAGTTCTTCGGTTCCAGTCAGCTGTCCCAGTTCATGGACCAGACCAACCCGCTGTCCGAGATCACCCACAAGCGCCGCATTTCCGCGCTTGGTCCTGGTGGACTGACCCGCGAGCGCGCCGGTTTCGAAGTGCGCGACGTGCATCCGACCCATTACGGCCGGGTCTGCCCGATCGAAACGCCGGAAGGTCCGAACATCGGCCTGATCAACTCGCTGGCCCTGTTTGCCCAGACCAACGAGTACGGCTTCATCGAGACGCCGTATCGCCGCGTCGCCGACGGCAAGGTCACGGACAAGATCGACTTCCTCTCCGCCATCGAGGAGAGCCAGTATGTGATCGCCCAGGCCAATGCTGCTCTGAACGACAAGGGCCAGTTTGCCGACGAACTGGTGTCCTGCCGGCACAAGAACGAATTCGCCCTGTCGACGCCCGACCGCATCCAGTACATGGACGTGGCACCGTCGCAGATCGTATCGGTGGCCGCGTCCCTGATCCCGTTCCTGGAGCACGATGACGCCAACCGCGCCCTGATGGGTTCGAACATGCAGCGTCAGGCCGTGCCCTGCCTGCGTCCGGACAAGCCGGTGGTCGGCACCGGTGTCGAACGGACCGCAGCGGTTGATTCGGGTACCGTGGTCAAGGCCCTGCGCGGCGGCGTGGTCGACTATGTCGATGCCAGTCGCGTGGTGGTGCGGGTCAACGATGACGAAACCGCTTCCGGTGAAGTGGGCGTGGACATCTACACCCTGACCAAGTACATGCGTTCCAACCAGAACACCAACATCAACCAGCGTCCGCTGGTCAAGCCCGGCGACAAGATCGCGCGTGGCGACGTGGTGGCCGATGGCGCTTCGACCGACAAGGGTGAACTGGCACTTGGGCAGAACATGCTGGTCGCGTTCATGCCCTGGAACGGCTACAACTTCGAAGATTCGATCCTGATCTCAGAGCGGGTGGTGGCGGAAGACCGCTACACCTCGATCCACATCGAGGAACTGAACATTGTTGCCCGCGACACCAAACTGGGTCCGGAAGAAATCACCAAGGACATCTCCAACCTGAGCCCGCAGCAACTGGGCCGCCTGGATGATGCCGGCATCGTCTATATCGGCGCCGAGGTCGAGGCCGGCGACGTGCTGGTCGGCAAGGTCACGCCCAAGGGCGAGACCCAGCTGACCCCGGAAGAGAAGCTGTTGCGCGCCATCTTCGGCGAGAAGGCCTCCGACGTGAAGGACACCTCGCTGCGCGTGCCGACCGGCATGAGCGGCACCGTCATCGACGTCCAGGTGTTCACCCGCGAAGGCATCGAGCGCGACATGCGTGCCAACCAGATCATCGAAGACATGCTGCGCAAGTACCAGAAGGACTTGGCCGACCAGATGCGCATCGTCGAACACGATGCCTTCGAGCGGATGAAGCGGATGCTGGTCGGCAAGGAAGCCAAGGGCGGTCCCAAGAAGCTGGCCAAGGGCACGAAGATCAGCGAAGCCTACCTGGATGATCTCAATCCGCACGACTGGTTTGATATCCGCGTCGCCGACGACGATGTCAGCCGTCAGATGGAAGGCATCAAGGACGGTCTCGACAGGCAGCGCGAAGAATTCGACCGGATGAAGGAAAACAAGAAGAAGAAGCTGACCTCGGGCGACGAACTGCCTCCTGGAGTGATCAAGATGGTCAAGGTCTACTTGGCCGTCAAGCGCCGCCTGCAGCCTGGCGACAAGATGGCCGGACGGCACGGCAACAAGGGCGTGGTGTCCAAGATCGTTCCGGTCGAGGACATGCCCTTCATGGCCGATGGCACTCCGGTTGACATCGTCCTGAACCCGCTCGGCGTGCCGTCGCGGATGAACGTCGGTCAGATTCTGGAAGTGCATCTGGGCTGGGCGGCCAAGGGTCTTGGCCACCGGATCAGCGGCATGCTGAATCAGCAGGTCAAGGTCGCCGAGATGCGCAAGTTCCTGGACAAGGTCTACAACTCCTCCGGCAAGCAGGAAGACCTGAAGGGCTTCAGTGATACCGAGATCATGGAACTGGCTGACAACCTGCGTGGTGGCGTGCCATTCGCCACCCCGGTGTTCGACGGCGCCAAGGAAGAAGAGATCACTGCCATGCTCGACCTGGCCTACCCGGACGACGATCCGCATACCGCCAAGCTGGGCTTTACCCCCGGCAAGACGCAGGTTCAGCTGTATGACGGCCGCAGCGGCGAGGCCTTCGACCGGACCGTTACCGTGGGCTACATGCATATCCTGAAGCTGCACCACCTGGTCGACGACAAGATGCATGCCCGTTCCACCGGCCCGTACTCGCTGGTGACTCAGCAGCCGCTGGGCGGCAAGGCCCAGTTCGGTGGTCAGCGCTTTGGTGAAATGGAAGTGTGGGCGCTGGAAGCCTACGGTGCCGCCTACACCCTGCAGGAGATGCTCACCGTGAAGTCGGACGATGTCACCGGCAGGACCAAGGTCTACGAGAACATCGTCAAGGGCGAGCACAAGATCGACGCCGGCATGCCGGAATCTTTCAACGTGCTGGTGAAGGAAATCCGCTCGTTGGCGATCGACATCGATCTCGAACGTTATTAATCGGGTACCAGGAGCAACGCAAACATGAAAGCCCTACTCGACCTGTTCAAGCAAGTCACTCAGGAAGAAGAGTTCGACGCCATCAAGATCGGACTCGCCTCGCCGGAGAAAATCCGTTCCTGGTCCTTCGGAGAAGTGAAGAAGCCGGAGACCATCAACTACCGTACCTTCAAGCCGGAGCGCGACGGCCTGTTCTGTGCCAAGATCTTCGGTCCGGTCAAGGACTACGAGTGCCTGTGTGGCAAGTACAAGCGACTCAAGCACCGCGGCGTTATCTGCGAGAAGTGCGGCGTCGAAGTGACCCTGTCCAAGGTGCGCCGCGAGCGCATGGGCCACATCGAACTGGCCTCGCCGGTTGCGCACATCTGGTTCCTCAAGTCCCTGCCCAGCCGCCTCGGCATGGTGCTGGACATGACCCTGCGCGATATCGAGCGCGTGCTCTACTTCGAAGCCTACGTGGTCACCGAGCCGGGCATGACCCCGCTCAACCGGTGCCAGATCATGACCGAGGACGATTACCTCGCCAAGATGGAAGAGTACGGTGACGAGTTCAAGGCCGGCATGGGCGCCGAGGGCATCCGCGACCTGCTCAAGGGCATGAACCTGGGCGCCGAGATCGAGAAGCTGCGCGCTGAACTGGAAAAGACCAGCTCCGACACCAAGATCAAGAAGATCGCCAAGCGACTCAAGGTGCTGGAGGCCTTCCACAAGTCCGGTATCCGTCAGGAATGGATGATCCTGGAAGTGCTGCCCGTGTTGCCGCCGGAACTGCGCCCGCTGGTGCCGCTGGACGGCGGCCGCTTTGCGACCTCCGACCTGAACGACCTGTATCGTCGCGTGATCAACCGGAACAACCGCCTCAAGCGACTTCTGGAACTGAAGGCGCCCGAGATCATTGTCCGCAACGAAAAGCGGATGCTGCAGGAATCGGTCGATTCTCTGCTCGACAACGGTCGCCGCGGCAAGGCCATGACCGGCGCCAACAAGCGCCCACTGAAGTCCCTGGCCGACATGATCAAGGGCAAGGGCGGCCGCTTCCGTCAGAACCTGCTCGGCAAGCGTGTCGACTACTCCGGCCGTTCGGTCATCGTGGTGGGCCCGACCCTCAAGCTGCACCAGTGCGGCCTGCCCAAGCTGATGGCGCTGGAGCTGTTCAAGCCGTTCATCTTCAACCGCCTCGAAATCATGGGCCTGGCCACCACCATCAAGGCCGCCAAGCGCATGGTCGAAGCGCAGGAGCCGGTGGTCTGGGACATCCTGGAAGAAGTCATCCGTGAACATCCGGTGATGCTGAACCGCGCCCCGACCCTGCACCGCCTCGGCATCCAGGCCTTTGAGCCGACCCTGATCGAGGGTAAGGCGATCCAGTTGCATCCGCTGGTCTGTACCGCCTTCAACGCCGACTTTGACGGCGACCAGATGGCCGTTCACGTCCCGCTGTCGCTGGAAGCGCAGATGGAAGCCCGCACCCTGATGATGGCTTCCAACAACGTGCTGTCGCCCGCCAACGGCGAGCCGATCATCGTGCCGTCGCAGGATATCGTGCTCGGCCTCTACTACATGACCCGCGAGCGGATCAACGCCAAGGGCGAGGGCATGATGTTCTCCAACACCGACGAACTGCGTCGCGCCTGGCAATCCGGTCTGCTTGACCTGAACGCCAAGGTGACCGTGCGTCTGCGTGAGCGCGAGCGTGACGAGGCAGGTCAGGTCATCTCCAAGATCAACCGTTACGAGACGGTGGCCGGTCGCGCCATGCTGTCCGAGATCCTGCCTCCGGGGCTGTCCTTCAGTCACATCAACAAGGTGTTGAAGAAGAAGGAAATCTCCCGTCTGATCAACTCATCGTTTCGCAAGTGCGGACTGCGGGACACCGTGATTTTTGCCGACAAGCTGATGTACACCGGCTTCTCCATGGCGGCCAAGGGCGGCATCTCGATCTGCATGCAGGACATGCTGACCCCGCCACAAAAGCACGACATCCTGGCCGCCGCCGAGCACGAGGTGAAGGAGATCGAATCCCAGTACACCTCGGGTCTGGTGACCCAGGGCGAGCGCTACAACAAGGTGGTGGACATCTGGGGCCAGGCCGGTGACAAGGTGGCCAAGGCCATGATGGACCAGCTCTCCCATGAAACCGTGGTTGACCGCGACGGCAATTCGGTCAAGCAGGAATCGTTCAACTCCATCTACATGATGGCTGACTCCGGCGCACGGGGTTCCGCTGCCCAGATTCGTCAACTGGCCGGCATGCGCGGTCTGATGGCCAAGCCGGACGGCTCGATTATCGAGACGCCGATCACCGCGAACTTCCGCGAAGGCCTGAATGTGCTGCAGTACTTCATCTCGACTCACGGCGCCCGCAAGGGCCTGGCCGATACCGCGCTGAAGACAGCCAACTCGGGCTACCTGACCCGGCGTCTGGTCGACGTGACCCAGGATCTGGTCATTACCGAGGACGATTGCGGCACCAGCGAAGGCATGGTCATGAAGGCCCTGGTTGAGGGCGGCGATGTGATCGAGGCCCTGCGCGAGCGGATTCTCGGCCGCGTGCTGGCGGTGGATGTGATCCACCCCGATACCGGTGAGACGGTGATCGATGCCGGAACCCTGCTGGACGAAGCCAAGGTGGACGAGATCGATGCCCTGGGTGTCGACGAGGTGAAGGTCCGTACTCCGCTCACCTGCGCCACCCGCTGGGGTCTGTGCGCCAAGTGCTACGGCCGCGACCTGGGGCGTGGCTACATGGTCAACGCCGGCGAGGCCGTTGGCGTCATCGCTGCCCAGTCGATCGGCGAGCCGGGTACCCAGCTCACCATGCGCACCTTCCACATCGGTGGCGCGGCCTCCCGTGCCGCCTCCGCCAGCCAGGTGGAAGGCAAGTCGGCCGGTACCGTACGCTTCATTTCGACCATGCGTTACGTCACCAATGTGCGCGGCGAGCAGGTCGTGATCTCCCGTACCGGTGAAGTCATCATCGTCGATGACAACAACCGTGAGCGCGAACGTCATAAAGTGCCGTACGGCGCCACGCTGGCAGTCAAGGACGGCGATGTGATCAAGGCGGGTACCGCCCTGGCCAACTGGGACCCGCATACCCGGCCGATCATCACCGAGTACGCCGGCCGCGCGAAATTCGAGAACGTGGAAGAAGGCGTGACCGTCGCCAAGCAGATCGACGACGTGACCGGTCTGTCGACCCTGATCGTTATCGACGGCAAGCGCCGTGGCTCCAGCCAGGTCAAGGGCGTTCGCCCCCAGATCCGCTTCATCGGTGCCGATGGCGTGGAGATCAAGGCGGCGGGTACTGACCACCCGGTGAACATCACCTTCCAGGTGGGCTCGCTGATTACTGTCAAGGACGGCCAGGAAGTGAACGTGGGTGACGTGATCGCACGTATTCCCCAGGAAACATCCAAGACCCGTGACATCACCGGCGGTCTGCCACGGGTTGCCGAACTGTTCGAAGCGCGTTCGCCCAAGGATGCCGGCGTGTTGGCAGAAGTGACCGGCACCATCACCTTCGGCAAGGACACCAAGGGCAAGCAGCGTCTGATCATCACTGATCTGGACGGCGTGGCCCATGAGTATCTGATATCGAAGGACAAGCATGTGACCGTCCACGATGGTCAGGTAGTACAGAAGGGCGAAATGATTGTCGACGGTCCGATCGACCCGCATGACAACCTGCGTCTGCAGGGTGTCGAGGCCTTGGCCCGCTTCATCATCAACGAAGTGCAGGATGTTTACCGGCTGCAGGGCGTGAAGATCAACGACAAGCACATTGAAGTGGTCGTTCGTCAGATGCTACGTCGAGTCAATGTCGTCGATGCTGGCGATACCACGTTCATTCCGGGTGAGCAGGTGGAGCGTTCCGAGCTGCTGCAGGAAAACGACCGCATGGTGGCCGAGGGCAAGCAACCGGCTGAGTACGACGATATTCTGCTCGGCATTACCAAAGCTTCCTTGTCGACTGACTCGTTCATCTCCGCGGCTTCTTTCCAGGAAACCACGCGGGTCCTGACCGAAGCGGCGATCATGACCAAGAAGGACGACTTGCGCGGCTTGAAGGAAAACGTGATCGTCGGCCGGCTCATCCCGGCAGGCACTGGCTTGGCGCACCACCGCATCCGCAAGCAGCAATTGGAAGCAGAGGCGACGGCTCATTTCGATGAGGCGGAGGCAATGTTCGCTCCGGTTTCGGGAGATTCGGCAAGTGCTTGACAGCACGAGTCAATATCCTTAGAATCCAGCCTCTTTTTTATAGACGGCCCACGCTACCCGTGGGCCGTGTTGTTCCCCATGCCGGTAAGACCGGGTGGGTAACGGTTAAGATCAGATCAGATAGAAGGCGCAACGAATGCCAACCATTAATCAATTGGTGCGGAAGCCCCGTGTGGCTCCAGTCGAAAAGAGCAAGGTTCCGGCCATGGAGTCCTGCCCGCAGAAGCGTGGTGTATGCACCCGTGTCTACACCACCACCCCCAAGAAGCCGAACTCGGCCTTGCGTAAGGTTGCCAAGGTCCGCTTGTCGAATGGTTTTGAAATCATCGGCTACATCGGTGGCGAGGGTCATAATCTGCAGGAGCACTCGGTTGTATTGGTGCGTGGCGGCCGGGTAAAGGATCTTCCGGGTGTGCGTTACCACATCGTGCGCGGCAGTCTGGATACCCAAGGCGTCAAGGATCGGAAGCAGTCCCGCTCCAAGTACGGCGCGAAACGTCCCAAAGCGGGCAAGTAATTAAAAGGATTTGAGTCATGCCAAGACGTCGTGAAGTACCCAAGCGCAACATTCTGCCCGATCCCAAGTTCGGTAATCAGGAAGTGGCCAAGTTCGTCAACGTGATCATGAACAGCGGCAAAAAGGCTGTGGCTGAGCGTATCGTTTACGGTGCCTTCGAGCAGATCGAGAAGAAGAGCGGCAAGAACCCGATCGAGGTGTTCAGCGCGGCCCTGGCCAATATCCGTCCGGTGGTCGAGGTCAAGAGCCGTCGGGTAGGCGGCGCCAATTATCAGGTTCCGGTCGAAGTGCGTCCCGCTCGTCGCTCCGCCCTGGCAATGCGCTGGTTGAAGGATTTCGCGCGGAAGCGTGGTGAGAAATCCATGGGTCAGCGTCTGGCTGGCGAATTGCTGGATGCGGCCGAAGGCCGTGGCGGCGCCATGAAGAAGCGTGAAGAAGTGCACCGTATGGCCGAGGCCAACAAAGCCTTCTCCCATTTCCGCTTCTGATACTGAGGATTTTCCAAAGTGGCACGCAAAACCCCTATCGAGCGCTACCGTAATATCGGTATCTCCGCCCACATCGACGCCGGCAAGACGACGACGACCGAACGCATCCTGTTCTACACCGGTGTCAACCACAAGATCGGTGAGGTGCACGACGGCGCAGCCACCATGGACTGGATGGAGCAGGAGCAGGAGCGTGGCATCACCATCACCTCTGCGGCGACGACCTGTTTCTGGAAGGGGATGGATATGTCCCTGGCCGAGCATCGGATCAATATTATTGACACGCCAGGGCACGTCGACTTCACGATTGAGGTCGAGCGCTCCATGCGCGTGCTGGACGGTGCCTGCATGGTGTACTGCGCGGTAGGTGGCGTACAGCCTCAGTCCGAGACGGTATGGCGTCAGGCCAACAAGTACGGTGTGCCCCGTCTGGCCTTTGTTAACAAGATGGACCGCTCCGGTGCCAATTTCTTCAAGGTCTACGAGCAGATGCGCACCCGGCTGAAGGCCAACCCGGTGCCTATTCAGGTGCCAATCGGCGCAGAAGACAAGTTTGCTGGTGTGGTCGATCTGGTCAAGATGAAGTCCATCCTGTGGGATGACTCAACTCAGGGTACCAAGTTTGAATACGGCGATATACCGGCTGATCTGGTAGACACCTGCCAGGAATGGCGCGAAAAAATGGTCGAGGCGGCTGCCGAGGCCAGCGAAGAATTGATGAACAAGTATCTGGAAGAGGGCGACCTTTCCGAGGCTGACATCAAGTTGGCACTGCGTCAGCGCACCATTGCCAGCGAAATTGTGCCGATGATGTGTGGATCCGCCTTCAAGAACAAGGGCGTACAGGCCATGCTGGATGCGGTGATCGACTTCATGCCGTCGCCGGTCGATATTCCTCCGGTCGAGGGTGAACTGGACGACGGTTCGCCGGGTTCGCGCAAGGCGGAAGATGCCGAGCCGTTCTCCGCACTGGCCTTCAAGATCATGACTGACCCGTATGTCGGTCAATTGACCTTCTTCCGGGTTTATTCCGGCATGGTCAATTCCGGGGATACCATCTACAACTCGGTCAAGGGCAAAAAAGAGCGCCTGGGCCGGATCCTGTTGATGCATGCCAACAATCGGGAAGAAATCAAGGAGGTGTTCGCCGGTGACATCGCTGCTGCCGTAGGTCTGAAAGATGCCACCACGGGCGATACCCTGTGTGCACTGGATAAGCCGATCATTCTTGAGCGGATGGAGTTCCCTGAGCCTGTGATCCACGTGGCCGTAGAACCCAAGACCAAGGCTGACCAGGAGAAGATGGGTCTGGCCTTGAACCGTCTGGCGCAGGAAGATCCGTCATTCCGGGTTCGTACCGACGAAGAGTCCGGCCAGACCATCATCTCCGGCATGGGCGAATTGCACCTGGAAATTCTGGTGGACCGGATGCGCCGCGAGTTCAACGTCGAGGCCAATGTGGGCGCGCCTCAAGTGGCTTACCGCGAAGCGATCAAGAAGCAGGTCGAGCAGGAAGGCAAGTTCGTCAAGCAGTCCGGCGGTAAGGGGCAATATGGCCACGTCTGGATCAAGATGGAGCCCAATGAAGCCGGCAAGGGCTACGAGTTTGTTGATGCCATCAAGGGTGGTACGGTGCCTCGCGAGTACATTCCAGCTGTGGACAAGGGACTGAAAGAAGCCCTGAACAATGGCGTGATGGCCGGGTTCCCAGTGGTCGATGTCAAGGTTACCCTGTTCGATGGCTCATACCACGAAGTGGATTCGTCTGAGCAGGCATTCAAGATGGCCGCCATCATGGCCTTCAAGGACGGGATGCGTAAAGCCAACCCGGCCCTGCTGGAGCCGATGATGGCCGTCGAAGTGGAAAGCCCGGAAGACTATATGGGCGATGTGATGGGCGACCTGAACCGTCGTCGGGGCATCATCCAGGGCATGGAAGATCTGCCTGGCGGCAAGGCCATCAAGGCTGAAGTGCCGCTGGCCGAAATGTTTGGCTACTCCACGACATTGCGCTCCATGTCACAAGGACGCGCAACCTACTCGATGGAATTCAAGCATTATTCAGAAGCTCCCAAGAACGTGGCGGAAGCCGTGATGAACAGCAAGAAGTGATAGGGTAAAGAAAATGGCCAAGGAAAAGTTTGAGCGTAATAAGCCGCACGTAAACGTGGGCACGATTG
>JBBIJC010000057.1:0-15468 GCA_037446165.1 Hydrogenophilales bacterium | reverse complement strand
ACGTTCGAATCGTCTCGGGCGCGCCATAAAATCAAACGGTTAAGTATGTTTGTTGCAAAGCTTGGTCCTGCTGCTTGGCCTATGCTAATCAGGACATGAACTGCCTTGACCTCGCTCAGAGGGTTTGAAGCAGGTTTCGGCTCGCCGCACTTCATAAACGCCGCCAATTGCCACATATTCTTCTTCACCCTTGAGCATGTCCGGCAACAACTTCTGGAAGAAGAATATCTTGGCCAGGGGAATTTGTACGCACAGCACGAGATCGCCAAATTCGTCCGCCCTTTCTCTTGAAGGTGTGAACGAGGTCAGGCTGTTCATCAGGATCACACCACGACCCTGCTGCATCTCCGACAGGACCTCGTGGTCGGCCAGCTGGTTAACACCCCGATACAGCTCGATGTGCGTCTGGCCGGGCCTTTGCCGGCCTAACTCGTACTGGCAATAGGTATAGAGCAGATCCAGTTGGGCCTCCATGCTGTTGGTGCCATACAAGCCTTTCGACCGCTGCTCCAGATAGCGGCGATAGGTTTCTCCCGACAGGTCGCGGATTGGTCCGCCGTGATGGCGCGGCAGCAGGCCGAAGCGCGATTCCACCCATCCCTTGAGCACGGCGCCCTCGATGCCGTCTGCATCAAACGCCCAGCCGCGCACCATCCGCAGGTAATTGGCCCTGGCCCGTGCGCGGGGCGAAGTCCTGGAAAACCCGGCCTCCTCGGGGTGATCCAGGCTGAATTCAGCTGCCATGAGTCGCAGGAACAATCCGCCTCGTTCGGCCGGATCGCTCTCTTCATCCATGCGCTTGAACAAGGCCTTGTGCAGTTCCACCACCCCGTCCAGGGCCAGTGGTACCGGATGGCGCTGATAACTCAGGCTGCCCAGGATGCTTGCCGGGAGAGAGCAGTGATTGATCGGCAGCCGGGCATCCTTGGGCAGGGCTGTCGTTACCCCTACAAAACGTGCGTCTTTGTTGTGTCCGTCACGCCCAGAGGGTGTCTCTTCTGTGTTTGAAAACACTTTTGTTTCAACCGGTTAGCTTGTTTTTTGTGGCCTGGCACAGCCATTGCGACATAGGAGATGCGAGCGAACATTCCTTCGCATCCTTTTTGTGACGTGTCAGAGGAGAACTAAGATGGCTTTGCGTCAATGTGCTATTTACGGCAAGGGCGGTATCGGTAAGTCTACTACCACCCAGAACCTGGTTGCTGCCCTCGCCGAGGCCGGCAAGAAAGTAATGATCGTCGGCTGCGACCCCAAGGCCGACTCCACCCGTCTGATCCTGCACGCCAAGGCTCAGAACACCATCATGCACCTGGCCGCCGAAGCCGGTTCCGTGGAAGACCTGGAACTGGAAGATGTGCTCAAGGTCGGCTACGGCGACATCATGTGCGTCGAATCGGGTGGCCCTGAGCCGGGCGTCGGCTGTGCCGGCCGTGGCGTGATCACCGCCATCAACTTCCTGGAAGAGGAAGGCGCCTACGAGGAAGACCTCGACTTCGTGTTCTACGACGTGCTCGGCGACGTGGTCTGCGGCGGTTTCGCCATGCCCATCCGCGAGAACAAGGCCCAGGAAATCTACATCGTCGTGTCCGGCGAGATGATGGCCATGTACGCCGCCAACAACATCGCCAAGGGCATCGTCAAGTACGCCAACTCTGGCGGCGTGCGTCTGGCCGGCCTGATCTGCAACTCCCGCAACACCGCTCGTGAAGACGAACTGATCATGGAACTGGCCGCCAAGCTGGGCAGCCACATGATCCACTTCATCCCCCGCGACAACGAAGTGCAGCGTGCCGAGATCCGCCGGATGACCGTGATCGAGTACAACCCGCAGGCCAAGCAGGCCGACGAGTACCGCTCCCTGGCCAACAAGATCATCAACAACAAGAACCTGGTGATTCCCACCCCGATCACCATGGACGAGCTGGAAGAAATCATGATGTCGTTCGGCATCCTGGAAGAGGAAGACGAGTCGATCGTCGGCAAGACCGCCGCTCAGCTCGCCGCTGAAGCTGCAGCCTGATGTTCTAAGGCCCGTTTCCCGACTTCCCCCTCGCGGGGAGCGGGCCGCCCGATCAACCCAACATGCTGTCCGCAGATTGGCGGCAGCGTGAAAGGAGAACGAAATGTCGAACCTGACCCGTGAACAGACCGAAGCCCTCATTGCCGAGGTGCTGGAGGTCTATCCCGAGAAGGCCAAGAAGGACCGCGCCAAGCACCTGGCCGTCAATGACCAGAGCGTCGAGCAGTCCAAGAAGTGCATCACCTCCAACCGCAAGTCGCTGCCCGGCGTGATGACCATCCGCGGCTGCGCCTACGCCGGCTCCAAGGGCGTGGTGTGGGGTCCGATCAAGGACATGATCCACATCTCCCACGGCCCCGTCGGCTGCGGCCAGTATTCCCGCGCCGGTCGCCGCAACTACTACGTCGGCACCACCGGTGTGAACACCTTCGGCACCATGAACTTCACCTCGGATTTCCAGGAGAAGGACATCGTCTTCGGCGGCGACAAGAAGCTGGCCAAGCTGATCGAGGAAATCGAAGGCCTGTTCCCCCTGAACAAGGGTATCTCGGTCCAGTCGGAGTGCCCGATCGGCCTGATCGGCGACGACATCGAGGCCGTTTCCAAGAAGGCGGCCGCCGCCCTGGACAAGCCGGTGGTTCCGGTTCGTTGCGAAGGCTTCCGTGGCGTGTCTCAGTCGCTGGGTCACCACATTGCCAACGACGCCATCCGCGACTGGGTATTCGAGCGCGACGGCAAGGATGCCCAGGCCTTCGAGCCCAGCCCCTATGACGTCACCATCATCGGCGACTACAACATCGGCGGTGACGCCTGGTCCTCGCGTATCCTGCTCGAAGAGATGGGCTTGCGCGTGATCGCCCAGTGGTCCGGCGACGGCACCCTGGCCGAAATGGAAAACACCCCCAAGGCCAAGCTCAACCTGCTGCACTGCTACCGCTCGATGAACTACATCAGCCGGCACATGGAAGAGAAGTACGGCATTCCCTGGATCGAATACAACTTCTTCGGCCCGACCAAGATCAACGAATCGCTGCGCAAGATCGCCGCCTTCTTCGACGACAGCATCAAGGCCAAGTGCGAGGAAGTGATCGCCAAGTACCAGCCCATGGTCGATGCCGTGATCGCCAAGTACAAGCCGCGCCTGACCGGCAAGCGGGTCATGCTCTACGTCGGCGGTCTGCGTCCGCGCCACGTCATCGGCTCGTATGAAGACCTGGGCATGGAAGTGGTCGGCACCGGCTACGAGTTCGGCCACAACGACGACTACGACCGCACGATCAAGGAAATGGGCAACTCCACCTTGTTGTACGACGACGTCACCGGCTTCGAATTCGAGGAGTTCGTGAAGAAGGTCAAGCCCGACCTGGTCGGCTCCGGGATCAAGGAAAAGTACATCTTCCAGAAGATGGGCATCCCCTTCCGCCAGATGCACAGCTGGGACTACTCCGGCCCCTACCACGGCTATGACGGCTTCGCCATCTTCGCCCGGGACATGGACATGACCCTGAACAACCCGTGCTGGTCGAAGCTGACCCCGCCCTGGCTGAAGCCGGCTGAAGAAGCCGAGCCGTTGGCCAAGGCAGCGTAATGAAAATGCAGGAGCTGGCTTTGCCAACGTGAGGCCGCTCCTGCAAAACCTTAAACCTACGCTCGTATCCACAGATGGGTGGTGCGGGCAAGGAGATGAACATGCAAGTCGCTGAAGACATCAAGCCGTCCTACCCCCTGTTCCGGGACGACCAGTACAAGGAAATGCTCAAGGCCAAGCAGGACCAGTTCGAAGCCAAGGTCCCGCAGGACAAGATCGAAGAGACCTTCCAGTGGACCACCACCCTGGAGTACAAGGATCTCAACTTCAAGCGCGAAGCGCTGACCGTCAACCCGGCCAAGGCCTGTCAGCCACTGGGTGCCGTGCTCTGCGCCCTGGGTTTCTCCAAGACCCTGCCCTACGTGCACGGCTCGCAAGGCTGCGTCGCCTACTTCCGCACCTACTTCAACCGTCACTTCAAGGAGCCCATCTCCTGCGTGTCGGATTCCATGACCGAAGACGCGGCCGTATTCGGCGGCCAGAAAAACATGTTCGACGGCCTGCCCAACGCCAGGGCGCTGTATCAGCCGGACATGATCGCGGTCTCCACCACCTGCATGGCAGAGGTCATCGGCGATGACTTGAACGCCTTCATCAACAACACCAAGAAGGAAGGGCACATCGAGCAGGATTACCCGGTTCCCTACGCCCATACCCCTTCGTTCGTCGGCAGCCACGTCACCGGCTGGGACAACATGTTCGAAGGCATCATCCGCTACTTCACCCTCAACCACATGGCCGGCAAGGAAATCGGCAGCAACGGCAAGATCAACCTGGTGCCGGGCTTCGAGACCTATCTGGGCAACTTCCGGGTCATGAAGCGGATGCTGGAAGAAATGGGGGTGGACTACACTTTCCTGTCCGACCCGACCGAAGTGCTCGACACCCCGGCCGACGGTACCTTCCGCATGTACGCCGGCGGCACCACGATGGACGAGGTCAAGGATGCGCCCAACGCCAAGAACACCTTCCTGCTCCAGCCGATCCAGCTCGACAAGACCAAGAAGTTCGTCGAAGGCACCTGGAACCATGAAGTGCCCAAGCTCAACATCCCGATGGGACTGGAATGGACCGACGAGTGGCTGATGAAGGTGTCCGAAGTCACCGGCAAGCCGATTCCGGCGTCCCTGGTCAAGGAACGTGGCCGCCTGGTCGACATGATGACCGACAGCCACACCTGGCTGCACGGCAAGAAGTTCGCCCTGTACGGCGATCCCGACTTCGTCATGGGCATGACCAAGTTCCTGCTCGAACTGGGCGCCGAGCCGGTGCATATCCTGTGCAACAACGGTTCCAAGCGTTGGGGCAAGGCCATGCAGAAGGTGCTGGAGTCATCGCCCTACGGCGTCAACTGCAAGGTGTACCCGGGCTATGACCTGTGGCACATGCGCAGCCTGGTGTTCACCGAGAAGCCGGACTTCCTGATCGGCAACAGCTACGGCAAGTTCATCCAGCGCGACACCCTGCACAAGGGCAAGGAGTTCGAAGTGCCGCTGATCCGCCTCGGCTTCCCGATCTTCGACCGCCACCACCTGCATCGGATGACCACCATGGGCTACGAGGGCGCGATGTACATGCTCACCACCCTGGTCAACGCCGTGCTGGAGCGACTGGACGAGGAAACCCGCGGCATGGGGACCACCGACTACAACTACGACCTGGTCCGCTAAGGACCGGCTGCGCGGCTCTCTGGCCGCGTTGCGCGGTGCTCGGAATCCTCACGTACCTCCAGTACGTTCCGGTTCCTCCGCTCCGTGCGCCTTGCCAGAGAGTCGCTCGCTCGGTCCTGGGTGGCCTAATCCAGGAGAAGTAAATGGCCAACATCATGATTCGGCGCGGCGACAAGGGCGAATATGTGTTCTACCTGCCCAAGCGCGACCTCGAGGACACCATCGTCTCGATGGAGTTCGACACCCCGGAGAAATGGGGTGGCGAGATCAAGCTCAACAACGGCGGCGCGTATCTCATCGAGCCCCAGGCCGCCCCCGAACGACTGCCCTACTCGGTGCGCGCCAAGCGCCTCGACGCGGCGGAATGAAACTATTCCGTCGTCCTCGCGAACGCGGGGACCCAGTCGATCAAACTGGATTCCCGCTTGCGCGGGAATGACGACAGAGCAAAGGAGAAGTTGAAATGGCACTGAAGATCGATCCCAACCTGTGCACCTCCTGCGGCGATTGCGAACCTGATTGCCCGACGGAATCCATCAAGCCCAAGAAGGGTGTCTACGTCATCAACGCCGACACCTGCACCGAGTGCGAGGGCGACTACGACAAGCCCAAGTGCGTGTCGCTCTGCCCGGTCGACGACTGCATCATCAAGGTTTGAGGTAACGGCGGGAGCGGGCTTACTGCTCGCTCCCGCGCTAAACAGGAGCCCATCATGACCCCCATCAGCAAAGGCGCCGCTCTGCGCATCGCCCTGGCCGCCAAGGTTCTGGAAGGCGTCGATCCGCGCGCTTTCACCATCAAGCTGGCGGAGAAGATCGGCCTGCCCATCACCGAAGACAAGCTCGCCACCATGACCGTGGCCGAGGTCAAACTGATCCTGACCGGCGAAGAGACCATCGAACCCGAGCAGGACACCGCCTCCATCAAACTAGCCGTGCGCTACCTGTGGGGCGACAACGGCGACGACTCCGACGTGCCGAAACCCGAGAGCTATACCGATGGCGAACTGCCCGACAGCCTGCGGGTCGCGGTGGCCTCCAATTCGGCGGACAACCTTGACGGCCATTTCGGCTCTGCGCTGCGCTTCCTGGTCTATCAGGTTGGCAAGAACGCGATCAGGCTGATCGACGTGCGGCCCACGCTGATTGCCGACGAGGCCGAGGACAAGAACGTCGCCCGGTCCGAACTGATCAACGACTGCCAGATCGTCTACGTCCAGTCGATCGGCGGCCCGGCTGCGGCCAAGGTGGTCCGCGCCGGGGTCCATCCGGTCAAGATTCCGACCGTCACCCCGGCGCGCGAGGCCATCGCCCGCCTGCAGGGTATCATCGACGCGCCGCCGCCCTGGCTGGCCAAGATCATGGGGGTCGAGGCCAAGAGCCTGGCCCAGTTCGTCACCGAGGAAGAAGAGGCATGATCGGCGCGGACACCCTCGCCAAGGTCACCGAACAGGTCGGTGCGGTTGGCCTCACCGAGGCCACGGTTACGGCCCTGCGCCAGGCCTGGCCTGGCGTCCATTTCACCTACTGTTCCGAAGACGACATCCCGGCCAGGCTTGCGCCCGTGGCCGAGGGCGATGGCTTCGGAGTCTATCTGGTCAGTGGCGCCGAGCATTGTGTCGCCTTCACCGACCATCTCGAGGCTGCCACCGGACTGGTGCTGGCCGCTGTTTCCGAAGATTGAGGAGCGTGTGTCATGGGGCCAGGTTCAAGCGTGTCCAGCGTTATGAAGCCTGAGCATATAACGGCACCTGCCGGCAAGGCGATGGGACTCGGTCCGGGCCTGCTGGAGCAGCTGGCCGAACTGGGCTCGCTCAAGGAAGCCGCGAAGGCCATCGGGGTGGAGGAAGACCTGGCCTGGAACTATCTGGTGGCCGCCAACAACCTGTCCGAGGCGCCCCTGGTCCGCAGCCGGGATGAGTCACTCCTGCCCACTGCTCACGCGCGCCGCCTGCTGGCCAGACCGGAGCGCATCGAGAGCGTGTTCCTGCGCTTTCTCGACGCCCCCGGTCATGGCACCTTTGGCCAGTTCAACCAGCGCCACCAGTTCCTGAGCCGGCTCGTAGCCCGCACCAGCGCGCGCAACCAGTTTTATTGTCGGGTGATTTCGCTGCGCCGCGAACGTATCAATGCCGTGGTGATCCTGGATCTGGGTGGCCGCGACCGGCTGAGCGCGCACATCACCGCGCATAGCGCCGAGGAACTTGGTCTGTTTGCCGGGCGTGCCTGCCATGCCCTGATCGACCCGGCCTGGGTCGAGGTGCGACCGATGTCCCAAGCGGAACGATGCCAGCGCCATAACAGCCTGAATGGCACCGTGGCACATGTGCATGACGATCCGGTCGATGCCGAAGTGGCGATCGAACTGGCTGGCGGCCGCATCGTGCTGGCGGCCATGACCCAGGCCGAAATGACGGAAAAGCAGATCCGGGTGGGCGAACCGGTCTGCGCCGTGATCCAGTCGTCCCAGATCATCCTGGCGGTGGACCAGCCGTCGCCGTCAGCGTAAACCATCGAGGAGGTGAACATGACCGCTACCCTGTCTTACGACCTGTTGCTGCAATCCTGTCCTGCCGAACCTGACCCGGTCGCCCATGCCCTGGCCGGCGCCATCGCGTCGGCCGCCAGGGGCGTCATCCAGGCCCCCAGCCCGGCACTGGGTCTCGACGGCGAACGCTTCAAGGCCCTGCTGGCGCGCTACTTCCCCAAACTGGATCATCGGATTTGCGCCGAGCATTGCGAGGGCTGTCGGCCCTTGCGCAGCGACGAGTTCGACGATCTGGTGATCCTGCTGCTCGACCACCGCAGCCACGATGGTGAAGAGACCGAGTGGTTGGCCCACGCCATCGCCAGCGCCTGCATGGGCGGCGACCATCTCTATCAGGACATGGGCCTGCCCAACCGACAGGCCCTGTCGGACCTGCTGCGCGAACACTTCACCCGGCTGTTCGAGAAGAACGTCGGCAACATGAAGTGGAAGAAGTTTTTCTACAAACAGCTATGCGACCAGGCCGAAGTCCGGGTCTGTCAGGCGCCGTCGTGCCAGGTCTGCAATGATTATCTGAACTGCTTCGGTCCCGAGGACGAGACCTTTCCGGCCAACCTGGCCGTGCTGGCGGGACGGGCACGGCAGTGAACCTGCCGCGCTGCGCCCCGCCCGAAATGCGATCAGTCCTTGGTGGCCAGAATCACATGCGAGGCCTTGACGATGGCCGACACGGAGGTGCGGATGTCGAGGCCCAGCGAATCGACGCTTTCGTTGGTGATGATCGCGTTCACGGTCAGGCCGCCGGAGGTCTCCATGGTCACCTCGGTGTTGATCGCCCCCTTCACCAGCCGGCTGACCTTGCCGCGCAGGTGATTGCGGGCGCTGGTCTTCAGGCCGGAGTCGTCGGTCATCAGGATCACCCAGGGCGCCTTGATCAGGGCGGTCGCCTCGCTGCCCACATGCAGGCCCAGTTCCTTGACGCTGCCCATGGTGACGATGGAGACGATGCGGTCGCCGCTGGCCAGGGTCAGTTCGACTTCGGCGTTGACCGGACCGGCGATGACCGAGGTGACTTTTCCGGGAAATTGATTGCGTGCGCTGCTTTTCATGGCGAGTTCTCCTTGGCGAAATGGAAGGGCAGGCAACGGCCTGCTTCAGCCGTGAGTGTAGTTCGGAAAATGTCGCCAGGCGGAACAAAATCGCATCGTTATGTATTTGAATGCATAACGAATTTCAATGCTTTAAAAGAGTGCGACCAGGCGTCAAATCGGTGCATTCAGGCGCTTGGCGGAGTTCT
Source organism: Hydrogenophilales bacterium (assembly GCA_037446165.1). Lineage (GTDB taxonomy): Bacteria > Pseudomonadota > Gammaproteobacteria > Burkholderiales > Thiobacillaceae > Parasulfuritortus. The sequence goes on along the minus strand of JBBIJC010000057.1, from coordinate 6,406 downwards.
GGCTACGTCGACAGCATTTTTTTCAATAGCGTTATGGTGTAATGCTACATAGGTAAAACGATCATGAGCGAGGCTAGACGTATGAATCTGGTTGGACGTATCTATCTGGACACCGACGACGGCGTCCTGCTGGCGGCTCAGCGGGTGCATCTGCTGGAGGCCATCGAGCGTCATGGCTCCATTCAGAAGGCGGCCAAGGAACTGGACCTGTCCTACAAGTCGGCCTGGGACGCGGTGAATTCCATGAACAACCTGTGCGACCAGCCGCTAGTGCTGCGCGAAGTCGGCGGCCGGCGCGGCGGCGGCAGCCAGCTCACCGAGCATGGCCGCAACATGATCAAGCTGTTCCGCGCCGTGGAAACCGAATACCAGCGCGCGTTGGACAAGCTGGGCGGCAACCTGGCCGACATGCGCAACTTCAACCGCCTGCTCAATCGTTTCTCGATGAAGACCAGCGCCCGCAACCAGTTTCGCGGCGTGGTCACCGCGCTGATCCAGGGTCCGGTCAATTTCGAGGTGCGGATGCGTCTGGACGACTGGAACGAAGTGGTCTCGGTGGTCACCAACGAGAGCGCCGAAAACCTCGAACTGCGCGTCGGCATGGAAGTCTTCGCCCTGGTCAAGGCGCCGTCGGTGCTGCTCTACACCGATACCAAGGTCAAGGTATCCACCCGCAACAAGCTCTGGGGCACGGTCTACGATCTGACCCTCGGCCCGGTCAATGCCGAGGTCACGGTCGCCCTGCCCAGCGGCAAGTCGGTGATCGCCGTGGTGACTCGTGAAAGCTGCGATGAACTGGGCCTGAGCATCGGCACGCCTGTCTGCGCCGCCTTCAAGTCTTCAAGCGTGATCCTCGCGGTCATGAGCTGATCCTTTTTTCCCCACCTCCAAGGAGTATTCAGATGAAACTTTCTCACACCCTAGCCGCCCTGCTGTTCACGGTCGCCAGCAGCCTGGCCAGCGCAGACGAAGTCCAGGTCGCCGTCGCCGCCAATTTCACCGCGCCGATGCAAAAGATCGCCGCCGATTTCGAGAAAGATACTGGCCACAAGGCCGTGCTGGCCTTCGGCGCCACCGGCAAGTTCTACGCCCAGATCAAGAACGGTGCACCGTTCCAGATTCTGCTGGCCGCCGACGACGAGACCCCGGCCAAGCTGGACAAGGAAGGCATGACCGTACTGGGCAGCCGCTTCACCTACGCCATCGGCACCCTGGTGCTGTGGTCGGCAAAGCCGGACTTCGTCGACGCCAAGGGCGCAGTGCTGGAAAAGGGCAACTTCGAGCACCTCGCCATCGCCAATCCCAAGCTGGCGCCCTATGGCGCATCGGCCATGGAAACCATGACCAGGATGGGCGTGGCCGACAAGCTGGCGCCGAAGATCGTGCAGGGTGAGAACATCGCCCAGACCTACCAGTTCGCCGCCAGTGGCAATGCCGAAATGGCGTTCGTGGCCCTGTCCCAGGTCATGAAGGACGGCAAGATCGGCAGCGGTTCGGCCTGGATCGTCCCCGCCAAGATGCACGCCCCGATCCGTCAGGACGCCGTGATCCTGGCCACCGGCAAGGACAGTGCCGCCGCCGCCGCGCTGATGAAATACCTGAAAAACCCGAAAGCGCTGGCCGTGATCAAGTCCTACGGTTACGAAGTGGAGTAATCTGCGCCGTCCGGCCCGCCCTTCGGGGCGGGCATTGCTAGACTCGCACCATGCTCGCCATCGAAGATTTCTCCGCCATCCGACTTACCCTTGAACTGGCCGGCCTGACCACCGGCCTGCTGCTGATCATCGGCACGCCCATCGCCTGGTGGCTGGCCCGTACCCGCTCCTGGCTGAAAGCGCCGATCGGTGCGGTGGTGACGCTGCCGTTGGTCTTGCCGCCTACCGTTCTCGGCTTCTACCTGCTGGTCGCCATGGGGCCGAATGGCTTTCTCGGCCATCTGACCCAGTCGCTCGGATTGGGCCTGTTGCCGTTCACCTTTCCGGGGCTGGTCCTGGCCTCGGTGATCTATTCCATGCCCTTTGTCGTGCAGCCGTTGCAGAATGCCTTCGAGGCCATCGGCAATCGCCCGCTCGAAGTGGCCGCGACCTTGCGCGCATCGCCACTCGATACCTTCTTCAGCGTGGTCGTGCCGCTGGCCCGGCCCGGTTTCATCACCGCCTCCATCCTCAGTTTCGCCCACACGGTCGGCGAGTTCGGCGTGGTGCTGATGATCGGCGGCAACATCGCCGACAAGACCCGCGTCGTCTCGGTGCAGATCTACAACCACGTCGAGGCGTTGGAATACGGCGAAGCCCACTGGCTGGCGGGCGGCATGCTGGTCTTCTCGTTCCTGGTCCTGCTGGCCGTGAACGTATTCAACCCGAACCAGAAGCGATCTGCATCATGAGCGGTACCATCCTGCCCATTGAAGCCCGCTTCCAGCTGGACCGGGGTGAATTCGCCTTGCAGACCGCACTGGTCCTGCCAGGCCGCGGCGTCACCGCCCTGTTTGGCCCGTCCGGCTCCGGCAAGACCACCCTGCTGCGTTGTGTGGCCGGGCTGGAACACGCACCCGGCGGTTATCTGTCGGTGGCAGGCGAAGTCTGGCAGGACGGCGAGCATTTCCTGCCCACCCATCAGCGCCCACTCGGCTACGTGTTCCAGGAAGCCAGCCTGTTTCCCCACCTCAGCATCCGGCGCAATCTGGAATACGGCCAGCGTCGCGTTCCGGCGGAATTGCGGCGGGTGTCGCTGGACAATGCGATCGAGCTGCTCGGCATCGGCCACCTGCTCGACCGGCGGCCGGACAGCCTGTCCGGCGGCGAACGGCAGCGGGTCGCCATCGCCCGCGCCCTGGCGGTCAGCCCCAATATCCTGCTCATGGATGAGCCGCTGGCGGCGCTCGACCTGGCTCGCAAGCAGGAAATCCTGCCCTACCTGGAGCGCCTGCACGACGAGCTGGAGATTCCCATCCTCTATGTCAGCCACTCGCCCGACGAGGTGGCGCGGCTGGCCGACCACATCGTGGCGCTCGACAACGGCCGCGCCGTCGCCGAAGGCCCGCTGGCCGAAACCCTGGCCCGGCTCGACCTGCCCATCCAGCTGGGCGAAGACGTCGGCGTGGTGATCGACGCCCGGATCGGCGCCCGCGACGAAGCCTGGCACCTGATCCGCGCCGACTTCGCCGGCGGCGAACTGTGGGTGCGCGACACCGGCCTGCCCATCGGCCGCCACGTCCGGGTCCGCATCCTGGCCCGCGACGTCAGCCTGTCGCTGGCGCACCAGAGCGATACCAGCATCCTCAACCTGCTGCCCGGCACGGTGGCCGCCATGTCCGACGACAGCCACCCGGCCCTGTCCCTGATTCGGGTCGAAGTGGGCGGCACGCCCATCGTCGCACGGGTCACCAACCGTTCGGCTTCAGGACTTGAGCTCGCGCCTGGCCGACCGGTCTGGGTCCAGATCAAGGCCGTGGCCTTGATCGGCTAAATTCGAGAATGAAATGAACCTGGCACTTTCCGATGCAGCCCTGCTGCGCCTGCTGGCCGAGGATGTGCCCTTCGGCGACCTCACCACGGACCAGCTCGGTATCGGTGACCAACCGGCCACGCTGACCTTCAATGCTCGCGCTGCAATGATCGTATGCGGTACCGAGGAGGCGGCGCGCCTGTTCCATCTGGCGGGCGCCAGCGCCAAAGTCGTTGCGCCCTCGGGTACGGCGACCGACGGCTTGCTGCTGACGGCAGAGGGCGATGCCGCCACCCTGCACCGGGTCTGGAAGGTCGCTCAGGTGCTGGTGGAACTCTATTCCGGCGTGGCTTCGGGAACGGCGGCGATCGTAAAAAATCTGCGCGATGCAGGCTTCGACACGCCGCTTGCCTGCACCCGCAAACATTTCCCCGGCACCAAGACTATGGCGGTCAAGGCGGTCCGCAGCGGCGGCGCCTACATGCACCGCCTGGGCCTGTCGGAAACCCTGCTCCTGTTTCACGAGCATCGCCTCTTCCTGGACGAATCGGCCGCCGATACCGTGGCCCGCCTGCGCCAGTCCCTGCCGGAACGCGGCCTGGTGGTCGAAGTCGCGGATGAAGCGGAAGCGATGACCTGGGCCGAGGCCGGCGCGCCGGTATTGCAGCTCGAACGGTTCGATCCCGGCCAGGTGCGCGCCCTCAAGGCAAGGCTGGCCGGAAAGCGTCTCACGCCGATCATTGCCATTGCCGGCGGCGTGAATGCCAGCAATGCCGTCGCCTACGCGGCGGCGGGTGCCGGGGTTCTGGTCAGCTCGGCGCCTTATCACGCGCCGCCGAAGGATGTGAAAGTCGTATTTAGCCAGATGGCGCAAGGGCCGGCGTATCGCCTGTAGCTGCGGACCCGATTATCATCACGCCGTGAAAAAGCCACAGAAATTCCCGTTGAAACCCAAACATCCCGAGCGTATCTGCTGGGGTTGCGACAAATATTGCCCGGCCGATTCGCTCCTGTGCGGTAACGGTTCCGGCCGTACCGAGCACCCGATCGAGGCGCTCGGCGAGGACTGGTATACGTGGGAGGCCTGGGGTCTGGGCACTGTAGCGGACGAGGACAAGCCGGAAGACGCCCCAACCTGAATCGGGAGTGGACAATGGTTGTGGCATTGCACGGCGTGTCATCGGGCGTCGAATCAGGCCGCAGCCGTTCCACTTCCAATCTGGCCTGCATCTTGCTGCCCGTGATGGATTCGTATCCAGCACGGAGATCAAGATGAAACTGCGTATCGAGCGGCCGCACGTCGAGGCCATGGTCAAGGCCTTCCCGCACCTCGCCGACCTGAACGAACAACTGCGCTTCGGCAATACCGTCGAGGTGCCGTTCAAGCTGTTGAGCCACCCTGAGATCAACTTCCTGCGCGACATTTACGCCGCCGGCGACGCCGACATGCGCGCCCGCGCGGCCCAACTCCACACCCTGCAACAGGCGATGAACGAGGAGGGCGAACGCTTCGATGGCGACAATCTGGAACCGCTGGTGCCGGCCATCGCCCGCTATCTGAGTCAGAACGCAATCTGCGGCTGGCTGTTCAGCGCCAGCGTCACCGGCAAGCCCATGGCCTGGGTGGTCAGCCGGCTCGATTACACGCCTTCATCGAGCGAGGAAACCGGGCGCGTCCTGGTCGAACTGAAGGCCAACGCCAAGGGCAAGCTGGCCAGCACCACCCTGATGATCCTGCCACGCGACCTGGGCAATCGGAGCATCGCCGAGATCTTCGCCGCCAAGGGCTATCTCAAGGAAACGCCGGACCTGATCCGCGTCTATGACGAGACCGCCGAGCGCTACTTCGACTGGCGCGCCCGCTACGGTGCCCAGTTCTCGGGCCAGGGCACGGGCTACTACGCCGAGAACCCGACCGCTTCGCACCGCGACACCGACTGGTCGCGCAAGGACGTGGTGGTGCTTTCATCCGGCGGCGGCAGCGCCCGCCTGGTTAATGACGAGGGTATTCTGAGCGACCGTGTCCTGGCCCTGGACGCCAGCGGCGACATCCTAGGCCCTTACCTGCGCCGGGCCAACAAGAGCCTGCGCTACAAGTCCGAAGATGCGGCGGAAGCGGTCCAGGCTGACATGCCCAAGGGCCTGTTCACCCAGCTCCCGGTCCATTTTTACATCCTCATGTTCCACCTGGAACTGCACCACTACCTGTGGGTGCACGTGAACGATGTCGAGCCTTACGCCTACCAGCCCGAACTGAAGCAGAAGCTCATCCTGCCCGAGGAACAGACCGACCTGATCGACATCCTGACTGCCGAGATGGACGTGCTGATGGACGATATCGTCGCCGGCAAGTCGGGCGGCACCACTGTGCTCTGCGCCGGTCCGGCCGGGGTGGGCAAGACGCTGACCGCGGAGGTCTACGCCGAGATCATCCGGCGCCCCCTGTACCGGGTCCATTCCGGCCAGCTGGGTCTCAACGTCGCCGCCATGGAAACCGCGCTCAAGGACGTGCTCACCCGCGCCCAGCGCTGGGGCGCGGTGATGCTGATCGACGAGGCCGACGTCTACATCCGCCGCCGCGACGACAACATCGCCACCAATGCCGTGGTCGGCGTGTTCCTGCGCGTGCTGGAATACTTCAACGGCCTCTTGTTCCTGACCACCAACCGGGTCGACGACATCGACGAAGCGATCATTTCGCGCTGCATCGCACTGATCAAATACCACCCGCCCGAAGCCGAGGCCCGGCGCCGGATCTGGCAGGTGATGACGGAACAGTTTCAGCTCGATATCGACGGCGGCATGCTGGATCAGTTGGCCACCCTGTTCCCGACCGCCTCGGGTCGCGATATCAAGGGACTGGCCAAGCTGGTGGCCAAGTATTGCCACCAGAAACAGGTGCCACCCAGCCTGGAGGCGTTCAGGCGTTGCTCGGTGTTCAGGGGGCTGGATTTGGGGA
>JBBIJC010000056.1:0-15556 GCA_037446165.1 Hydrogenophilales bacterium | reverse complement strand
TCGCTGACCATCATCGCCACCGCGCTGGTCGATACCGGCAGCCGGATGGACGACGTGATCTACGAAGAGTTCAAGGGCACCGGCAACATGGAGATCCATCTCGACCGCCGCATGGCCGAGAAGCGGGTCTACCCGGCCATCAACGTCAACCGCTCCGGCACCCGGAAGGAAGAACTGCTGATCGAGGCATCGGTGCTGCAAAAGATCTGGGTATTGCGCAAGTTGCTCTACCCGATGGACGACATGGACGCGATGGAATTCCTCAGCGACAAGGTCCGGGTCACCAAGAACAATTCGGACTTTTTTGATTCGATGCGCCGCGGCTGACCATCCCGGATGTAGGGTGCAACAGGCTCCGCTTATTGCACTCTACGACTTGCCTGAGACGTACTGAAATACCCCATCCACGGTTTTGAAACTGCCAACCACCGGCCCGAGGTCGGCCGGCACAGTCGGGAACTTCTGCACCCGGCAGGTTGCGTTGCTGACCGCGTAATGATTGCCGCCTGCGTCCAGGATGTAGATCGGCTCCGGATATTCGTCCGGCGCCTGATGCAACACGATGGGATCGCCGCTCGGAACATCCTGAATCTCCAGCCCGCCCATGCAGTCCGGCTGCCGGGTTGCGAGCACGGTGATGCTGACCTTGTCGCTCCAGAACCACTTCTGGGACCGGGACACGATGACGGCATGATTGCGGTCGCCGTCGATCATGTACGAGGCCGTATCGCTGATGCAGCCGGCCAGGGTCAGCGGAACCAGCAGTAACATCAGGTTGCGCGCGGCTGATTTCATCCCGGTCTCCGTCGATTTCAACATGAGCCCATGATAGCTATTCAATGCCCTGGCTGGCCAGATACTCTTCGTAGGTGCCGCGGTAGTCGATGATGCGGCCGTCCTGCCTGATCTCAATGATGCGGTTGGCCAGCGACGACACGAACTCCCGGTCATGCGAGACAAAGAGCAGCGTCCCGGTGAACTCGCCGATGCCGGTGTTGAGCGACTCGATTGATTCCATGTCCAGGTGATTGGTCGGTTCGTCCATCAGCAGCACGTTCTTGCGCAGCAGCATCAGCTTGCCGAAGATCATCCGGCCCTGCTCGCCGCCGGAGATGACCTTGACCGATTTCTTCACCTCGTCGCCCTTGAACAGCAGGCGGCCCAGCGTGCCGCGAATCAGGGTCTCGGCGTCGTCGCCCTCGTAACCGCCCTCGCGGACATAGCCGCTGATCCAGTCGGTGAGATTTTCGCCCTTGGCGAAATCGGCGGCGTGATCCTGGGCGCAGTAGCCCAGTTTGGCCTTCTCGGCCCACTTGATCTGGCCATGCTGGGGCGTCAACTCGCCCACCAGCAGCTTGAGCAGGGTGGTCTTGCCGACGCCGTTCTCGCCGATGATGGCGATCTTGTCGCCGGCATCGACGGTATAGGTGAAGTCCTTGATGACCGGCTGATCGGCTTCGTAACCGAAGGTCAGGTTTTCGATTTCGCAGGCCAGACGGTGCAGTTTTTCCTTCTCGTCGTACTCGAAGCGGATCCAGGGATACTGGCGCGATGAGGGCTTCACGTCTTCCGGCTTCAGCTTGTCAATCAGCTTCAGGCGGCTGGTCGCCTGCTTGGCCTTGGAGGCATTGGCCGAGAAGCGGCGGACGAAGCTTTGCAGGTCGGCGATCTTTTCCTTGGCGCGGGTATTGGCCGCCTGCTGGCGCTCGCGGGCCTGGGTCGAGGCCTCCATGTAGTCGTCGTAGTTGCCCGGATAGACGCGCAGGGTCTGGAAATCGAGGTCGGCCATGTGGGTGCAGACCTGGTTCAGAAAGTGCCGGTCGTGGGAGATGATCACCATGGTCGAGTTGCGCTGGTTGAGCACATCTTCCAGCCAGCGGATGGCGTTGATGTCGAGGTTGTTGGTCGGCTCGTCGAGCAGCAGGATGTCCGGATTGGCAAACAGTGCCTGGGCCAGCAGCACGCGCAGCTTCCAGCCCGGCGCCACTTCGCGCATCGGGCCCTGATGCCTGTCGACCGGGATGTCGACGCCGAGCAGCAGTTCCCCGGCGCGCGCTTCGGCGTCGTAGCCGCCCATCTCGCCGAACTTGGCCTCCAGCTCGGCGGCGTGCATGTAATCGTCCTCGGTCGCCTCCGGGTTCATGTAGATGGCGTCCTTCTCGGTCATGCAGGCCCACAGTTCCGTATGGCCCATCAGCACCACGTCGAGCACCCGCAGATCCTCGAACGCGAACTGATCCTGGCGCAGATAGGCCATGCGCTCGTGCGGATCCTTGGAAACGTTGCCAGCGGTGGGCTCCAGGATTCCGCACAGGATCTTCATGAAGGTGGACTTGCCGCAGCCGTTGGCGCCGATCAGGCCGTAACGGTTGCCGTCGCCGAACTTGACATTGACGTTTTCGAACAAGGGCTTGGCCCCGAACTGCATGGTGATATTGGAAGCGGTAAGCACGACTAACGACCTGAAAGCGTAAAACGCCGATTTTACCCGACTATCAAGCCAACGCCGGATGCTGGTCCTGCGGCCGGTCCAGATGGAAGCCCTGGGCCAGATCGACGCCCAGGCTGGCCAGCAGTTTGAGCGTGGCCTCGTCCTCGACGCATTCGGCCACGATTTCCTTGCCCAGCCCGCGCGCCACTTCCACCATGCCGCGCACGAAGACCTGATTGTCGTGGTCCTGCGCCAGATTGCGGATGAACATGCCGTCGATCTTGATCGCATCGACCTGCAAGTGCTTCAGGTAGGCGAAGGAGGCGAATCCGGCGCCGAAGTCATCCAGATAGACCCGGCAGCCGGCGAAGCGGATGGCATCGATGAAGCGCTGGGCATCGGTCAGGTCGGAAACGGCTTCGGTTTCGGTGATCTCGATCAGCAGGCGGTGCGGATCGACTCCGTGCTGTTGCAGCAGGCCCGTGATGTACCCGGGTATGGTCGGATTGTCGAAGGAGCGACCGGACAGATTCACCGCCACCGGCGGGATGCCCGGGCGCTCGGCCAGCAACCGGATGACTTTATGCAGAACCCAGCGATCGATCTCGACTATCTTCTGACTTTTCTCCGCCAGGGGGATGAACAGGCCGGGCATGATGAGTTCGCCGGTGTCCTCGTCCGGCAGGCGCAGCAGCGTTTCCAGATGGTGCAGCTGTTGTGTTCCGGCCGAGTAGACGCCCTGGAAATGCAGCACGAAGCGATCCTGGAGCAAGGCCTCGGCCAGCCGCTCGTTCCAGGACAGTCGGTGCAGCATTTCCGGCGTGGCATCAAGGTCGGCCCGATAGGCGCGCCAGGTGTTCTTGCCGGCCTGCTTGGCCTGATACATCGCGGCATCGGCAAAGGCCACCAGCTGCTCCGTGTCATGGGCCTGTTCGGGGAACAGGGCGATGCCGAGGCTGGATGAAATGCGCAGGTTCATGCCGTCGTAGGGCAGGGTGATCCGGGAAATCGCGTTGACCACGCGTTCCGCCAGGGCACTGGCCTGGTCCAGATCGGACATCGACAGGATGATGGCGAACTCGTCGCCGCCCAGCCGGAACAGGCTCTCGTGGCGACGCACGACACGCGAGACCTCGTTCGCCACCCGGGTCAGCACGGCATCGCCGGCACCGTGCCCGAAGTGGTCGTTGATCGCCTTGAACTCATCCAGATCGAAAAACAGCAGGGCACAGACGCCACTGGCGCGATAGGCCTCGTCTACTGCCCGGACCAGGGTTTCCTGGAACCGGTGGCGATTGAACAGCCCGGTCAGCGAGTCCCGCTCCGCCAGGGTCATCAGTTGCTGGGCCGCCTGGCGCTCCTGGGTTATATCCTCATAAACCCATAGCTGTCCGATGAAACCGTCCTCGCGATCGAGCACGGGGTGGGTATGCTGGGTGACCAGACGGCCATCATTGACCGGAATCTCGATCACATCGGTGCTCTCCGGCGAGACCAGGATGTGCTGGATATGGCTGGCGAATTCCTCTGGCCTCTCATGCTTGCACGCGCTGTGGTCGAACACCGCCTCGGCCGGCAACCCGACCAGCTCGCACCCTTCCGGCACCCGCCAGATCCGGTCGAAGGCCGGGTTGTGGTAGACCACCCGGCCTTCCGGACCGACAAACAGGATGCCCAGGTTCATGGCCGAAAGCAGCGCCTTCAAGCGTGCCTGTTCCCGATCGGCCTCCCTGAGATAATGCTGCGCGCTCGACTCGGACTCCTTGAGCAGGCGTAAGGACATCATCATGTTCAACTCGATTGCTTTCAGGTCGCCGATGTCCCTCAGGCTGGCGCGCACGCCCAGCGTCTGCCCGGACGCGTCGTAGATCGGCTGCCAATTCGCCGAAGTCCATACGGCGCTCCCATCGCGGCGGATCAGGCGAAACTGAAACCCCTCTCCGGAACTGCCCTGGAGCGAATCATGCAGGCGCCATTCGGCCTCGGGCCGGTCGTCGGCATGAATCAGGGCCAGTGGAAAATCGGGCATGGCCATGCATTCTTCCGGGCTATAACCGGTCAGGCGCGCTACCGACGAGTTGACCCACAATAGGTGGCCGTCGGCCGATAACCAGAGTTCACAGTCGTAGGTGTAGTCGGCGATGGCATGAAATTTTTCCATGCTGGCCCGGGCTTCCTCGATGCGCTGTTTGAGCGCGCTGGCCATGTGCCTGAAGGCCTGGGACAACTGACCAACGTCGTCGTCGCCCTCAGGCAGGTGCACGGAATCGTAATCCCCCTGGGCAATGGCCCTGCTGGCTTCGATCAGGCGTTGCAAGCGACGGGACAGCCAAAGCGCCGTGGCCAGAAGCAGCAAGGTCGAGATGGCGACGATCACGGTGGCGATCAGCAAGCCTTGCTGCCTGGCCTCACCCACCGTTTCGTGCAGAAACCCCAGGCTGAGTCCGTAGCGCAACTCGCCGAGCGGCTGGCCCGCGATCTCCACTGCCATGCGGGTGTTGAACACATCGCCCCGCGCTTGGGCCGGGGAAGCATCCTGTGGCGGTGGCGTGGCCTTGAGCGGCATGCCGGCCGCCGCCAGCGCGTGGCCTTTCAGGTCCACCAGCTGAAGATAACGCAAGCCTTCCTTTTTCTGCACGCTGTGCAGGATATCGTCGATGGCGCCGATGTCCTGCTCGGCCAGAGGCCCCGCCAATGCGGCATTCAGCAACGGGCGAAACTCGTCCACGCGAAATTGGGCCTGGCGGACCAGTTGAGCGCCCATCACGGCCAGTCCATTGTGGACCAGGAACCCGAGCATCCCCCCCTGGATCAGCAATACCGCCAGCAACAGCTTGGCGCGCAGGCCGAAACGAAAGGGGTTCATTTGCCCGAGCCCATCAGGTTTTTTACCTCCTGGGCGTAGGGCGCCAGCGGCTTCAACTCATTCGGCACGGTGGCGCGAATTTCTCCACAGTTACGCTCCGCGATGAATTTCCGGCCTTCCGGCACGGCGCCGAAATGCACCATTGCCTCCTGGAAAAGGCGGCGCTGACGAACACCCATGTTTTTATTGACCAGCCAATAGTGGTTCGGAATCGCCTGGCTGGTGGCCAGCACCCGCAACTCCTTGCGCGTGCTTTCCGGAAGTTGGGCATAGGGCGCGTTGCCGATGATCGCAGCCTGTTCCTCTTCGCGCAGCACCGCCAGCGCCGCGCCGTTATGGGATTGAGCATTGACCAGGGTGTACTCCGTCTCGGCCAGCCCTGCTTTTTGAAATTCCTCCCGGCCCAGCATGTTGACCACGGCCAGTGGATCGGGAACCGCCACCCTGGCACCGCGCAGGTCAGCCAGGCGTTTTGCCGGCGAGTTTTTGGGGACCAGGATCAGTGCCCGTAATTTTGCGTCATAGGTCGCCACGGCAACATAGCCTGCATCCTGTTCTGCAAGCCTGGCCAGATGCGGCGCCGTCAGGACGACGTCGTAATCGCCATGCTGGGTACGCTCGACGAAACTGCGAAAATCCGGCGCAGTCACCATGGAGACCGGCCGATGCAAGGTTTTCTCCAGATATAGGCGCACCGGTTGATACGAGGCGATGAGGGTTAGCGGCGACAGATTGGGGAACAGGCCGATCTGCAAGGGCGTGCCCGCACCGGCCCGGTCCGCTGCACTGGCGGCCAGTGGCCAGAACAACAGCAAAAACAGGATGGCCAGAGGTCTCACGGCGTGGCTAATTCTTTGATGAACACCTTTGAACGCCGCTGCCAGTTGTACATCTCCTTGCGCGCCGCCGGCAGGTCCTCCGGCGTACCGATCACGAAACCACGCTCGATGAACCAGTGCGCGGTACGGGTGGTCAGGACGAACAGCCGCGCCAGTCCCTGCGCCCGGGCCGCATCCGCCACCGCGTTCATGAGCGCCTCGCCCCGGCCACCATCGCGGAAATCGGGGTGGACGACCAGACAGGCCATCTCGCCGGCCAACGTTTCCGGGAAGGGATAAAGGGCGACGCAGCCGATGATCCTGCCGTCCAGTTCGGCAACAAAGAATCGATCGATCTCCTGCTCCAGCAGCTCGCGCGGCCGATGCACCAGCACGCCTTCCTGCTCCAGGGGCTCGATCAGCTGCAGGATGCCGCCGACATCGTCGATGCTGGCATTGCGCAGGATCTCTACCGACTGGCGGGACACCATGGTGCCCACGCCTTCGTGGGTGAACAGTTCCATCAGCAAGGCGCCATCGACATCCGCGCTGATCAGGTGCGCCCGCGCCACGCCGTTCTTGCAGGCCCTGGCGGCGTGGGGCAGATAAAGCTTCATGTCGCCTTCCGGCAGTTCCCTGACCAGCTTCTGGGCCTGGCTGGCGGTCACCCGGTTGATCGGCTTGCCTGCGGCATCGACGGTATCGCCGTGGTCCAGGATGAACACCAGCTTGTCGGCCTGCAGGGCGATGGCGGTGCTGGTGGCCACGTCTTCGAGGGTGAGGTTGAACACCTCGCCGGTCGGCGAAAAGCCGATCGGAGAAATCAGCACGATCTCGCCGGCATCGAGGCGTTTCCGGATCGCGTCGAAGGCGACCTTGCGCACCTCGCCGGTGAATTGCAGGTCGACGCCATCCACCACGCCGGCCGGCTGGGCGGTGACGTAATTGCCCGAAGCGACGCGGATCTCGGCCCCGGCCATGGGCGTGTTGGGCAGACCGATGGAGAGCATGCTCTCGATATCCACCCGCACCGATCCGACCGCGTCCTTGACGTGCTCCAGGGTGTCGGCGTCGGTCACCCGGCGGCCCTGGACATACTGTGCCTCTCCACCGCCGGCGTTCAGCCGTTCCTCGACCTGGGGCCGGACGCCATGGGCCAGCACCAGATGCACACCAAGCGCATTGAGCAGGTTGACATCGTGGACCAGATCGACGAAGTCCTCCCGCAGCATGGCGTCGCCGCCAAAGGCTATGACGAATGTTTTGCCGCGGAAGGCGTGGATGTACGGCGCGGCGGCACGGAACCAATCGACAAAACCGGACATCTCGGCAAGGTTGGCGTTTCCTGTCATGGCGGCATGGACAAATGAGTTGGTTCATTATGCCTAAAAACCCGGCAGTTTCTGAACAATGGCCGGATAAAACCTAAAGGTCGCCCCACTGGCTCTGCATGGCCGCCAGCGCAGCCAGGGCAGCGGTCTCGGTGCGCAACACGCGCGGTCCGAGTGACAGCGGAGTAAAGCCGGCCCGAATCACGGCCTCCCGTTCAATGCCGTCATAGCCACCTTCCGGCCCGGCCAGCAGAGTCACCGGTTCGAGCGGCGCAGCGAGATCGCGTAGCCGCAGAGTCGCATCCGGGTCCAGAATAAAGCGCCGGCCGATCAAGCTCGGCACGGTGCCGTACCAATCCGTGAAGTCCAGGATCGTGGCGACCGGTGGCACATGATTGCGACCGCATTGTTCACAGGCGGATATGACCACGCTCTGCCAGTGCTGACGGCGCTTGTGCCGTTTCTCGTTATCCAGACGGACGATGGTGCGCTTCATCATCACCGGCTGGATCGCAGACACGCCCAGTTCCACCGCCTTTTGCAAGGTGTAATCCATCCGCTCGCCGCTCGATACACCCTGCACCAAGGTAATGTCGAGCGGCGACTCGCGTTCCGGCGAACAGACCGCCTTGAGCGCGACTTCCGCACTCTTGCCGGACTTGATCAACTGACCGATGCATTCGCTGCCATCACCGTTGAACAGGATGACGTCGTCGCCGTCGCGCAGACGCAAAACACCCACGGCGTGACGGGCTACCTCATCGGGCAGCATCACCTGCCGCCCTGGCGGCAGGGGCATGGCGCAATAGAAGCGGGGAATGGGCATGGGTGATTTCGAATAAGGCTACGATGGTATTATCGGACAAAACGCAAAGGAACGAGACCATGGTCCGAATGGAAACGCCGATCTGCGACTTCGGCTGGAAGGCGCCCGACTTCAACCTCCCCGGCGTGGACGGCAAATATCACACGCTGAACGACGTCGCCGGCCCCAAGGGCCTGCTGGTCATGTTCATCTGCAATCACTGCCCATACGTCAAGGCCGTCATCCAGCGCATCGTGCGCGACGTGAATGAACTCAAGGCCAAGGGCGTCGGGGCCATCGCCATCATGTCGAACGACCCAACCGAGTATCCGGAAGACTCGTTCGACAACATGAAGCAGTTGTCGGCCGAGCTAAATTTTCCAATGCCCTATGTGATTGACGAGAGCCAAGAGGTCGCCAAGACCTATGGCGCGGTCTGCACACCCGATTTCTTCGGCTTCAACAACAAGCTGGAGCTGCAATATCGCGGCCGGCTGGACGAATCGCGCAAGGAAACAGCCCTCGAAGGCGTGCGCCGCGACCTGTTCGAGGCCATGCAGCAAGTCGCCGAGACTGGCCGAGGCCCGGCCGAGCAGATCCCGAGCATGGGCTGTTCCATCAAGTGGCGCGGTGAATAAGCTGCTCAGCGACGTCATCAATGCCGTCCGCGAAGTCGGGCGGACCGAGGTCATGCCCCGTTATCTGAAAGTGGCGCACGCCCGCAAGGATGACGGCAGCCTGTTTACCGAGGCCGACCTGGCGGCGCAAAAGGCCCTGATCGAGCGACTTCAGGCCATTGCTCCGTACCCGGTGCTGGGCGAGGAAATGGATGACGCCCTCCACAAGCGGCTCTGGCAGGAAGGCCGCGACGGACTGTGGTGTGTCGATCCGATCGACGGCACCACCAATTTTGTCAGTGGCATGCCTTTCTTCGCCATGTCGATCGCCCTGCTGAAACAGGGCCGCCCCGTCCTGGGCGTGGTCTACGACCCGCAGGCCGACGAGTGTTTCCACGCATTAGCTGGCGGCGGCGCGTTTCTCGACGACGACCGGTTGCCGCTGAAGACCGCCCCAACCTGCCTGGACCGCTGCATCGCCGGGGTCGATTTCAAGCGTATCCCGCGCGCCCTGGCTGCCCGACTGGCGGCCGAGCACCCCTACAGTTCCCAGCGCAATCTGGGCGCCAGTACGCTGGACTGGTGCTATTTGGCGGCCGGGCGGTTTTATGTCTACCTGCATGGTGGGCAGAAATTGTGGGACTACGCGGCAGGTGCGCTGATTCTCGAAGAGGCCGGCGGCCAGGTCGGCCAGATCAACGGGGGCGAATTCTGGCAAGGCGACCCCTGGACCCGTTCGGTACTGGCAGCGAACACGCCGCTCCTGTTCGAGCAATGGCGTGCCTGGCTGGACAATCCGCCGGCAACAACAAATCCATAACAAAATCCAAGTCAATAAACAAGCCAATACAATTTATAAAAACATTTTAATTTTTTCATGAACACCCCCGCAAAACCGCTGCCAACAAGGAAAACAGCCGGACTGGCCTATCCTGTAAGGGATTTCAGTTGGCCGCGCCGTATTGCTCTGCCTCAACCCCTACGACATAATCAGACTCCCGGTTCCGAAATATTGGGCCCAACCGAGGCCTTGAATGAATCCCGCAACGCCATGGCGTGTGGAATCCATGCAACGCTTCCAAAATTTTTCATTTCGAGGAATTAACAACATGGCAAATCGTACCGACCTCGCTAACGCCATCCGCGCCTTGGCCATGGATGCCGTCGAAAAGGCCAAATCCGGCCACCCCGGCGCCCCCATGGGCATGGCGGAAATCTCTGAAGTGGTCTGGAACCACCATCTGCGCCACAACCCGGCCAACCCCAAGTGGCCGGATCGCGATCGCTTCGTGCTGTCCAACGGCCACGGTTCGATGCTGATCTATGCCCTGCTGCACCTGACCGGCTATGACGTCACCATCGACGACATCAAGCAGTTCCGTCAGCTGCACTCCCGCACCCCGGGCCATCCCGAGTACGGCTACACCCCCGGCGTCGAAACCACCACCGGCCCGCTCGGCCAGGGCATCACCAACGCGGTCGGCATGGCGCTGTCCGAAAAGCTGCTCGCCGCCGAGTTCAACAAGCCCGGCCATGACATCGTCAACCACCACACCTATGTATTCATGGGCGACGGCTGCATGATGGAAGGCATCTCCCACGAGGCCTGCGCCCTGGCCGGAACCTGGAAGCTGAACAAGCTGATTGCGGTCTGGGACGATAACGGCATCTCCATCGACGGCCACACCGAGGGCTGGTTCACGGAAGATGTCTGCGGCCGCTTCGAAGCCTACGGCTGGAACGTGGTGCGCAACGTCGACGGTCACAGTGCAGAGGCTGTCGAAGCCGCTGTACAGAACGCCAAGAAGAGCGCCGACAAGCCCACCCTGATCCAGGCCAAGACCATCATCGGCAAGGGCTCGCCGAACAAGGAAGGCACCCATGACGTGCATGGCGCAGCGCTGGGTGAAGCAGAAATCGCAGCCGTGCGCGCGCACATCGGCTGGCCGCATGCCCCGTTCGAGATTCCCGCCGACATCTACGATGGCTGGAACGCCAAGACCAAGGGCGAAGGCCTGGAAAAGCTGTGGAACAACAAGTTCGCCGAATACGCCAAGGCCTTCCCGGCCGAAGCCGCTGAGTTCACCCGCCGTACCGCTGGCGAATTGCCGGCCGACTGGTCCGACCGTGTTGCCACGGCCATGAAGACCACCCTGGACAAGGCCGAGACCGTCGCGACCCGCAAGGCTTCGCAACTAGCCATCGAGCGTCTGGTTTCCACGTTGCCCGAGCGCGTCGGCGGTTCCGCCGACCTGACCGGCTCCAACCTGACCAACTGGCCCAACTGCCAGCCCATCCATCGCCACGCCCAGGCCAACTACATCTCCTACGGTGTGCGTGAGTTCGGCATGTCCGCGATCATGAACGGCATGGCGCTGCACGGCGGCCTGTTCCCGTTTGGCGGCACCTTCCTGATGTTCTCCGAATACGCTCGCAATGCGCTGCGCATGGCGGCACTGATGAAGCAGCGCGTGGTCTACGTGTTCACCCACGACTCCATCGGTCTGGGCGAGGATGGCCCGACCCACCAACCGATCGAACAGACCGCCACCCTGCGCATGATTCCGAACATGTCAGTCTGGCGTCCCTGCGACACCACCGAAACCCTGGTCGCCTGGCAAGCCGGCGTGGAAAAGATGGATGGCCCCACCAGCCTGATCCTGAGCCGCCAGAACCTGCCCTTCGTGGCCCGCAGCGAAGCCCAGATCGCAGACATCCGCAAGGGTGGCTATGTGATCTCCGACGCCGCCAATGCCAAGGTCATCCTGATCGCCACCGGCTCCGAAGTCGAGCTGGCCATGAAGGCGCAGGAAGCTCTGAAGGCCGACGGCATCTCCGCCCGCGTGGTCTCCATGCCTTGCACCAACGAGTTCGACAAGCAGGACGCCGCCTACCAGGCCAGCGTATTGACCGCCGGCACCAAGCGCGTAGCCATCGAAGCCGGGGTCAGCGACGGCTGGTACAAGTACGTCGGCCTGGACGGCACCGTGGTCGGTCTGGATCGTTTCGGCGAATCCGCCCCCGCCCCGCAACTGTTCAAGGAATTCGGCTTCACCGTCGAGAACGTGGTCGCCAAGGTCAAGGCTGTCCTCTAACCTGATTACTGGTCCAATTACACAAGGAGAAAATACATGTCTATCAAAGTCGGTATCAACGGTTTCGGTCGTATCGGTCGCATGGTCTTCCGCGCTGTCGCAAAAGACTTCCCGAACATCGAGATCGTCGCCATCAACGATCTGCTCGAGCCTGACTATCTGGCCTACATGCTGAAGTACGACTCCGTGCACGGCCGTTTCAACGGTGACATTGCTGTCGACGGCGCCAACATGGTGGTCAACGGCAAGAAGATCCGCCTGACCGCCGAGAAGGAACCCGCCAACCTGAAGTGGAACGAAGTCGGCGCCGACATCGTCATCGACTGCACCGGTTTCTTCCTGACCACCGAGTCCTGCCAGGCCCACATCACCGCCGGCGCCAAGAAGGTGGTCCAGTCCGCCCCGGCCAAGGACGACACCCCGATGTATGTGTTCGGCGTCAACCACGACAAGTATGCCGGTCAGGCCATCGTCTCCGCCGCCTCCTGCACCACCAACTGCCTGGCACCCGTGGCCAAGGTGCTGAACGACAACTGGGGCATCAAGCGCGGCCTGATGACCACCGTGCACGCAGCTACCGCCACCCAGAAGACCGTCGACGGCCCGTCCAAGAAGGACTGGCGCGGTGGTCGCGGCATCCTGGAAAACATCATTCCGTCCTCCACCGGCGCCGCCAAGGCTGTCGGCAAGGTCATTCCCGAGCTGAACAAGAAGCTCACCGGCATGGCCTTCCGCGTCCCGACCTCGGACGTCTCCGTGGTCGACCTGACCGTTGAACTGAACAAGGATGCCTCCTACGAAGATATCTGCAAGGCCATGCTGGCCGCCTCCCAAGGCGCCATGAAGGGCGTGCTGGGCTACACCAACGAGAAGGTGGTCTCCACCGATTTCGTGGGTAACAGCGCCCCGTCGACCTTTGATGCTGAAGCCGGTATTGCCCTGGACGGCACCTTCGTCAAGGTCGTGGCCTGGTACGACAACGAGTACGGCTACACCTGCAACATGCTCCGTCTGGTCGAGCACGTCGCCAAGTAAGCTGCAGGGTGGGTTCGCCGCTTGCGACGTAACCCACCAATCGCGTCTTGGTGGGTTACGTCCTTCGGCCTGACCCACCCTGCGCCCCTGAGTTGTAAGCAATAAGCCCCCTTATTCCTTACCACTTAAACTTTCCAAGGAGTAACGCAATGGCCAAATTCCTCCGCATGACCGACCTCGACCTCAAGGGCAAGCGCGTCTTCATCCGCGCCGACCTGAACGTGCCCGTCAAGGATGGCAAGGTCACCTCCGACGCCCGCATCACTGCTTCCATGCCCACCATCGAGCACGCCCTGAAGGCTGGCGCCAAGGTCATGGTCACCTCCCACCTGGGCCGCCCGACCGAAGGCGAGTGGACCGAGGAAGTCTCCCTGGCCCCGGTTGCTGCCGTCATGTCCCAGAAGCTGGGCAAACCTGTCCGTCTGATCAAGGACTGGGTCGACGGCGGTTTCGACGTCGCCGAGGGCGAAGTCGTGCTGCTGGAAAACTGCCGCGTCAACAAGGGTGAGAAAAAGAACGTCGAAGAAACCGCCAAGAAGTACGCCGCTCTGTGCGACGTATTCGTCATGGACGCCTTCGGCACCGCCCACCGTGCCGAGGCCTCGACCTACGGCATCGCCCAGTTCGCGCCCACCGCCTGCGCCGGCATGCTGGTCAGCGAGGAACTGGAAGCCCTCGACAAGGCCTTGGCCAACCCCGCCCGGCCGATGGTTGCCATCGTCGGCGGTTCAAAAGTATCTACGAAGCTGACCGTGCTCGAGGCCCTGTCCGAGAAGTGTGAGCAACTGGTGGTCGGCGGCGGCATCGCCAACACCTTCCTGGCTGCGACCGGCAAGAACGTCGGCAAGTCGCTGTGCGAACATGACCTGATCCCGACCGCCCAGGCCCTGATCAGCAAGATGACCGCCCGCGGCGCCACCATCCCGATTGCTGTCGATGTCGTTTGCGGCAAGCAGTTCGATGCCAACGAACCGGCCGTAACCAAGGATGCCGACGCCGTGACCGACGACGACATGATCTTCGACATCGGACCCAAGTCCGCCCAGGAACTGGTCGACATCATCATGAAGGCTGGCACCGTAGTCTGGAACGGCCCGGTCGGCGTATTCGAGTTCGACCAGTTCGGGGCCGGCACCAAGGCCATCGCCATGGCCATTGCCAATACCAAGGCCTTCACCCTGGCCGGTGGCGGCGATACTATTGCCGCGATTCAAAAATATGACATCTATGACAAGGTATCCTATATCTCGACCGCTGGTGGTGCGTTCCTGGAATACCTCGAGGGCAAGGTCCTGCCCGCCGTGGATATTCTGGAAAAACGGGCTCAAGGCTAGATCGAGGGTCGGGAGGCGAGGGCCCTAGAAACTCTCGCTCTCCTCTCACCGTTCATCACCTCTCGACTGGGAAACCATGCTACGCAGAACCAAAATCGTCGCCACCCTCGGCCCCGCCTGTTCGGATCCGAAGGTGCTCGACAAAATGATCGAAGCCGGGGTTGACGTCGTCCGCCTCAACTTCTCCCACGGCACGGCTGAAGAGCACATCGAGCGTGCCGAGATGGTGCGCTCGCTGGCCAAGACCCGCGGCCGCGCCATCGGTGTCCTGGTCGACCTGCAAGGCCCCAAGATCCGCATCGGCAAGTTCAAGGATGGCAAGATCACACTGGCGCCCGGCGACCCCTTCAAATTCGATATCAATTGCGAACTGGGCGACCAGACCAAGGTTGGCCTGGACTACAAGGACCTGGTCTACGACGTTTCGCGCGGCGCCACGCTCCTGCTGGACGACGGCCGGATCGAGATGTGGGTCGAGGACGTCAAGGACGGCATCGTGACCTGCAAGGTGATCCAGGGCGGTGTCCTGTCCAACAACAAGGGCATCAACCGCAAGGGCGGCGGCCTGTCCGCCTCGGCCCTGACCGACAAGGATATTGAGGACATCAAGACGGCTGCACAACTTCGCGCCGACTACATGGCCGTATCATTTCCCCGCTCAGCTGCCGATATCCAACAGGCGCGCGAGATTCTCCATGCCGCCGGAGGCAAGGCCTGGATCGTGGCCAAGATCGAGCGCGCGGAGGCGATCGAGGCCCTGAGCGAGATTCTCGATGCCTCTGACGCGATCATGGTGGCACGTGGCGATCTGGGCGTGGAAGTTGGCGATGCCGCCGTGCCGGCCTTGCAAAAGCGCATGATCCGGATGGCCCGCGAGAAGAACAAGATCGCGATCACGGCAACCCAGATGATGGAATCCATGATTTCCAGCCCGATCCCGACCCGGGCCGAAGTGTCCGACGTGGCCAACGCAGTGCTGGATGGAACCGACGCGGTCATGCTGTCCGCCGAAACGGCCGCCGGCCAGTACCCGGTCGAAGCGATCGCGGCCATGAACCGGGTTTGCGTCGAAGCGGAGAAAGAGATCGAGCCCCCTCAGTTCAGCTTCAAGCAAGCCGATATCCTGCGCGTGGACGAGGCCATCGCCAAGTCGGCGGCTTTCACCGCACTGCACCTCAACGTCAAGGCCATCGCCGCCATGACCCAATCCGGCTCGACCGCGCT
>JBBIJC010000055.1:3287-16155 GCA_037446165.1 Hydrogenophilales bacterium | reverse complement strand
GGTTGAACGCGGGCCGGTTGCCGCGATCCGGATCAATGATGATGACTTCGACGACCGGACGCGAATGCCGGTCGATGAAACCGGCCAGCATCCCGGGCAGATCCCGCTCATGCAACACATCGCTGCCGGCGCTGAGATCGAACAGGCCCGGGGCCGGGTCGGTGTCCGGTCAGCTGACGGTTGCCTCGGCTGACGGTGACGGTCTGCAGCCGATGGGCGAAGTCGTCATGGCTCCGGTTTCTTAAAGAACAGGGGCGGAATTACCCCCAATCTTTCGGCGCAATGCGCTTCGCTTATTGGCGCCCTACGGAGTGAGCCTTGCGCGCGTTGCACAAGCCCACCTCAGCGCAGGCCACAATGAGAACAGAGCCGTCTGTGTGCTTGCATTAACCGACCGAGAGCCCCGGATACCCGTTATTTACGGGCCGTCAGACCCAACACATCCATCAGCAGCCGGACCAGCCCGTACACGACCCAGGATGCGAACCGTTGCTGCCACGGAATGTGGCTCCAGGCCTGGCGTTCGATGGGATGCGCCCCGGTGGCCATGGCCTGGCGCAGACTGGCCCGTAACGCCTTGGTGAAGGCCTGGTCGTAGACCACGACATTGGCCTCGCGGGCCAGGAGCAGGCTGAACGGATCGATATTGCTGGAGCCGACCGTGGCCCAGCCGTCGTCCACCACGGCCGCCTTGGCGTGCAGCTCGCTGAGGTGATACTCGTAAATCTTCACTCCGTGTTCCAGAAAATAACGATACAGGGCACGCTCGGCCAGCTGGAACCACTTGTGATCGGTCCGCCCCTGCAACACCAGGGTCACCTGGACGCCGCGGGCGCAGGCATCGACCAGGGCCTGGCGAAACCGCCGGCCGGGCAGGAAATAGGCATTGGCGATCAGGATTTCAGACTGCGCGCTGTTGATCGCTGCCAGATAGGCCTCTTCGATCTCGCGCCGGTGTTTGAGGTTGTCCCGCTGCATGAATTCCGCGAGCTGCTCGCCGGCCGATTCCGCCGCCGCCGGCAGGGGTGCAGACAATTGGGGACGGTGGCCGATCCGGCTCCAGTGCACCAGCCACCATACCCGCCGCACCGCGAGGTAAATATCTAGCAGCAAGGGGCCTTCCACCTGAACCGCATAGTCGTAGCGGTAACCGCTGCCACCGACGCCATTCAGGTCGTCGATGATGTTGATGCCGCCGACGAAGGCCAGCCGCGCATCGATCACCACCAGCTTGCGATGCAGGCGGCGCAAGCGGTAGCGGCGCAACCGCCATCTGAGTGTTTCGGGACGAAAGAAGAGCAGGCTCACGCCGGCGGCAGTCATGCTCTCGGCCAGCGGGCCCGGGAAATCCCGCGCGCCATAGCCGTCCAGCAGCACACCTACCCTCACGCCGCGCCGTGCGGCGCGGATCAGGGCCTGACTGACGCCACGGCCAGCGGCATCGTCGGCGTAGATATAGGCTTCGAGATGAACTTCGCTCCGCGCCTGATCGATGGCCGCAATCAAGGTCGGGAAGTACTCGGCTCCATTCTGGAGCAGGGTGATCCGATTTCCAGCCCGCAGCGTCATGACCGTTGCGATCAGGCCGGGATGGGCAGCAAGTGGGCGCTCAGCGCGGCATGATCGGACAGACGGCGCCAGGACGAACCATGCAATACGCGGGCCGAGGCTACCTGGAAGCCGCGGATGTAGATGCGATCCAGCGCAAACATCGGCAAGGCCGCCGGGAAACTCAGGGCCGGACGCCCCTGCAGGGTCTCGAACACCTCCTTGAGACCCAGTTCCTGCGCCAGATAATCCGGTGCGCGCTGGCGCCAGTCGTTGAAATCGCCGGCCATGATCAGCGGAGCATCGTCCGGCACCAGTTCATGGATGTGACCGGAGACCTGCTGCAACTGCTTGCGCCGCCCCTTCTCATTCAGCGCCAGATGCAGACAGATGGCATGCAGGGGCTGATTCAGGCCGGGTACGTCGAGTTCGCAATGGAGCAGGCCGCGGTTCTCGAAGATATGGGCGGAGATGTCCACATTCTCCCAGCGCAGGATGGGAAACCGGGACAGGATGGCGTTGCCGTGATGACCATGGTCGTAGACTGCATTCTTGCCATAGGCCATATCGGTCCAGACGCCACCGGCCAGATACTCGTGTTGCGGCATTTCGGGCCAGTCCAGGAAGCGGACCGCCCGGCCGGCATGTTCTCCCTGCACTTCCTGGAGAAACACGATATCGGCATCGAGGCTCTTGAGCCGCTCCTTCAGTTCGTGCACCACCATGCGGCGGTTGAAGAAGGACAGCCCCTTGTGGATGTTGTAGGAAGCGACATTCAGGGCAGAGGACATGCCTGCCATTCTACTGCCAAGTGGACCTGCTATCAGTGGCCAGCAACTGCCTTGTCGGCCTCGGCCTTGCCATCCTTGGGTTTTGCCGGCTTGTCCACGGGCTTCGCGTCCTTGGCTGGCTTGGCATCCTTGGCCGCCCCGCCACTCGCGTCAGGCCCGGCCGCAGTTTCTTTCCCTGCATCCGTAGCGGGCGGACTGGCTGGCGCGGCATCCGCTGCATTGGCGGAGGGATTGGGCGGTATGACCTGCATGTTGTTCTTGGTCATGTATTCGTTCATTTCCTTCCAGCCGGCATAGACAGCCGCCTTGCCGGTGTCGGGATTCAGCCGGTAGCAGTCTTCCAGACCCTGGCCGGCGTTGCGACAGGCAGCGCCAACCGCCTTGCCCTCGGCTTCAAGCTTGGCCGGATCGGGCATGCCCATACGCTCCTTGAGCTGGTCGCAACCACCGAGCAGGGGAACCAGCAAGGCTAGGATGGCGGCGATTCTGTTCATGACGGGGCACTCCTGGATCAGGTATTGGGCGAATTATCGGTCATTTTTCCGGAGACTGTAGATAGCGCCCAGGCAACTGCCGGATGGCCTCGGCGTTGCTGGGCGAGAAACAGCGCTCGACCGCTTCCTGCCAGGGCAACCATTGCCAGGCGAGATGTTCTTTTTCAGCCAGCGTCACCGGCTGCACACCCGGCAGCAGCAGGCCAAAAACGTGCTCGCTGTTGTGGCTGGTGCCGGGCGCGTAGCGATGCAAGTAGCAGTCGTAAATCTGGTAGCGGTTTTCCTGGTTCCAGTCGCTCAGGGCATGGCTGCGCGCATCGATCCCGGTTTCCTCGGCCACTTCCCGGATGGCGGTCTGTTCCAGCGTTTCGCCCACCTCCTGGCTGCCGGTCACCGACTGCCACCAGCCCGGATGATCGGCCCGCTCCAGCAGTAGGACCTGCAGATCCACGGTATGGATCACCACCAGGACGGAGACGGGGATTTTGTAAGTCAAGCGAAGCCCTAGAACAGTTCGATATCGGAACTGCCGGCCTCATCCGGCTTGCGGCTGACCAACTGCTCCAGAGCCGGCTTGGCGTCACCCGTGGCAAGCTGGGTATCGAACAGCACCTTTTCGTCTTCCATGGTGTACTTGGAGTGGAGCTTTTGCTGCAACTTGTGCCAGACCGCGGGATTGTAGCGACGGGTCGGTCACGATGCCGGTACGGAAATGGTCATGGGTTTCGTCTCCATCTATCCGTCAAGCCAGCGACCAAGCCGCCCGCATGCCCCCTGCGCGCTCAAGCCGCAGGATTCGGTGTAGCGCTGCGCAGACGGATGTGCAGCTCGCGCAACTGTTTCTCGTCGACCTGGTTCGGCGCGTCAGTCATCAGGCAGGACGCGCGCTGGGTCTTCGGGAAGGCGATCACGTCGCGGATCGACTCGGCGCCGGTCATCAGGGTGACCAGCCGATCAAGACCGAAGGCCAGGCCGCCGTGCGGCGGGGCGCCGAATTGCAACGCGTCGAGCAGGAAGCCGAATTTGTTGCGGCGTTCTTCCTCGCTGATGTTGAGCGCCTCGAACACCTTTTCCTGCACCTCCTGGCGATGGATACGAACCGAGCCGCCGCCTACTTCCCAGCCGTTCAGCACCATGTCGTAGGCCTTGGACAGGGCCTTGCCCGGATCAGTGGCGAGATAGTCCTCGTGGCCATCCTTGGGCGCGGTGAACGGGTGGTGCAGGGCGTCCCAGCGCTTCTCGTCCTCGTTGTATTCGAACATCGGGAAGTCGACCACCCACAGCGGCGCCCAGGCGCGGCCGTCGACGTGGCCCTTCTCGTGGCCGATCTTGAGGCGTAGCGCGCCAAGCGCATCGTTGACCACCTTGGCCTTGTCGGCGCCGAAGAAGATCAGGTCGCCGTTCTGGGCACCAGTGCGCTCCATCACAGCCTTGAGCGCGGCTTCGCTGAGGTTCTTGACGATGGGCGACTGCAGGCCGGTCTCGTTGAGCTGGGTCACATCGTTGACCTTGATGTAGGCCAGACCCTTGGCGCCGTAGATCTTGACGAACTCGGTGTAGCCGTCGATCTCGCCGCGGGTGAGCGTCGCGCCGCCGGGTACGCGCAGGGCAGCGACGCGGCCCTTGGGGTCGTTGGCCGGGCCGGAGAAGACCTTGAAGGCGACATCCTTCATCGCATCCGAGGCCTCGACGATGTCCAGGGTCACCCGCATGTCCGGCTTGTCGGAGCCATAACGATGCATGGCCTCGCCGTAACTCATGCGCGGGAAGGGGTTGGGCAGGTTGATGTCCTGCGCCTGCTTGAACATGTCGCGGATCATGCCCTCGACCAGGGTCATGATCTCCTCCTCGCCCATGAACGAGGTCTCCAGGTCGACCTGGGTGAATTCGGGCTGACGGTCGGCGCGCAGGTCCTCGTCGCGGAAACACTTGGTGATCTGGAAGTAGCGGTCGTAGCCGGCCACCATCAGGAGCTGCTTGAACAGCTGGGGCGACTGCGGCAGGGCGTAGAACATGCCGTCGTGGACGCGGGACGGCACCAGATAATCGCGGGCGCCCTCCGGTGTCGAACGGGTCAGCATCGGGGTCTCGACCTCGATGAAACCGCTCTGGTCGAGATAATCGCGCATCAGTTTGGAGACGCGGTAGCGCAGCATCATGTTGGCCTGCATGGCCGGACGGCGCAGATCCAGGTAGCGGTATTGCAAGCGGATGTTCTCGGACAGGTTCTCGTCGTCGAGCTGGAACGGCGGTGTCAGCGACGGGTTGAGCACCTCCAGCTGCTGGGTCAGCACTTCGATCATGCCGGTCGGCAGATTGGCGTTCTCGGTGCCTTCCGGGCGGGCGCGGACCTTGCCGACCACCTTGAGCACGAATTCGCTGCGCACATCCTCGGCGATCCTGAACGACTCCGGGGTATCCGGGTCGATCACCACCTGGACCGTGCCGTCACGGTCGCGCAGGTCGATGAAGATCACGCCGCCATGGTCGCGCCGGCGATGGGCCCAGCCGCACAGGGTGATGGTGTTGCCGATATCGGTGGCGCGTACCGCGCCGCAGTAATGACTACGCATGGTTAGTTCCTAAATTGAATCTCAATCACCAGGGTAAATACTGGCTTTGCTCTGGGGCGCGACGACGCCCATGGACACGATATATTTCAGCGCCATGTCGACGGGAATATCCATCTCGATGGTCTCGTCGCGACGCACATAAAAATAAAACCCGTTCACCGGACTGGGCGCGGTGGGGATGAACACCGCCAGCCAGTCCTCGCCCAGTTGAGCGCTCACCTCGCCCGGCACATTGGTCTGGAAAGCCAGCGACCAGGCCTGGGGGTGGGGGTAACGGACCAGCAGCACCTTCCTGAAGGCATTGCCGTTGCCCGACAGCAAAGTATCGGACACCTGCTTGACGCTGCCGTAGATCGACTTGACCACCGGAATGCGATTGAGCAGGGCCTCCCAGAACCTCACCAGACGCTGGCCCAGCAGGTTGCCTGCCAGGAGGCCGGTCAGCAACACCACCAGACCGGTCAGCAATACGCCCAGGCCGGGGATGCGGGAGCCCAGCCAGGCTTCCGGTCTCCAGAGTTCGGGCAGAACCAGCAGCGTCTGATCCAG
Source organism: Hydrogenophilales bacterium (assembly GCA_037446165.1). Classification (GTDB taxonomy): domain Bacteria; phylum Pseudomonadota; class Gammaproteobacteria; order Burkholderiales; family Thiobacillaceae; genus Parasulfuritortus. The sequence continues at coordinate 10,200 of JBBIJC010000055.1, read as the reverse complement.
GGTCGCCATCAGGGCATTGAGCACCCAGATGGTGATCCCCAGCGGCACCCAGATCAGCAGGCCGGTAATGAAGTAGCGTTTGATATTGGTCGTCATCATAAAAAAACCGGGCAAAACGCCTGCGCGCTTTGCCCAGTCCAATGGGTTAAATGGTCAGTTACTACCCGGACAGGCGCAACAACCGCCCGTTCCGCATGCGGGCGCAGCCGGTTCTTCCTTCTTGGCCGGCGCGCCGCCCTTGAAGTCGGTGGCATAGTAGCCTGTGCCCTTGAGGGCGAAGCCGGCGGCGGTCAATTGCTTGGCGAAGGTCGCTTTGCCGCACTGCGGACACTCGGTCAGCGGGGCATCGCTCATTTTCTGCATCACGTCCTGTTCGAAACCGCAGTCGCTGCACTTGTATGCATAAATAGGCATGGCGAAACTCCTGAATCAGATATCGGGATTATATCAACGCCTGCTTATATTTAGGCAGCCATGGCAATTTCAATCAGAAACCCAGACTGAGGGTAACGAAAGCCTGTCGGACGGGGACGGATGAGGGTCTGAATTCAGGATGCGCGCCATTTGTGCCCTGCAGGGTCAGCGCGATTTCATTCTTGCTGCCTTGGCCGCCAAACCGTTTTGCCAGGCGCATGTCGATACGCTCATAGTCAGGCTGGACATCGCCATCACCCAGCCACTTCATGTTGCCGACGTGGTAGTAGCCGATACTTGCATTCATGCCCCATGGCAGCGGCTTGGACCACAACAGGCTGGCGCTGTGCAGCGGCGCACTCAACACCATGTCGCTTTGCAAGGTATTGGGGCCACTGCCATCGGCAAAGCCATCGGCATGAATGCTGGTAATTGCATAAGACAACACGAATCGCCCGAGCACCGGATGACGCCAGTCGGCAGACAACTCTTCGCCATAGACGCGTATTTCACCTGCATTTTGGTACATGTAGGCGTTATAGCCGGGCAGGATTGGCACATAGCCGGACGGCTGAGCTAGCGGACAGGGTGCAGGGCCGGAATTGCCGTTCATTGCACAGCCGTAGTTATTGAGATACTGGCTGTAGTGTTCGGCATAGACCCGGCCATCCAATTGCAGGCCGATTTCATTGAAGTGGCTGACATAGCCAAGCTCACTAAAGCTGACCTTCTCTGGCTGCACTGAAAGCGGTGAAATCAGGCCCAACTTAACTGGCATTCCATTCAAGTCATACATTTCCAGGGCATCCGACTCCAGCAGGGTTGGCGCCCGATAGCCGCGCCCTACGCTGGCGCGTATTGACTGCCTTGGACTGATGGAATAATTGAGTGCCAGGCGAGGCGAAAACAACACGTTCGCATCCTCATGCTGTTCCAGCATGCTGCCCACATGCAACAACCAGTCGGGGGCAAAACGCCAGTCCAGATTGCCGAACAGCTGCCAGTGTGTATCGGTCAGCTTGCCCAGGTTGTAAAAATAGTGGTCGGACTTGACCTGGTCCTGCGCCACTGTCGCCCCCCATACCCCGGTCAAGACCTTGGAGATGACCTTGGTTTGTTGCAGTTCGAGCGAATCCTGACTGGTATCGGCATCAAACACATTGAACGCCAAATCAAATGGGGCAGGCATACCGGTTGCAATGGCATAAGCTTCATCCTGCTGGTGGCCATAATGCGAGTAGCGCACTGAGGTTTCAGACCCGTCGTCGGAATTGGCGTGCCAGGCAAGCTGGAAAAACTGGCTTTGCATACCGTAATCGTGATACGGATACTCCCCATCCAGGCTGCTGCCTCGTTCATCCTTGCCCCAGCTCAGACCCAGATTCGCATCCAGTTCCTGACCACTGCCTAGGCGGTGAACCACATTGGCCATTAAGGTCTGGCGCGACACGTTTTTCCGGTACTCCGAATCCTGCATCCCCGTATCTATGAATGACTCCTGATAGCGATCCGAGGCACTGATGCGCCAGTCGGTTGCCTCGCCCCGGCGCCCCAGACGAACATAGTTATCCCTGAAGTCGTGCCTGCCGGCTGACACGCTGACCAAACCACCGGCATCTTCGCCCGGCTGCCGGGTGATGATATTGATCACGCCGTTATATGCCCCCGCGCCATAGCTGGCCTGATTGGGGCCGCGCACCACCTCGATTCGCTCGATGTCCTGCACCCGTACGGGCAAATCCTGCCAATCGACACTGCCCTTGATCGGGTCGACAATCGATTGCCCATCCAGCAAAACCAGGAGCGTGTGAGGAAAAGCCGATCCCATGCCGTGATTGGCGACGACTGACGACCCACCATACCAGTCCGCCACCTGAAACCCCGGCACCAGCCGCATCAGGTCCTGGATCTCGGTAAAGCCGGAGTCACGGATCATGTCCCGGTCGATGACCGTCACCGGGGCAGGCGTGTCCAAGGGTGATTGCTGAATGCGGGAGGCGGTCAGCACCATCGGCTGATCGGAAAGGAACATGGACTCGGAAAGATCTTCGGCCCAGGCCGGGCTAAAGATCAAAAACCCCGCCAGCAAGGGCATGCCGCGTACTATCACACCTGCGCTCCAAGCAAATTCAGTTTCACGTAGTCGACCTTGCCGCTACCCAGCAGAGGCAGATTATCCACCACCCGGATTCGGCGCGGAACGGCAATTTCTGGATAACCCAGGCCATGCGCAGCAGCAGTCAGGTGTTCGCGGGTCAGATCGGAGTCCGTGGTGAACAGGATGATGGCCTCGCCGCGCTGTAGATCGGCAGTACAGGTCGCCGCATGCATGGCCTCGGCCGACGCCGCGCGGGCGATGTCCTCCACCATTTCCAGGGACACCATCTCGCCCGCCACCTTGGCGAAGCGCCTGAGCCGGCCGACCACATACAGATAACCTTCGGCATCGATGTCGACCACGTCGCCGGTGTTGTACCAGCCCTGGCCGGCCGACGACGAGGGCGGCTCCAGCAGGCCGGGCCGCTCATAGCGGTAGTAGCCGGACATCAGATTCGGGCCCCGGACATGCAGCTCGCCTCCCCGGCTGATGCCCGGCACGGGTGCCAGATGGACTTCGATCTGCGGCAACAGGCGGCCCACGCTTCCGGGGCGGGATGCGGCAGGGGTATTGACCGCGAGCACGGGCGCGGTTTCGGTCGCGCCATAACCTTCCAGGATGTCGATCCCGAATCGTTCCGCCCAAAGCGTGCGTACCGGCTCAGCCAGTTTTTCGGCTCCCGCCACCACGTAGCGCAGGCTGCGGAAATGCTCCGGGGCGCCATGGCGGGCGTAGTGATTGAGGAACGTGCTGGTGGCAAACAGCGTGGTGCAACCCTTGCTATGGATCAGTTGCGGAATGACCTTGTAGTGCAGCGGGCTGACGTACAGGAACAGCTTGATGCCGCAGAACAGGGGCACCAGAAGCCCCCCGGTCAGGCCGAACGAATGAAAGACCGGCAGACAGTTGAATATCTTGTCGGATTGGTTGAGCGGCAGAATTTCCAGGATCTGGCTGACATTGGCGAGCAAGGCCCGGTGTGAAAGCACCACGCCCTTGGGCTTGCCTTCCGAGCCGGAGGTAAACAACACGACTGCCGGTGCCTCCGGGTCGCCTTGCGGCACAGCGGATAGCGGCGCCCAAAGCGCGAAGCCCAGCAGCCAGACCTTGTCCGCCAGGGTAAACCCGGCCCTCAAGTCCTCCAGATAACACAGTTGCACACCCTTCAGATGCGCCACCTCATCGGCCAGGTTGGCCTTGTCCACGAACTCGCGCGAGGTGATGACCATCCGGATGCGGGCGGTGTGGCAGGCATTCAGCATGCCCTCGCCCCCGGCCGTGTAGTTCAGCATGCACGGCACCCGGCCGAAGGCGGACGTGCCGATCATCAGACCTGCCGTGGCGACCATGTTCGGCATCAGCAGACCAACATGCTCGCCCGCATCGGTGACCTTGCTGACCAGACGCCCCAGGGCCAGGGTCATCTTCAGCAGGTCGCCGTAGCTGTAGGCGCCGGGCTTCATGTCCTCCCACTGACCATGCGTATGGCGGCCGAACTGCCGCATGGCCCGGACCAGACCGGTAAACAGTGTGTCGTGCTGGTAATTCATGGTTCGCTTCATGCCACCGTCAAAACACGTTCAAGCCTTCAGACTCAGAAGTTGTGCGTCAACTGCAGGCCGAGCACGTCGGCATGACTGTCGTAGCTACCCGTGAGTGGTGCATCGGTAGTCGGCGCATCGTTGAAGAAGATGTGCATGTAGCCAACATCGAGCAGGTTCTTGGGCGACATCGTGTACCGGCCGCCAACCGCCACCGAAATCCGGTCAGAATCGGGAATCCGGGCAGTGCGGTGCGCGGCATCGGGCACCGGCGTCTGATCGTAGGCCACGCCGAAACGCCAGGTCCACGCATCGCTGTGCTTGTAGCTGGCGCCAAGTCCGAAGCGCCAGGCGTCTTTCCAGTTCTCGATGGTGCTGCTTGCGATCGCGCCATTCGCGGCCAGCTGGACATTCAGCTTGTCGAATACGCTCCAGCCGGTCCAGGTGGCATCGGCCATCACCGTCCAGCGGTCGTCCAGCCGGTGTTGTACTGCCAAAGAGGCCATATCAGGCACGGTCAAATCGGCATAGATTGACTTCGGGTAACCTGGCACAAGTGGGTTATTCAGGCTCAATGTACCTGACAATCGATAATCCACTTTTGATCGGTAGGACAGTGCCAGGCGCGTCGCGTCGTCCACCTGGTACATCGCGCCAAGGTTGTAGCCCCAAGCGGTGTCATCGCCCTTCATCGTACCCACCAGCGGGCCACCGACATTATTCGACAGCGTCGCCTCGACGTACTGGTAATCCACCCCCAAGCCCAGCGACAGCCTGTCATTCACCTTCCATGCCAGGGTCGGATTGAAGTTGACCGTCTTCAGATCGGACAACAGGCCCTGGCTGCTGCCGGCCCAGGGGTTGTCATAATCGGTCTTGAGTCCGAACGGGGTATACAGTCCGAAGCCCAGCTTGACCTCGCGGTTGAGATCCATGGCATAGAACAGGCTGGGCAGGAAGGTCGTGGCGCCGGGGTCGCCCCCGCTTGTCGCACCGGCCGTGCTGGTGTACCGGCTGGAAGAATTGATGACCGTCGCGCCGGCAACCAGCTGGCTCCCCGTTATCTGGGTCAACCCGGCCGGGTTGGCGAAAATGGTGCTCGCGTCCTGCGCGACGACAGCCTGCCCGGCAAAGGCGGTGCCGAGTGCACTGGCACTGCTTTCGTAGAGCGCGAAACCGGCTGCCTGAGCACTGCTGCCGTATCCGCCACATGCCAATACTGCCAGGCCCAGCGGGCCGAGAGCCTTCAACTTCATTGTTTTCCCCTAGTAGAAAACTGACTAAAAAATCAATCACAACCCCAGCCAGCGCTGAGCGCTTGCCAAGCGGTCCGTAATGGTCGCCCGGTTTTTAACTTCTTTGCAACACATCATGATCACTGTCCAGCGCCTGCGATCACGCCCGATCAGGTCACAAAACTGGACTTCGCCGCTGCCAGGCACCTCCGACTGACGGACAATGCCCATGCTGTCGAGGTTCAGTTCGGTGTACTCCAGAAACACATGCCGTGCAGGATCGAGCAATACGGCCTCGAAATCCTTGTAGTGATGATCGAGTTCGAGGGTCGAAACAATCTCGCCCAGCCGATCCAATACCTGCCGCAGGTTTCGCTCATGGTCCGGGCGCCTTCCGGCGGGAGCCGAACGCATTTGAGCCAGCACTTCATCACGTTCCCGCGTCAGCTCGATCTTTTCCTGTTTCCGGACCTCGATCCGGTGGGCGACGTGCGCGACCAGACTTTCGAACAAGCCCCAGGCAATCCGTTGCCGTGCCTCGGCCTCAGTCAGACCGGGGTCGGCCAGGGTGTAATCGGTGAAGTAGACCGCATCCTGGCGCACCTCGCGGCGCAGAACCTCGCCGTCCATATCCATGCCGAGCATGGCCTTGGTCCGCCGACGCATGCACATCAGGGCATAGATTTCAGTCACCTCCGGACTGGCCTGCAGAAAAACCTGCACATCCTTGCTGTATTGAATCGCTGCATGCAGATCGTCCGGCATGGGGAACAACGCACGAATGGCCGGGTCGGTGGCAAACGACTCCGGGGTGACGCTCACCGGCCCCGGGATCCGGGCAGCCAGGGCATGCGCATAATCAAGGGCATGGGTCACCGGTTTACGGTAGCGGTCAGGGTAACCATCCATCTGCTTCAACAGCGGATCGACCCGGTCAACCGCCCAGGCAATGGCGCTCGCCAGTTCCGGGGCATCATGCCCGTGACGCCCACCCAGGAGGGTATCCAGCAAACTCACTTGATCCTCACGTTTTGGCCATAAGCCAACTCAGTTGCCATGGCAGGCGGAAAAGCAAACAGCCCGGCATCGCCGGGCTGCACTATCAAACCGGGACACGAGATTTCCCCGTGAACTGTCCCGCTTACTGGTTGACCGAGGTAAGACGCCAGTAAATGCTGTCCGCGAGCTCCGGATTACCCGCCCGGATTGCCGGAATCAGGTCCAGCGCACGGGCGGTTTTGCCCTGGTCGATCAGCAGGTTGGCGGCGTTGTAATAGCTCTCGGCGGATTCCTGCAGCATGCCCTGCGAGGTATAGACATTGCCCAGTTCACCCCAGGCATTGGCATCGTTCTGGTGGCCGTCCAGATAGGCATTGTAATAATGCAGGGTCCATTCGATGTCGCCAGCCTGAAACGCACGGCGGGCCGCCTCCAGCGTGGCGGCACCCGCTGCCACTTCCGGCCTGGGCTTGATGCTGAGCGCTGAGGACTGGGCCGGGGCAGCAGGCTGGGCCGGAGCAGACGCCACCGCAGGCGCTGTTGCAGTAGCTGCGGCCGGAGCAGCAGCCGGGGCAGCAGCAGAGGCAGCAGCAGGCACAGTGGCGGCCGCCTTTTCTTCAGGCTTG
>JBBIJC010000055.1:0-3187 GCA_037446165.1 Hydrogenophilales bacterium | reverse complement strand
GGCAGCAGCAGAGGCAGCAGCAGGCACAGTGGCGGCCGCCTTTTCTTCAGGCTTGACCTCGGTAGCGGCAGCATTCGCTGTCGTCTTGGCAGGGCTTGCCGCCTTGGTTTCGGCAGCCTTGGCAACCGACTTGCTCGGCACGACATGGAGCACAGGCTGGGTACGCGCCTTTGCCCGAGCCTTTTCCTTCAGGGCCTTGATATCAGCCTCGGTGTAGCTGCGGTTGACGGTCAGCACCTGGCCCGGAAAGATCAGACCACCCGGCTTGATCTGGGCAAAGTTGCTCTGGTAGAGCAGCGGCCAGAGGGTCTTGTCGCCATAGATCTCGGATTTGGCCGCGATTTTGGACAGGGTGTCGCCCTTCACCACGGTATAGCGGTCGGCCTTGGCCGGAGCAGCAGGAGTAGCTGGCGCGGGTGCCTTTGCAGCGGCAACCGGTTCCGGAGCCGCCATCGGCGCGGCGGCAGCGGGCGCAGCGCTGGCGGCTGGCGCTGCTGCCTTGCTGGCGTCGGTTGCCTGCGTGCTTGGCGAGCCAGCGCAGCCCGCCAGGATGATCATGCCCGGAACCAGGGGCAGCAGCCGATTAAACGATTTTTTCATGTCAGCCTCTCTTGAATGACGGTAGTAAAGCGGTCTGTCGTCTGCATTTCAGAATTCAGCGTCTGGAACCAGGCGGGGGAATGTATGCCGCAGGCGGCTGCGATAAATAGGTGTCGTTGCCCCAGGGCATGAAACTGTTCATCGCCCTCATCGGCGGCGAAATGGCACGGTCCATGTTGCGTGCGGACATGGTCATCCGGTACATGGACTGATTCATCTGGTCCAGGTTTTCCGCCATGGGCCGCATGTATTGCATATCGTTGTGCATCTCCGCCATGGTGACCGACATTTTCTGCATGGTGACGGTCATCTGGGCCGCATCGCGGGTCAGCTGATAGATCAGGAAATAGCCGTAGATCGCCAGGATGACAAAGGTGGTCAGGCCGGCGAACACCACCAGGCGGACCGTCTTCAGACCGGCCGATGCCTTTTCCAGATACTCGACATATTCGGGCTGTGGTTTGGGCGGGTTGTACGCATCCCGCGGGTACGCACCCTCGAATTCGATGTCATGCGATTTGTCGGACATTCAGGTACTCCGATCTCGATTTTGGCTTCAATCTGCCTGGGCAAATCTTGAAGCCGTGAACATTAAAGGTGCGTCAGGCTGATCCGGCCTAGTAGCCCATCTTCGCCATCTTCTGGCGCAGGATGGCGGCAAGTCGCGGCTGGTATTGGGTAATGGTCGGCAACAGGGGATAGACGGCACCCATGCGTCCCTGGTCGATCAACCGGGTCGACGCTTCATAAAAATTCTGGGCAGCCTCGCGCGGACGCCCGGCCGTCAGACGCACGTTGCCAACTTCGCCCCAGGCATCCGCATCTTTCGGGTTTTCGTCGAGGTAGTCATCGTAGGCGCGGATGGCCGCTGCGTAACGATGCTCGCGAGCAGCCTTGCGCGCAAGCATCACCGGGCTATCCGGAGCTTCAACCGGCTTGGGCGCCTCTACCGTGATCGGCACAGACTTGTTGCTGACCGAGGTCGGATAGGGCGGGTAGGCCGGGTAAGAGGGGAAGGCTGGCGCCCCTGCCTCTGTCGGTGAAGGGGTCGGCGGAGTCGGTGGGGTCTGAGCTGCCACCGGGGCGGCAACCGCTTGTGCCGGCGCCAGCTTCACTGCCTCAGCCTTGACTGGAGCCGGTTTTGCCGCGGCTTCAGCCGCAGGTGCCTTTACCTGAGCCGGCTTGTCAGCCTCGCCCGACTTGGCCGCGGTCTGATCGGGTGTGCCATTCTGTGCCGACTGTCCACCAAAATCCATGAATGCGGAGTACGGCGGATAGGCCGGATAGGCTGGGTAGGCCGGGTAATTGGGTGTGCCAGAACCGGCCGAACCGGTATTGGCCGACAAGGGGGCGGCTGTACTGTCTTTATCCGCACCCTGGGCCTGAACACCTGCCTTGGACACCTTGGAGGCCACGCTGGAGCCCATTTGCTCCAGTTTGACGCCTGCCCGGTCGACAAAGGGCTTGATGGCCGAATGCGGGCTGAAATAGAGGGCCGCCACGATCACCAGCGCCAGGACCAGCAACCAGAACAGCATCCCGAAGGGCGAACCTTTGCTGATATTGGCGCGCTCGATTCGAGCCGCCGACTGATTGATATGGGTAGCCGACTCGCATAGCTTGTTGGCCGAGTCGTTCAGCTTTGCGGCGGATTCGTTGAGTTGCGCGGCCATCTCGCTGATCCTGGCGAGGGCTTCGTTCAGTTTTACGTCTGCACTGCTGGTTTCAGTCTGGTCCATGAGTTCGGACTCCTATTTCCAAGGTTGTTTGGCTTTTATCTTGGGGTACAAGGCCTGGGCCAGGCCCAGAAATTCATGGCTGGCCTTTTCGTTGGGGCTCAATTCGAATACCGCCAGTCCTTCACTCAAACTGCGACACAGCCAGATTCTCTGACTGAGGCGGGCCGGCAGCACGCTGGCCGATTTGAGCATGGCAATCGCGGCCGCCGCTTCCCTGGTCTCTTTCGAGCCCCCCAGGGCATCGGTGCGGTTCAGGAACATCAAAACCTCGCACTTGGCCGGACGGTGGCTCGCGATCATGCCCAGAAAACGCTGGGTCGACCAGACATCCGCCTGCCCTGGCACCACGGGAATGAGCACCCGGTCGGCCTGGTTGATCGCAGTGAACATCCCGGGCAGGTTGGCCACCCCGACATCGATCAGCACGTCGCCGTCCTGGTCCTTCAGTTTGTCCAGAGGCATGTCCGAAGGCAGCGTGGCGATGGGAGGCTCGTAATCCTCCTCCTGCCGCAACTCGATCAGATCGGTCAGCGTCTTCTGCGGGTCGAGATCAAGCACGCTGACCTTGCGTTTATGCCAGGCCAGCCAAATCGCCAGGTTGAAAGCGACGGTGCTTTTTCCTGACCCACCCTTCAAATTGCCAATTACCGTAATCATCCCCATCGTCCTGTCTCAGCTTGACACTCTAGAGAGTTGACCCGATCAGAAACCGAAGCCCATTGGACTCCCGCCCCACGGCATGCCGCCGCCATTCCAGGGGCCGCCGCCACCACCATCCCAAGGCATGCCGCCACCATTCCACGGGCTGCCACCGCCACCCCAGGGCATGCCGCCGCCATTCCACGGGC
>JBBIJC010000054.1:0-16418 GCA_037446165.1 Hydrogenophilales bacterium | reverse complement strand
ATCACTCCCACTCGATTGTGCCCGGCGGTTTTCCGGTGATGTCGTAGGTAACGCGGTTGATGCCACGGATTTCGTTAATGATGCGGTTGCTGACCTTGGCCAACAGGGAATACGGCAGCTCGGCCCAGTGCGCGGTCATGAAGTCCTGGGTCTGCACGGCGCGGAGTGCAACGACATAGTCATAGGTGCGACCGTCACCCATCACGCCTACCGCCTTGACTGGCAGGAAGACGGCGAAAGCCTGAGAAGTCTTGTCATACCAACCGCTTGCGCGCAACTCTTCAATAAAGATGTGATCCGCATGGCGAAGCAGGTCGGCATATTCCTTCTTCACTTCGCCGAGAATGCGCACGCCCAGGCCAGGGCCGGGGAACGGGTGCCGGTAGACCATCTCGTGGGGCAGGCCGAGGGCGATGCCCAGTTCGCGCACCTCGTCCTTGAACAGTTCGCGCAGCGGCTCCAGCAGCTTGAGGTGCATGTCCTCGGGCAGGCCGCCGACGTTGTGGTGGCTCTTGATGGCGTGCGCCTTCTTGGTCTTGGCGCCGGCCGACTCGATCACGTCCGGGTAGATGGTGCCCTGGGCCAGCCACTTGGCATTCTTCAGCTTGGCCGATTCCGCTTGGAACACGGCGACGAACTCGCCGCCGATGATCTTGCGCTTCCGCTCCGGGTCGCTGACACCGGCCAGCTTGCCCATGAACTGTTCGGTGGCATCGACGTGGATGACCTTGACGCCCAGGTTGCGGGCGAACATGTTCATCACCATTTCGCCTTCGTCCAGGCGCAGCAGGCCAGTGTCGACGAACACGCAGGTGAGCTGGGGGCCTATGGCGCGATGCAGGAGCGCGGCCACCACGGAGGAATCGACGCCGCCAGACAGGCCCAGGATCACCTCGTCACTGCCGACCTGGGCCTGGATCTTGGCGATGGCCTCGCCGATGTAGTCCGGCATGTTCCAGTCCTGGCCACAGCCGCAGAGGTCATGCACGAAGCGGCCGATCATGGCCTTGCCCTGGACCGTGTGGGTGACCTCGGGGTGGAACTGCACGGCGTAGAAGTTGCGTTCGCCGTCGAACATGCCGGCGATCGGTGTCGAGGCGTTCTCGCACATCACCTTGAAGCCGGGCGGCAGGCTCTCGACCTGGTCGCCGTGGCTCATCCAGACGTCCAGCCAGCACTTGCCGTCTGGGTCAGCGCGATCCTGGATGCCGTCTAGAAGCCTGGAATGACCGTGGGCACGGACCTCGGCATAGCCGTATTCGTGATGGCTGCCGTTGATCACCTTGCCGCCCAACTGCGCGGCCATGGTCTGCATGCCATAGCAGATGCCCAGCACCGGCACACCCAGATCGAACACCACCTGAGGCGCGCGCGGGGTCTCTTCTTCCGTGACCGACGACGGGCCGCCGGACAGGATGATCCCGGCCGGCGCGAAGTCGCGGATGAACTGCTCGGTGACGTCGTAGGGATGCAGTTCGCAGTAGACGTTGTGCTCGCGCACGCGGCGGGCGATCAGCTGGGTGAATTGGGAACCGAAGTCGAGGATGAGGATTTTCTGGTGCATGGTAGCCGCTCAAATAAAACGCTCAAATAAAAAAGGAGGGCAGAGCCCTCCTTTTCGGTGTGTCGATCAAACGTGGTAGTTCGGCGCTTCCTTGGTGATCTGCACGTCGTGGACGTGGGATTCCTTGATGCCGGCATTGGAGATTTCAACGAACTGAGCGGTTTTCTGGAAGGTTTCGATGTCCTTTGCGCCCAGATAGCCCATCGATGAGCGCAGTCCGCCCATCAGCTGGTGCAGCACGCCCAGTACCGAGCCCTTGTAAGGCACCCGGCCTTCGATACCTTCCGGCACCAGCTTGTCGGCATTGGCTTCGTTGTCCTGGAAGTAGCGGTCCTTGGAGCCCTTCTGCATGGCACCCAGAGAACCCATGCCGCGATAGGACTTGTACGAGCGACCCTGGAACAGTTCGATCTCGCCTGGCGCTTCTTCGGTACCGGCGAGCAGGCCGCCCAGCATGATGCAGTTACCGCCGGCAGCGATGGCCTTGGCAATGTCACCCGAATAGCGGATGCCGCCGTCGGCAATGCAGGGTACGCCAAGCTTGGCCAGCGCCTCGGCCACGTTGGCCACGGCACTGATCTGGGGTACACCGACACCAGCCACGATGCGCGTGGTGCAGATCGATCCCGGGCCAATGCCGACCTTGACACAGTCAGCGCCATGGTCGACCAGTGCCCGCGCGGCTTCCGGGGTGGCGATGTTGCCGCCAATGACCTGAATGTTTGGGTAATGCTTCTTGACCCACTTGACCCGCTCCAGCACACCGCGTGAGTGGCCGTGGGCGGTATCGACCACGATCACGTCGACCCCGGCCTCGGCCAGGGCAGCGATGCGCTCGTCATTGTCCGGACCGACACCAACGGCAGCGCCGACCAGCAGGCGGCCATGGTCGTCCTTGCAGGCGAGCGGGTGCTCGCTCGATTTGCTGATGTCCTTGACGGTGATCAGGCCTTTCAGCGTGAAGTCGTCGTCGATGACGACCAAACGCTCCAGTCGGTGCTGGTGCAGTAGCGCGACGATCTCTTCCTTGGATACGCCTTCCTGCACGGTCACCAGTTTCTTGCGCGGCGTCATGATCGAGCGCGCCGGCTGATCGAGGTTGGTCTCGAAACGCAGATCCCGGTTGGTCACGATACCGACCACCTTGCCGCCCTTGTCCACCACTGGCAGGCCGGAAATGCGATAGCGACGGGTGATATCGATCACATCGCGTACGCTCATGTTCGGACTGATGGTGATGGGGTCCTTCACCACGCCGGATTCATAACGCTTGACCTTGGCCACCTCGATGGCCTGCTGCTCCGCCGTCAGGTTCTTGTGGATGATGCCGATTCCGCCTTCCTGAGCCAGCGTGATCGCCATGGGCGCTTCGGTGACGGTGTCCATGGCGGCAGACAGCACCGGAATATTCAGGGCAATCTTTTTGGTAAGCTGGGTTTTCAGGCTGACATCACGAGGCAGGATGTCCGATTGGGCGGGGACGAGCAGGACGTCGTCGAAGGTAAGAGCTTTCTGGAGGATGCGCATAACAGTGGCCTAGCACGCAAAACGGCATTATACCGGCTCCGTCCCCCGCAGGGGAGAGGGCGGGTACATCCACGACCAATAAGCCGATTCTTATATAGCGCCAAAGGATTGACGGTTTCGGCTACAGGAATTAACGTCACTGCTGCTTAAGTGCAATTTCAGTTTTGTATGTGAGACGAGGAGACAAATATGAATTTCAAATCCACTTCCCTGGCTATGGTTTCACTGCTGGCCCTGTTTGCTGCCGGTTGCAGCACTGCCCCCAGTCAGCAAGCCGCTGCGCCAGCCACACCGGTTCTGAGCGATGAAGCCAAGGCTGCCATGGCCCAAGCCGATGCTGCCGTCAAGACAGCCAAGGCCAACTTTACTTTGTGGATTCCTGTGGAAACCGCGTACACGAAGGCTCAGGAAGCCGCCAAAACCGGCGACAGTGCTGCCGTGCTCAAACAGACCAAGATCGTCGCCGACCTGAACAAAATCGCCACCGCTCAAGCCGGCTATCCCTCCACCGAAATGAAGTAATCCGGCTGGGCGGCCTTGCGCCGCCCGTTCTCCGGCCATCAACTGGCCGCGTCTCCCCCGCCCTTTTTCATGACCTTGCCTTCAGCGGCACGCTGCTTACGCACTTCCTTGGGGTCGGCAATCAAGGGACGGTAGATTTCAACCCGGTCAAGATCCCGCAACACGGCATCTGGCTTGGCCAGCTTGTTCCAGATGCCCACCTTGTTCTTGCTCAGGTCGATCTCGGGAAATTCCACCAAGAGGCCCGAGCTTTCGATTGCCGCCTGCACGGTGCAGCCTTCTTCAACGGCCAGACGAGCCACCTTCTGGCGGTCCTTCAAGGCATAAATCACTTCAACATTAATCATCAGCGTTCACCATAAACCTTCTCTGCCCGCTGGACGAAGGCATCCACCAGGGTGTTGGCGATATGGCCGAAGACCGGCCCCAGTACGGTTTCCAGCAGGCTGCTGGAAAAGTCATATTGCAGCATGAATTCTATCTTGCACGCTGTCTCGCCCAAAGGCTTGAAGTGCCAATAACCTTCCAGACTCTTGAACGGACCGCTCTTCAACCGCAGTTGCATATCCTCGGGGAAACGCTTGGTGTTGATAGTGGAGAACTGCTGGCGTATCTGCATATATCCAATGTGGATTGTCGCTTCAGTCGTGGTGTCGTCACGAAGATGCAATTCACTACCTGCGCACCAGGGCAGGAATTTGGGGTAATCCTCGACAAAATCCACCAATTGGAACATTTCCGCTGATGTGTACGGCACCAGGACGGTTTTGACGACTTGCGGCATGTTGGGCGAGCAATGATGACGGGCCTGTTAAAATACACGAAAACCTGACCGAATCCCCAGCCCTCCATGAGCATCGTCGACAATCGAAAAGCCTTCCACGATTATTTCATCGAGGAAAAATATGAGGCCGGACTCATGCTGGAAGGCTGGGAGGTCAAGGCCATCCGCGCTGGGCGGGTACAGCTCAAGGAGGCCTATGTGGTCCTGCGCAATGCGGCGGTCTGGCTGATCGGCTGTCACATCAGCCCGCTGACCACGGCCTCGACCCATATCAACCCGGACCCGACCCGCTCGCGCAAGCTCCTGCTCCATGGCGAAGAAATCAAGAAACTGATCGGCAAGGTCGAACGCGCCGGCTACACCCTGATCCCGCTGGACATGCATTTCAGCAAGGGCCGGGTCAAGCTGGAGATTGGCCTGGGCAAGGGTAAAAAACAGTTCGACAAACGCGCCGTCGAGAAGGAACGCGACTGGCAAAGAGAGAAACAGCGCCTGGTCCGCCATGAAGTCTGATGCTTTGCGCTAACGACAAGCTCGCCCGGTTCAGGCCCGATCTGGCCACGCTGGCGGATCTGGCCTCATTCGACGAGATCATCGATGCCCGTTCGCCGGGCGAATTTGCCGAGGACCACATCCCCGGCGCGATCAACCTGCCGGTGCTCGATAACGAGGAACGCGCCAGGGTCGGCACCATTTACAAGCAAGTCTCCCCATTCGAAGCCAAACGACTCGGCGCGGCGCTGGTATCGCGCAATATTGCCCGGCATCTGGAAACCTGGCTGGCCGACAAGCCCAAGAAATATCGCCCGCTGATCTATTGCTGGCGAGGCGGCACCCGGAGCGGGGCCATGACCCATGTGCTGCGTTCAGTCGGTTGGCAGGCGGCTCAGCTCGAAGGTGGTTACAAGGCCTACCGCCGAACGGTGATCGCCAACCTTGAAGCCTGGCCGGAACGATTCCAGCTTACCGTCGTCTGCGGACCCACCGGCGTGGGCAAGAGCCGTTTCCTTCGGGCATTGAATGAACTCGGCGGTCAGGTGCTGGACCTCGAAGCCCTGGCCGCGCACATGGGCTCGGTGCTGGGCGCTTATCCGGATGAACGTCAGCCCAGCCAGAAGCTCTTTGAGAGCCGGATCTGGGCGGCCTTGCGCAACTTTGATCCCGAGCGTCCCGTCTATGTGGAATCGGAAAGCAAGAAGATCGGCCATCTACAGATGCCTGATGCTCTGCTGATCAGAATGCGCAGAGCCGAGTGCCTGAACCTGAACGCCGAACTCCCGGTTCGGGTTGCCTTGCTGAAAGAGGAATATGCCCATTTTCTGGCCGACCCGGAGCGGCTCAACCAGGAACTGAACCGCCTGACCGAATTGCGCGGCGGTGAAACCGTTGCACGCTGGAAAATACAGGCCTCATCCGGTCAGTGGGACGAACTGGTCAGCGAGCTCCTGGCCGTTCATTACGACCCTGCCTACAGCCGTTCCCTGGCCCACAATTACCCGCAGTCCGGGCCGGGGCCACAGATCCGACTTTTGGCCCCGGATACGGAGACTGTACGGAAACTGGCCCAGCAAGTCCTTGACGCCCGATAAGCCCCTGCTAACTTGAAAAGGTGGCGGTAAGTTTTGATGCATGACTTGCTTCCAACTTCCCTAGTTTATTCACTTGCCTGAGAGGATAGCGATGTCCGTAATCTGGATCATGGTGGCTAACGCCAGTCACGCCAAATTGTTCAGCAATCAAGGCCCCAAAAAAGGCCTGCAACTCGTCAAGGAACTCATTCACCCGGAAAGCCGCGAGAAAGCGGCCGAATTGGTCAGTGACCGGGTTGGCAACTTCGCCGGCTCCGGCAGTTATGCCCAACCGACCGACCCCAAAGAACACGAAGCGGAACGCTTCGCCCTGGAAATCGCCCACGAACTGGAGCATGCCCGCGTCAACAACGCTTATGAAAAGCTGATCCTGGTGGCCTCGTCACACTTCCTGGGCCTGCTGAATGGCAGATTGACCCAGCAGGTGCGCGGCAAGATCAGCGAAAGCATCAACAAGGATTACACCCAACTCCCGATCAAGGAGTTGAGCGGGCACCTCGAAAACTTCGTTTTCCTATGACAGGAGGAAGCGCTCCAGAATCTGGTAATGCGCGCCATCGGACTGTGGGGTGGACTGCACCAGGACAAAATCACTCGCCGGCCATTTGATCGGCGCAAAATCACCCCACTCGGGCGGAGCTGAAACCCGGCCATCGGCCGGGTTTCCTTTTGGGCACTCGGTTTTTCGGAGCAAGGTGATGTGCGGGTTGTAAGCTCGACGGTCGAACGGAATGGCAAGTTGGTCCAGCACTCTTTCCAGCGCGCTGACCAGGTTGTACAGGGCGTCTGGCGGGTGACTCGGGGCCAGATAGGCGATGCGATTGTGGCGCCAGCAATCGGTACGGTCGAAATCCACCTGGAACCGGTGGGACGATACCGAGCGCAATGCCGTGCACATTTCTGGCAAGCGCGCCGGAACCAGATTGCCGATGAAAACCAGGGTCAGATGCAGGGTATCGGGGCGGCTCAGGTGACCGGAGAGCGCTTTCTGCAGCCGTCTGCCCTCCTCCACCAGCCGATTTCGAACTGCATCATCCGGCCACACGGCCAGAAAGACACGAGCCGGACTCAGGTCTTCACGATCAGGCATACCGCTTCCGCCGCGATGCCCTCGCCCCGGCCGGTGAAGCCGAGTCGTTCCGTGGTCGTGGCCTTGACGTTTACGGCCGCGGCAACGACCGTCAGATCAGCAGCGATGTTGGCTTGCATCAACGGAATGTGGGGCGCCATCTTCGGCGCCTGGGCAATGATGGTCGCGTCCACATTGCCGACACGCCAGCCTTGCGCCTGCGTCAATCCAGCCACATGACGCAATAATTCCCGGCTGTCGATGCCCTTGTAACGTGGGTCGCTATCGGGAAAGTGTCGGCCGATGTCGCCCAGTCCGGCCGCCCCGAGCAGGGCATCGCAAATGGCGTGGAGCAGCACGTCCGCATCGGAATGGCCAAACAGGCCGCACTGATGGGCGATTTCCACCCCGCCGATGATCAGTTTTCTATCTGCCGCAAAGGCATGCACGTCAAAACCGTGACCGACCCTGATATCCATTCACTGTCCTCGCAAATTCAGTTTCATCACCCTGTGCGGGATTCCCGCTTCCATGAACTCTGGCCCGGCCACAGTGAAACCGAATCGCTGGTAAAAGGCGATGGCATGGCTCTGGGCGTGTAGTTCGACTGCCTTCAGACTGCGCTGCCGGGCCGCGTCCAGAGCCATGGCCAACAGGCCGGAACCGATGCCCAGACCACGCCAGCCATCAAGCACCGCCATCCGGCCGATGCGGCCTGCCGGCGTCAGGCGTGCAATCGCCACCAGGGCATCGGCGGCCTGCGCCACGAACCAGGCGCACTCCGGATCGAGCGTTTCCCATTCCAACTGCTCGGGAACAGACTGCCCTTCGATGAACACCTTGCGTCGAATCTGCGCAATCGCGGCCTCATCCGCCGGCCAGTCGGCTGGACGTATTTTCACTCCTGGCGGAAGGGGCTTGAGCTGACGGAACACGGTTAGAATATTACCTTGTTACCAGAAACGAGTTTGCCATGAAACTCTACGGCATCCCCAATTGCAGCACCGTAAAAAAGGCGCGAACCTGGCTGGAGACACATGATCTGGCCTATGACTTTCACGATTTCAAGAAACAGGGCGTGCCTGAAACCGTAATGACCGCACTCATCAAGCTGCACGGCTGGGAACCGCTGATCAATCGCAACGGTCCCACCTGGCGCAAGCTGCCGGACGAACGCAAGAACCAGGTCAAGGACGCTGCCTCGGCGCTGGCCGTGATGCAGGAAAATTCCAGCGTCATCAAGCGACCGATACTGGAACGCGACGGCCATTATCTGTTCGGTTTCAAGGATAGCGAATACGAGGAGTTTTTCAGTAAATGAGTGACCATCCCGCCATTGCCTACGCCAGGGAACTGCTTGGCAGGCGCTCGATCACCCCGGAAGATGCAGGCTGTCAGGTCTGGCTGGCCGACAAGTTGGCACCGCTGGGATTTCAGATCGAAACCCTGAACATGGGCGGCGTTACCAATCTCTGGGCGCGGCGCGGCAGCACCTCGCCACTGGTCTGTTTTGCCGGCCACACCGACGTGGTGCCGACCGGACCGATTGAACGCTGGACCAGCGACCCGTTCGAACCAACCGAACGCGACGGTCGCCTGTATGCGCGCGGCGCGGCCGACATGAAGGGCTCGGTCGCCGCGTTTCTGGCGGCCGTCGAAGTGTTTGTCGGTCAGCACCCGGGGCACTCCGGCAGTATCGCCTGGCTGATCACCTCGGATGAAGAAGGTCCCGCGGTGGATGGCACGGTGCGGGTGGTCGAGCGCCTGTCCGAGCGGAACGAGCGCCTCGATTACTGCATCGTCGGGGAACCGACCTGCGTCAAGGCATTCGGCGACACCATGAAGAACGGTCGGCGCGGCTCCCTCCATGGCCGGCTGACGGTCAAGGGCATCCAAGGCCACATCGCCTATCCGCAGAAGGGCAAGAACCCGATCCACATGGCCGCTCCCGCCATTGCCGAACTGGCCGCCACGACCTGGGACGAAGGCAACGAATATTTCCCGCCCACTACCTGGCAGATCTCCAACATCCACGGCGGCACCGGTGCGACCAACGTGATACCCGGCCATCTCGACATCGTGTTCAACTTCCGTTTTTCCACCGCCAGCACGGTCGAGGGCCTGCAACAGCAGGTCCATGCCATCCTCGACCGGCATGGGCTGGAATACACGCTGGACTGGGAGGTCGGGGCCAAGCCCTTCCTCACCCCCCGAGGCAAACTGGTCGAGGCCCTGTCAGCCGCGATCATGGCAACCACTGGCGTGGAAGCCGAGTTGTCGACTACCGGTGGCACCTCCGACGGCCGTTTCATTGCCGATATCTGCAGCGAGGTCGTGGAATTCGGCCCGATCAACCGCAGCATCCACCAGATCGACGAAAACGTCGGCCTAAGCGAACTGACCCAACTGGCCGAGGTGTACCGGCGCACCCTGGAGAACCTGCTTCATGTTTGATTCCGCCGCTCGGGAACTGTCTACCGTCCGGGACTGGCTGCGCTTCGCCGTGTCGCGGTTCCATCAAGCCGGCCTGGCCTACGGCCATGGCAGCGTCAACGCTTATGACGAGGCGGCCTATCTGATCCTGCACACCCTGCATCTGCCCCTGGACCATCTGGACCCGTTCCTGGATGCGCGGCTATTGCCCGAGGAGATCGCAGGTCTGGCCGACATTCTGCGCCAACGTGTGGAACAGCGGGTACCGGCGGCATACCTGACCGGCGAGGCCTGGTTGCAGGGGTACCGGTTCAAGGTCGACCGGCGGGTCATCGTCCCCCGCTCCTTCCTGGCGCCGATGATCCTGGACCAGTTTGCGCCTTGGCTGGACGAACCGGAACAGGTGACATCCGCCCTGGATCTGTGCACTGGCTCGGGATGTCTGGCGATCCTGATGGCGCTGGCCTTCCCGGATGCGGCGGTCGATGCGGTCGATCTGTCTGCGGATGCGCTGCAGGTCGCCCAAGACAACGTCAGGGATTACGGACTCGAGGGCCGGGTTCAACTGGTCAAGTCCGACCTGTTCAGCCAACTGGCTGGACGCAAATATGACCTGATCGTGTCCAACCCGCCCTATGTCGATGCCGCTGCCATGGCCGGACTGCCCGAGGAATACCGGCACGAGCCGGAACTGGCCCTGGCTTCAGGGAATGACGGCCTGGACGCCACCCGGATCATCCTGCGCGAAGCGCCCAAATACCTCAACCCAGGGGGCCTGCTGGCGGTGGAAATCGGGCACAATCGCGGAGCACTTGAACTGGCCTTCCCCGACATCGAATTCACCTGGCCTGAACTGGAAGGCGGCGATGACACCCTCTTCCTGGTTCGGCGAGAAGATATATCCCTTACTGCTTAACTGCCCGGAGCTGCAAAATGGAAACACTCGACATATTTCTGGCATCGCTGTCCGACTCACTGACCGAAGTCGCCGCTTTCCTGCCCAGGCTGCTGGTGGCCATCGTCGTGCTCATCCTGGGCTGGATGCTGGCCAAGGTCGTCCGGAAGGGGATCATGCGGCTGCTGGTCCTGCTGAAGTTTGACCGTGCCACCGAAAAATCCGGCCTGGAGTCGTTCCTTCAGCACGCCGAGATGGAAGTGTCGATCGCGTCCATCATCGGCAATCTGGCCTACTGGATGATCATCCTGCTCATGATCGTCACCGTGGCCAATTCACTGGGCCTGCAAATGGTGGCCGACCTGTTCAACAAGGTCGTGCTCTACATACCCAATGTGATCGTCTCGATCCTGGTACTGGTGTTCGGCACCATCCTGGCCCGATTCATCAACCGGCTGGTCTTCGCCTGGCTCAGCAACGTCGAATTCTCGGGTGCGCTGACAGTCTCGACCTTCTCCGAATACGCCATGATGGTGTTCGTCTTCTTCATGGCCATGGAGCAGCTCCAGATCGCCAATGAACTATTGACTGCCGCCTTCATTATCGCCGGTGGCGCAGTAGGTCTGGCCTTCGCCCTGGCCTTCGGCTTGGGTGGCAGGGACTGGGCGGCGCGGGTAATCGCCGATCACGTCGACCACAGCAAGAAAAAGTAAGCGCCGGGCGCCGCTCAGCGCCCCTGTTTGTTGGCTTGCATCCGACGCCGGAATGGGTGCCCGACCTTGTTTCGCTCGTCCGGCTTGCGGGGCGCGGGCTTGGCCGTTTTCAGCTCCTCGTCCAGGCCGCACCATTTCATCACCTCGGCGACCTGTTTGTTATCAAGTTCCAGCAACATGCCGCGCTTCAGCTTGGGCGGCATGGCGATCGGGCCGAAGCGGACCCGGATCAGACGGCTCACAGTCAGGCCAAGGGCATCGAACAAACGCCGCACCTCGCGGTTACGACCTTCCTTGATGACCAGCTGATACCACTGGTTGGCCCCCTCTCCACCCGCCTGGAAGATGCTTTCGACATAGGCCGTGCCGTCGTCCAGTTCGACGCCCGAGGTCAGGGTGTCCATCTGCTCCTGGGTCAGTTCGCCTAGCACCCGCACCGCGTACTCGCGCTCGACCTCGTAGCGGGGATGCGACAGGCGGTTGGCCAGTTCGCCGCTGGTGGTGAAGATGAGCAAGCCTTCGGTGTTGTAGTCGAGGCGACCGACCGAGATCCAGCGCTGGCTCTTCAGCCGGGGCAGATTGGTGAACACGGTCGGCCGGCCTTCGGGGTCGTCGCGGGTGACGATTTCACCTTCCTGCTTGTGGTAGATGAGCACCTTGGGCAGGGCGTTTTCCCAGGTCAGGCTGGTGATCCGGCCATTGACCTTGACCACGTCCCCGGGCGTGACCCGGTCGCCCACCTTGGCCGGATTGCCATTGATGGTGACCGCGCCGCTTTCGATCAGGGCTTCCATGTCGCGCCGGGAACCCAAGCCGGCGCTGGCCAGCATCTTGTGTAATTTCTCGCTCTGCACTGGGGTGTTGGGATCGACCTTGAGCGGCCGCCCCATGAATGAATATCTGGGCATGTTGTTTTTTTCCTGTGTCTATCGCTTATTCGCTCTCGACCGGGAAGTCGGCGAACAAGGTTTCCTTGCCCATCTCGGGCAAGGTGGGCAATTCCGACAGTGCCCTCAGGTTGAGGTCACTCAGAAACTGCTTGGTGGTTGCGAACAGAGCCGGTCGTCCCGGCACTTCCTTGTGCGCAACGACTTCGATCCAGCCCCGATCTTCCAGCGTCCTGATGATCTGGCTGTTTACGGCCACGCCGCGGATTTCCTCGATGTCGCCGCGGGTCACAGGTTGACGATAGGCGATGATGGACAAGGTTTCCAGTACGGCACGCGAATATTTCGGCGGCTTTTCAGGATTCAGCCGGTCCAGGTAGACCTGGAACTCGGCTCGAGTCTGGAACCGCCAGCCTTCGGCCACCTGGACCAGCTCGACGCCCCTGTGCTGCCACTCCTGACGCAATTCTTCCAGCGCGATGCGCAGGAAGTCGCTGTGCAGTTCTTCCTCGAAGACGCGCCTGAGTTCACCCAGCTTCAATGGCAGGGTGGCGCTGAGCAGCACCGTCTCCAGGACTTTCTTGACGTCTTCCAGATTATTGATCGACATGGGCGAGGCTGGCGTGTATCGGGGCAAAAGGCTCGGTCTGGGTCAGGTCGATCAAGCGTTCGCGGGTCAGTTCCAACAAGGCGAGAAAGGTTACTACCAATTCCGGCCGGCCCGCCTCAACCGGGAACAGCTCGGTAAACAGGGCGCGGCCCCGTTCCTGCAGTGCTTTCAGGACACGGCTCATATGTTCGCGCACCGACAGCTCCTGGCGACCGATCTTGTGGTGGGTGTTCATCTTGGCCCGCTTGAAGATGTCGGTCCAGGCCGCGATCAGGTCGTCGGTGCTGACCTGCGGCAGGCGCTTGACCGCCAACTGGTCCAGAAAGACCGTCACCATCTGGAAATCGCGGCCGAGCTGGGGCACCGCATCCAGATTGCGGGCCGCCAGCTTCATCTGTTCGTATTCCAGCAGGCGCCGCACCAGCTCGGCGCGGGGATCGTGCTCATCGCCCTCCTCCGCCTTATCCGGGCGTGGCAGCAGCATGCGCGACTTGATCTCGATCAGCATGGCGGCCATGACCAGGTATTCCGCCGCCAGTTCCAGGCTGCGCTTGTGCATCAGCTCGACGTATTCGACATACTGGCGAGTCAGATCCGCCATCGGGATGTCCAGCACGTTGATGTTGTTGCGCCGGATCAGCCAGAGCAGCAGGTCGAGCGGGCCTTCGAAGGCATCAAGAAAGATCTCCAGCGCATCAGGCGGGATGTAGAGGTCGTGCGGCAACTCGTTCCAGTCCTGGCCCAGAACGCGGGCCAGAGGGGTGGCAGTAGCGAGTTCCTGCGGTACGGCTTCGCTCATGGTTCAAACACGATCTTGGCGACGTCCTTGTAATGTTTGACGAAGTGTACGCTCAGACCGGCCTTGACGTAGTCCGGCAAGCGTTCGAAATCCGGCTGGTTGGTCGCGGGCAGGATCAGTTCCGTTAGCCCGACCCGTTTGGCGGCAATGACCTTTTCCCGGATGCCGCCGACCGGCAACACCTGGCCGGTCAGGGTCAGTTCACCGGTCATGGCCATGGGCCGGATCGGTTTCTCGTTGCGGGCCAGGGACAGCAGCGCAGTGGCCATGGTGATGCCGGCCGAGGGTCCGTCCTTGGGGGTGGCGCCTTCCGGCACGTGCAGGTGAACGAAGGCGGCGTCGAAGAACTTGGGGTCGCCCTTGAAGGACTTCAGATGGCTGGAAATATAGCTGTAGGCAATCTCGGCCGATTCACGCATCACCTCGCCCAGCTTGCCGGTGAGCTTGAAGCCCCGGTTCAGGGTGTGGACCTTGGTCGCCTCGATGGTCAGGGTCTCTCCACCCAGTGCGGTCCAGGCCAGACCGGTGACCACGCCGATGCCGTTCTGCGGCTTTTCCCGGATGTAGGCCGGCTGGTCGAGCAGGTTTTCCAGGTCGGTGGCGGTGACATGTACCTTATCTGCTTCGTGGCGGACGATCTGCACCGCCGCCTTGCGGATCACCTTGCCCAGATGCTGTTCCAGTTGTCGTACACCGGCCTCGCGCGCGTAGCCTTCAATGATGCGGCGGATGGCGCCATCGGTGATGTTGACCTGGCCACGGGTCAGGCCCGCCTTTTTGAGCTGCTTGGGCCATAGGTGATGCTTGGCGATGGCCAGTTTTTCCTCGGTCAGGTAGCCGGACAGGCGAATGACCTCCATCCGGTCGAGCAAGGGCGCAGGAATGGTATCCATCTGGTTGGCGGTACAGATGAACAGGGTCTTGGACAGGTCGAACCGGACATCCAGATAGTGGTCGAGGAATTCGGCGTTCTGCTCGGGGTCGAGCACCTCCAGCAGCGCCGAGGCCGGGTCGCCCTGATAGGAGGCGCCGATCTTGTCGACCTCGTCCAGCATGATGATGGGGTTTTCCGACTCGACTTCCTTGATCGCCTGGATGAACTTGCCGGGCATGGCGCCGATGTAGGTGCGGCGATGGCCCTTGATCTCGGCTTCGTCGCGCATGCCGCCGACCGAGAAACGATAGAACTTGCGGCCCAGGGCATTGGCCACCGAGCGGCCGATGGAGGTCTTGCCAACGCCGGGCGGACCGAGCAGCAGCAAGATCGAACCGGAAACCTCGCCCCGCATGGTGCCCACCGCCAGGAACTCGATGATGCGCTCCTTGACATCGTCCAGGCCATCGTGGTCGTGGTCGAGTATCTTGCGCGCCCGATCCAGATTGAGCTTGTCCTTGGTATGCTTGCCCCAGGGCAGGCTGGTCAGCCAGTCCAGGTAATTGCGGGTGACGGTGTATTCCGGCGAGCCGTGCTCCAGGCCGGACAGCTTGCTCATCTCCTCGTCTATCTTCTTGCCGGCATGAGCCGGCAGGGTCAGTTTCTTGATCCGCTCCTGGTACAGTTCCAGATCAACGGTACGGTCATCCTTGGCGATGCCCAGTTCTTTCTGGATCGTGCGCAGCTGCTCGCGCAGGAAGAATTCCCGTTGCTGCTCGGTCATTTTTTCCTCGACCTTTTCCTGGATATGGCTTTGCAGCTTGGCGACTTCCAGTTCCTTCTTGATCAGTACCAGCACCTTTTCCATGCGCCGGCGAAGGTTTACCGCCTCCAGCACGTCCTGGAGCTTTTCCTTGGGCGCCGAGGTCAGGCTGGCGGCCAGATCGGTGAGCAAGGCCGGCTCGTTGGGCGAAAACCGGTTCAGGAAGAACTTGATCTCTTCGGAATACAGCGGGTTGAGTGGCAGTAATTCCTTGATGGTGTTGATGATGGCCAGGGCATAGGCCTTGATCTCCTCGCCCTGATTCTGGCGGGGTGCAGGCAGATATTCCACCCGGGCGTAATACGGCGGCTTGCCGGAAATCCACTCCACCACCTTGAACCGGGTGATGCCCTCGGCGATGAACTGGATCTTGCCATCGGAGTGCATCGGGTGATGCATGTGCACCAGGGTGCCCACGCTATGGAAATCCTCCGCGGTGGCGTCATCCGACTTGTCGCCGTTGACCAGCACCAGCCCCACCAGATGATGCGGGGATTCGCCGATCTGCCTGACCGTTTCCATCCAAGGCCCCTGGTTCATCACCAGGGGCAAGGTCTGGGCCGGGAAAAACGGCTTCTCGGTCAGGGGCAGGAGGTGGATCGTCAACGGCAGGGTCTGGGCCGGCAGGCCGATCGTAGGCTGATCGGCGACTTCCTCGGCGGTTTCAACGATTTCGCCTTCAATAGGATTTTGGTTTTCGGTCATGGCTCAAACACGTGTTGGCGGTCACACGGTTTTATGGCCAATCCCTTGATTTTCAAGACTGGCTCCGACGAATCTCCTCCAGCAGTCCGGCAGCGGCGTCCTCCACCATGTCGAGCACATGCTCGAAACCGCGCGGGCCGCCGTAATACGGATCCGGCACCTCCTGGTCACGGTATTTGGCGCTGAATGACAGAAACAAGGCCAATTTGTGCCGGTGTTCATCCGGACAACGGTAATGCAGATTGTTCAGATTCTCCTGGTCCATGGCCAGAATGTAGTCGAAGGATTCGAAATCCTGATCACTGACCTGACGCCCCACCAGCCTGGACAAGTCATAGCCGCGTACCGACGCCGCCTTCTGCGCGCGCGCATCCGGGGCGGCGCCCACGTGATAGCCATGGGTGCCGGAAGAATCGATCTGAATGGTCTCGGTCAGCCCCTGCTCCTGCACCTTTCTGCGGAAAACGCCCTCGGCAGTGGGAGAACGGCAAATGTTTCCCATGCAGACGAACAATACGGATGTTTTTTTCATGATTTCAATCTGAGATTCAAAAAGGCGCGCCGATTATAAAGGAGCGAGCCGCCGCTCTGACCCGGGCTGGAAATGCAACCGCAATTGGACTA
>JBBIJC010000053.1:0-16618 GCA_037446165.1 Hydrogenophilales bacterium | reverse complement strand
CTTCGGTGTTCTCGGCGACCAGGCGATGGATTTCCTGGGGCGGCAGGCCGCGCAGACGGGCCACGCGCAGCACCTGATACTCGGCAGCGGCCGGGCTGATGTGCGGGTCCAGGCCGCTGGCCGAGGCGGTGACCAGATCGGCCGGGACCGGCGCGGTGCTGCCCGGATCGGCGGCCTTGAGCGCTTCGATGCGGCTCTTGACCGCATCGACCAGAGCCGGGTTGAGTGGCCCCAGGTTGGAGCCGCCCGACGCGCTGGCGTTGTAGGGCTGCGGCGAGGTGGCCGACGGGCGGCCCCAGAAGTATTTCGGGTCGGTGAAGTTCTGGCCGATCAGCGTTGAGCCGACCGGCTTGCCGTCCTTGACGATCAGGCTGCCGGCGGCCTGATCGGGGAACACGACCTTGGCGAGGCCGGTCACGGCCAGCGGGTAGACGATGCCGGTAACCATCGACAGCATCACAAACAGGGTAAGGGCGGGACGCAACAATGTCTTCATGATGGATTCCTATCTCAGGCGAGGCCGGTGGCGGCGATCAGCAGGTCGATCAGCTTGATGCCGATGAAGGGCGTGATCAGCCCTCCCAGGCCGTAGATCAGCAGATTGCGGCGCAGCAGGATGTCGGCGCCCAGGGCCTGATACTTCACACCCTTCAGCGCCAGCGGGATCAGGAACATGATGATCAGGGCGTTGAAGATCACCGCCGACAGGATGGCGGAGGCCGGACTGGCCAGGCCCATGACGTTGAGCGCGGCGAGCTGCGGGTAGGTGGTGACGAAGGCGGCCGGGATGATGGCGAAGTACTTGGCCACGTCGTTGGCGATGGAGAACGTGGTCAGCGAACCGCGCGTCATCAACATCTGTTTGCCGGTCTCCACCACCTCGATCAGCTTGGTCGGGTTGGAGTCCAGGTCGACCATGTTGCCGGCCTCTTTTGCCGCTTGCGTGCCGGTGTTCATGGCCACTGCAACGTCGGCCTGGGCCAGGGCCGGGGCGTCGTTGGTGCCGTCGCCGGTCATCGCGACCAGGCGGCCTTCGTCCTGGTACTGGCGGATCAGCTTGAGCTTGGCCTCCGGCGTCGCCTCGGCCAGGAAGTCGTCGACCCCGGCCTCGGCGGCGATGGAGGCAGCGGTCAGGCGGTTGTCGCCGGTGATCATCACTGTCTTGATACCCATCCGGCGCAGTTCGGCGAAGCGCTCCTTGATGCCGCCCTTGACCACGTCCTTGAGCTCGACCACGCCCAGGACACGCGCTTTGCCATTCACCGACTCGGCCACCACCAGCGGGGTCGAGCCGCGCTTGGCGACGTTCTCGACGATGCTTTCCACCTCGGCCGGGAAGTGGCCGCCGCGCTCGGCGACGTAGGCACGCACGGCCTCGGCGGCGCCCTTGCGGATCTCGCGGTCATTCAGGTCGACGCCGCTCATCCGGGTCTGGGCGGTGAAGTGGACGAAGTGGGCGCCCAGTTCCTGCACGTCGCGGCCACGCAGGTTGAACTTGTCCTTGGCCAGCACCACGATGCTGCGGCCCTCCGGCGTCTCGTCGGCCAGGGATGAAAGCTGGGCGGCGTCGGCCAGGTCCGCTTCCTTCACGCCAGCGGCATGCAGGAAATTGGTCGCCTGGCGGTTGCCCAGCGTAATCGTGCCGGTCTTGTCGAGCAGCAGCACGTCGACGTCGCCCGCCGCCTCGACCGCCCGGCCGGAGGTGGCGATCACATTGGCCTGCATCATCCGGCTCATGCCGGCCACCCCAATAGCAGACAACAGGCCGGCGATGGTGGTCGGGATCAGGCAGACCAGCAGCGCGATGAGCACCGTGATGGTGATGGGCGTACCGGCCTTGGCCACGCCGACGCTGAACATCGAGTAGGGCAGCAGGGTGACGGTGACGCCCAGGAAGACGATGGTCAGCGCCACCAGGAGGATGGTGAGGGCGATCTCGTTCGGTGTCTTCTGGCGCTTGGCGCTTTCGACCATGGCGATCATGCGGTCGACAAAGGTCTCGCCGGGGTTGACCGTCACGCGCACCACCAGCCAGTCCGACAGCACGCGGGTGCCGCCGGTGACGGCCGAGAAGTCGCCGCCCGCCTCGCGGATGACCGGCGCCGATTCGCCGGTGATGGCGGACTCGTCGACCGAGGCCACGCCGTCGATGACCTCGCCGTCGGCCGGGATGGTTTCGCTGGCATGGACGATGAAAATGTCCCCTTTGCGCAAATCCGTTGCTGGCACCGTGGTCCAGATCTCGGTGACCTTCTCGCCCTTGATCTTTTTGGCGATGGTCTCTTTCTTCAGGCCGCGCAACGAGGCGGCCTGGGCCTTGCTGCGGCCTTCGGCCAGGGCCTCGGCGAAGTTGGCGAACAGCACGGTGAACCACAGCCAGAGGGCTATGGCCAGGATGAAGCCGGCCGGGGCCTCGCCCTGCCCGGCCAGGGCCTGCAGCCAGAGCAGCGAGGTCAGGAGGCTGCCGATGTAGACGACGAACATGACCGGGTTGCGCCACTGCACGGCGGGGTTCAGCTTCCGGAACGAATCGACGATCGCCGGCTTGACCAGCACCGGATCGAACATGGCCAATTTCTTGTGCGACATTTGATTTTTCTCCTTCGGCTCAGTGGGCAGCGCCGAGCATCAGCTGCTCGACCACCGGCCCGAGCGCGAGCGCGGGAACGTAGTTCAGGGCGCCGACCAGCACCACCGTGCCGATCAGCAGCACGACGAACAGTGGACCGTGGGTCGGCATGGTGCCGGCACTGACCGCGATGCGTTTCTTGGTGGCCAGTGCGCCGGCCAGGGCCAGCACCGGCACGATCACGCCGAAGCGGCCGAACCACATGGCGATGCCGAGCATGACGTTGTAGAACGGCGTGTTGGCCGACAGGCCGGCGAAGGCGCTGCCGTTGTTGTTGGCGGCCGAGGTGAAGGCGTAGAGGATTTCCGAGAAGCCGTGGGCGCCGGGGTTGGCAATGCCGGCCACGCCGGCCGGGACCATGACCGCCACGGCGGTCCCGGTCAGGACCAGGAGCGGCGTGACCAGGATGGCGATCGATACCATCTTCATCTCGTAGGCCTCGATCTTCTTGCCCAGGTATTCCGGCGTGCGCCCGATCATCAGGCCGGCGATGAATACCGCCATGATGGCGAACACCAGCATGCCGTACAGGCCGGTGCCGACGCCGCCGAACACCACTTCGCCCAGCATCATGTTCCACAGCGGCACGAAACCGCCCATGGGCGTGAAGGAATCATGCATGGCGTTGACCGCACCACACGAGGCCAGCGTGGTGATGGTGGCGAACAGGCCGGAATCGGCAATGCCGAAGCGGGTTTCCTTGCCTTCCATGTTGCCCATGGCGGGGTCGACCCCGAGCTGGGTCAACAGCGGGTTGGCCTGGTGCTCGAAGCTCATCGCGGCCACCGCCATGACCGCGAACATCAGCGTCATGGTCGCCAGCACCGCCCAGCCCTGGCGCATGTCGCCGACCATGCGGCCGAAGCTCAGACAGAGCGCGGCCGGAATCAGGAAGATCGACAGCATCTGGACGAAGTTGGCCAGCGGGGTCGGGTTCTCATAAGGATGCGCCGAGTTGGCGTTGAAAAAACCGCCGCCATTGGTGCCCAGCATCTTGATCGCTTCCTGCGAGGCGACCGGGCCCATGGCCAGGGTCTGGGTCGGCTGCGAGACGGTTTCGTTGACCGGATTGCCCTTGGCGTCCTTGATCGGCTGGCCGGCGGCGTCGAGCTTGGGCGTGTCGTACTTGGTCATCTCGACAGTGGTCACGTCCTTGTAGGCGTCGAAGTTCTGGATCACGCCCTGGCCGACCAGGAACATCGCGTAGATCAGCGAGATCGGCAGCAGCACGTAGAGCGTGATCCGGGTCAGGTCGACCCAGGCGTTGCCGATGGTCTTCGCCGTGTGCCGGGCGAAGCCGCGAATCAGGGCGATGACCACGACGATGCCGGTGGCGGCGGAGAAGAAGTTCTGCACCGCCAGGCCGAGCATCTGGGTCAGGTAGCTCATCGTCGTTTCACCAACATAGCCCTGCCAGTTGGTGTTGGTGGCAAAGCTGACGGCGGTATTGAACGACGAATCCGGGCTGACGTTGGCCATCGATTGCGGATTCAGCGGCAGCCAGAGCTGCAGCCGCTGCAGTCCATAGACCGCCAGCGCGCCGAGCAGGTTGAACAGCAGGATGGCCAGGGCATAGTTCAGCCAGCCCATTTCCTCGTCCTTGCGGATGCCGCACAGGCGATAGAGCCGGGATTCGGTGCCGCCGATCCAAGACGGCAGGCGGCCTTCCATCACATTGGCGATGTAGATGCCGAGCGGTTTGGCCGCGAGCAGCAGGATCGCCAGATAGGCTCCGAGCAGGAGCCAGGCATGATTGGTCATGAGAAGTCCTCAGGGTGGAGAAGGGCAGCGATCAGATAGACGAGCAGCGCGACCGCGACGACGGCGCTGACGATGAGCAGCCAGTTCATTTGGCGCCTCCAAGACGGGAGCAGCCGACGGCCATGGTGGCCATCAGGGCGAAGAACAGGCCGATGCCGGCGAGATAGATCAGGTCCATGACAACTCCTTGCTAAGTCAGCTTGGGTGCTATGAACTCTAGATGCCTGGTGCTAAAGATGAGGCTAAGACTGCACGGATTGTTGTTAAGAAAGCATAAAGAAGCGGATTGCAAATCGACGACCACCAGCATGGCGGAGTGCCAACCAGAGCCTGTGGCAAGCGGCCATCATCGTTCATGCATGGCCGGCATGACGCAGAGTCAGTGCAAACAGCGCCTGGCCGCTGGCGAGACGATCAAGCTATGCCCGGCGGTTATACCGGCAGGCCGAATTCCGGTGCGATCCGCTTCAGCCAGTCTTCCAGACGCGTTTCGAGCAGCATCTTCTGGTTGTCCAGGTCCTGCACCAGGCCGACGAACTCACCGCCGCGTTCGGCCTTCGAGGCGATGAAGTCGTAGCCGTCGGTGGGCCAGGCGCCGACCACGCGGGCGCCGCGCGCGACGACGAAGTCATACAGCGCGCCGAGCGCGTCGCAGAAGTTGTCGCCGTATTTCTCCTGATCGCCCAGGCCGTAGAGCGCGACTGTCTTGCCGCTGAAGTCGGCATCTGCCAGTTGGGGCAGGAATTCGGCCCAGCTCGGGTTCTGGCAGTCGTTGTCCAGGCCGGGCAGGGCGCCATCGCCGAGCGTGGGCGTGCCCAGGATCAGGTGGCTGAAGCCGGCCAGCAGTTCGGGCGTGGCCTTGTTGACGTTGAGCGGGTCGGCGAACAGTGCGTCGTCGGGGAAACGCTTCCTGATCATCTTGGCAATCTTGCGCGTGTTGCCGGTGTTGCTGCCGAAGAAGATTCCGATGCGGGCCATGGCGGTTCCTGTCGTGTGATGGAGGGTGCCCGTGATCTAGCAATCCCCGCGCCACTGAATAAAACACAGGCAAATCCGCCGCTTGCCGCAGGCCGGCGGCCGGGGTGTCTGTCGCAAACCCGACAAGGCCAGGTTCGAGTGGCCTTCCGGACACGGAGTTGGGCTGATCCGAAATTTATAATTCCATGAAAATCAGATAGATAAGTTCATTCCAGGGTTTGGCACAGCCATTGCGATAGCTCCAGCACAGAGGTTCAACACAGGAGATACCGACATGATTACGCTGACCCCCAAGGCTCAATCCGCTGTAGAGAAGTTCATTCAGGGCGCGGCCAGTCCCGTGGCTGGCCTGCGCATCGCCATCTCGGGTGGTGGCTGTTCCGGGTTCCAGTACGGCATGAGCCTGGAAGAAACGGTCGCTCCAGACGATGTCGTCGTCGAACTGGGTACGGTCAAACTGCTGGTCGATCCGTTCTCCGCCCCGTTGCTCAATGGTGTGACCGTCGATTTCGTCGACAGTCTGAACGGCTCCGGCTTCAAGTTCGAAAACCCCAACGCGACCAGCAGCTGTGCCTGCGGCTCGTCGTTCAACGCATAAAGGAACACCGCCATGTGGGACTACTCGGACAAGGTCAAGGAACACTTCTTCAGCCCGCACAATGCCGGCGCGCTGAATGATGCCAACGCGGTCGGCGATGTCGGTTCGATCAACTGCGGCGATGCGCTGCGCCTGATGCTCAAGGTCGATCCGGAGACGGAGACCATCCAGGACGCACGCTTCCAGACCTTCGGCTGCGGCTCGGCCATCGCCTCCAGTTCGGCGCTGACCGAGATCATCAAGGGCATGACCCTGGATGACGCGCTCAAGGTCTCCAACCAGGACATCGCCGACTACCTCGACGGCTTGCCGCCGGAGAAGATGCACTGCTCGGTGATGGGCCGCGAGGCCTTGCATGCCGCGGTCGCCAACTACCGTGGCGAGGAGTGGAAGGACGACCACGAGGAAGGCGCGCTGATCTGCAAGTGCTTCGCCATCGACGCCGTGCTGATCGAAGAAACGGTACGGGCCAACAACCTGTCCTGCGTCGAGGACGTGATCAATTACACCAAGGCCGGCGGCGGCTGCTCGTCCTGCCATGAGGGCATCGAGGAAATCCTGACCAAGGTGATGGCCGAGCGCGGCGAAACCTTCTCCCCGCATGCCGTCGTGCTCAAGGAAGAAGAGAAA
This sequence comes from Hydrogenophilales bacterium, assembly GCA_037446165.1. Taxonomy (GTDB): domain Bacteria; phylum Pseudomonadota; class Gammaproteobacteria; order Burkholderiales; family Thiobacillaceae; genus Parasulfuritortus. The sequence continues at coordinate 10,022 of JBBIJC010000053.1, read as the reverse complement.
CCCGGCAAGCTTAACAACCTGCAACGGATCAAGCGGATCGAGATGATCCTGGACGGCATCCGGCCGCAGCTGCAGCGTGACCACGGCGACATCGAACTGGTCGATGTCGATGGCAAGACCATCTACGTCAACATGATCGGCGCCTGCTCCGGCTGCCAGATGGAAGCGCAGACCCTGCAGGGCATCCAGACCAAGCTGATGGAAGACCTGGGCGAATTCGTCAAGGTGGTGCCGTCGCGGGCCGGCTCGTATGCCCGCGCTGCCAGCCACGTTTAAGGAGACCGCAATGGACGGCATCTACCTCGACAACAACGCCACCACCCGCGTCGACGATGCGGTGGTCGCGGCCATGCTGCCCTTCTTCACCGAGCAGTTCGGCAACCCCTCCTCGATGCACAGCTTCGGCAACAAGGTCGGCCTGGCGATCAAGAAGGCCCGCATGCAGGTGCAGGAACTGCTCGGCGCCGAGCATGAGTCCGAGATCATCTTCACCTCCTGCGGCACTGAGTCCGACTCCACCGCCATCCTGTCGGCGCTGAAGGCCAACCCGGAGCGCAAGGAGATCATCACCACCACCATCGAACACCCGGCGGTACTGGCCTTGTGCAGTCACCTGGAAAAGGAAGGCTACAAGACCCATTTCCTCAAGGTCGACGACAAGGGCCGGCTGGACCTGGAAGAATACGCCAAGGTGCTGACCGACAAGGTCGCCGTGGTCTCGGTGATGTGGGCCAACAACGAGACCGGCAGCCTGTTCCCGGTCGAGTGGATGGCCGAGATGGCCAGCGCCGCCGGCGTGCCGTTCCATACCGATGCGGTGCAGGCCGTGGGCAAGGTGCCCATCGACCTGAAGAACTCCAAGATCGACATGCTCTCGCTGTCGGGCCACAAGCTGCACGCGCCCAAGGGCGTCGGGGTGCTCTACCTGAAGCGCGGCGTGCGCTTCCGTCCGCTGCTTCGTGGCGGCCATCAGGAACGCGGCCGCCGGGCCGGCACCGAGAACACCGCATCCATCGTCGGCCTCGGGCTCGCCTGCGAACAGGCCCGGCAGCACATGGAATTCGAGAACACCGAGGTGAAGCGGCTGCGCGACAAGCTGGAGGCCGGCATCCTGGCCAAGGTGCCGCGCGCCTTCGCCACCGGCGATGTCACCAACCGCCTGCCCAACACCAGCAACATCGCTTTTGAATTCATCGAGGGCGAGGCCATCCTGCTGCTGCTGAACAAGTTCGGCATCGCCGCCTCGTCCGGCTCGGCCTGCACCTCCGGCTCGCTGGAGCCGAGCCACGTCATGCGCGCCATGGGCATCCCCTACACCGCGGCGCACGGCACCATCCGCTTCTCGCTGTCGCGTTACTCGACCGAGGCCGAGGTTGACCGGGTGATCCAGGTCGTGCCGGAGATCGTCGCCCAGTTGCGCAAGCTGTCGCCCTACTGGGGCGAGGCCGGTCCGGCGGCAGAACCGGAGAAGGCGTTCGCGCCGACTTACGCCTAGGACCGCGTCATGCCACCCCGCACCATCACCATCGACGACACCACGCTGCGCGACGGCGAACAGTCGGCCGGCGTCGCCTTCACCCTGGAGGAGAAGCTGGACATCGCGCGTGGGCTCGATGCACTGGGCGTGCCGGAGCTGGAAGTCGGCATCCCGGCCATGGGCGACGGCGAGTGCGAGAGCATCCGCGCCGTGGCGGCGCTGGGCCTGAATGCGAGGCTGGTGGTCTGGAGCCGCATGCACGGCGGCGACCTGGAGGCCTGCCGCAACATGCGGGTCGACCTGGTCGACCTGTCCATCCCGGTGTCCGACATCCACATCGGCAAGAAGCTGCACCGCAACCGCGAGTGGGTGCTGAAGACCATCGCCGAGATGGTGCCGCGCGCTCACGACATGGGTCTGGAGGTGATCGTCGGCGGTGAGGACGCCTCGCGCGCCGACCTCGATTTCCTGATGCGCGTGGTGACCGCGGCGCAGGCGGCCGGCGCGCGCCGCTTCCGCTTCGCCGATACCCTGGGCGTGATGGAACCGTTCGGCGTGCACGAGACCATCCGCACCCTGCGCGGGGTGTGCGATCTGGAGATCGAGATGCATGCCCACGACGACCTCGGCCTCGCCACCGCCAACACCCTGGCCGCCTGCCGCGCCGGTGCGAGCCACGTCAACACCACGGTCAACGGCCTGGGCGAACGGGCCGGCAACGCGCCGCTGGAGGAGGTGGCGCTGGGCCTGAAGAAACTCTACGGCCTCGATACCGGGGTCAACCTGGCGGCCTTCCCCACCCTGTCGCAGAAGGTCGCCGCCGCCTCCGGCCGGCCGGTGGCCTGGCAGAAGAGCGTGGTCGGCGAGGGCGTGTTCACCCACGAGGCGGGCATCCATGTCGACGGCCTGCTCAAGGACCCCGAGAACTACCAGGGCTTCGACCCGGTCGAGGTCGGCCGCGCCCATCGCCTGGTGGTTGGCAAGCATTCCGGCTCCAAGGGTGTGCTGGCCGCCTATGCCCGCATGGGCCTGACCCTGAGCCCGGCCGAGGCGCGCGAGCTGCTGCCCGACATCCGGGCCTTTGCCGAGAAAGCCAAGCGCTCGCCGGCCGATCAGGAACTGCTCTTCCTGTACCAGCGGCTGATCGGGCGCACGTCGCCCGCCGCGGTTCATTAGAGTGAGCTGAAATGAATACGGCATCAACTTCCTCTCCCGGTCATTCCCGCGCAGGCGGGAATGACGGCAAAAAACCCGGTCTGTTCATGTTGCTTAGGGAAGACATCCGCTGCGTGTTCCAGCGCGACCCGGCGGCGCGTTCCAGCTTCGAGGTGATCACCACCTATCCCGGCGTGCACGCCATCCTGATGCAGCGCATCGCCCACCGCCTGTGGCGCCTGGGGCTGCGCTATCCGGCCCGGCTGCTGGCCTGGTTTGCGCGGCTGGTGACCAACATCGACATCCATCCCGGCGCCAACATCGGCCGCCGCTTTTTCATCGACCACGGCGCCGGCGTGGTGATCGGCGAGACGGCCGAGATCGGCGACGACGTCACCCTCTACCACGGCGTCACCCTGGGCGGCACCACCTGGAACAAGGGCAAGCGCCATCCCACGCTGGGCAACGGCGTGGTGGTCGGCGCCGGCGCAAAAATACTGGGCGCGATCACGCTTGGCGAACAGGTCCGGGTCGGCGCCAACTCGGTGGTGGTGAAGGACGTGCCGGCGCACAAGACCGTGGTCGGCATCCCCGGCAAGCTGGTGGCCCGGCTCGACGCCATCGGCGAAAACACCCTGGGCATGAACCTCGATCATCACCTGATCCCCGACCCGGTGGGCAAGGCCATTGCCTGCCTGATGGAGCGGATCGAGGTTCTGGAACACGCCCTGCAGGCGCGGGGCGAAGCGGTCGACGGCCAGTGTTCGACCTGCGAGGCCGACGACTTGTGCGGCTCCACCTACAAGATGAAAAGGGCCCGCTGAGATGGACCTGCTGAAATTCGACCAGGCCTCGCTCTACTTCGACGAACCGGTCCCCGACGAGATCCAGAACCTGCTGGCCCAGGCCAGCCAGGCATATGGCAGCGGCACGGCCGAACCCCTGCTGCACAAGGCCTATTTTCTGGCGCCGGAATCCTTGCTGGTGCTGGTCGCGGTCTATCGCTACTACTTTTACCAGCACCGCCTGGACGAGGCCTTGCTGGTCGGCGAGCGGGCCTTGCGCATTGTCGGCCAGCGGCTTGGCCTGCCCGAGCACTGGTCGCGTCTGAATCCGGCCCTGCTCGGCCAGGCGGTGATGAAATCGATGGGCCTGCTGCGTTTTTACCTGCATGTGCTCAAGGCCACCGGTTACATAAACCTGCGTCTGGGCCGCATGGAGCAGGGCCGGGCGCAGATCGAAAAGCTGATCGAACTCGACAGCCACGACCGGTTCGGTGGCAAGGCCCTGCTGGCGGTGATCGTCGATGCCGTCGCCGCGCGGCTGGAAGAGGCCGCCTGATCATCAACTCAATGGAGAACTGAAATGGACGAACTGACCCTGGACGAAGCGCTGGAAGAACTGGAATCCGCCGAGGACTTCCTCAACTATTTCGGCATCCCGTATGAACCCGCCGTGGTCCATGTGAATCGCCTGCACATTCTGCAGCGCTTCCATGACTACATCGGCAAGACCGGCGCCCTGCCCACCGAGGACGGCGCTCGGCGTTCGGCCTATACCGCCCTGCTGGCCAGGGCCTACGAGGACTTCGTGCAGTCCGACGCCCTGACCGAAAAGGTCTTCAAGGTGTTCCACATGCACGAACCGCAAACAACCTTTGTGCCCTTGAGTTCGATCAGCGTGGCCAGGCAGGCACCGCTGCCGAGCCCAGCTGCCGGCGATTGCGGCTGTGGCAGCAAAGGCCCCTGCCACAGTTCGGAAGGCGCTCTCGGAGCCTGATGCCATGCGGCCGCGATTCGAATACGGCGATCAGGTGCGGGTCATCCGCAACGTGCGCAACGATGGCACATTTCCGGGCCTGGTGATGGGTAATCTGCTGGTTCGCCGGGGCTCCATCGGCTATGTGATGAACGTCGGCACCTTCCTGCAGGATCAGCTGATCTACACGGTGAATTTTTTCGATCAGGACCGCATCGTGGGCTGCCGCGAGGAAGAGTTGATCGGGGTCGACGAACCCTGGACACCGAGCAAGTTCGAAACCCGCGAGAAGGTGCGCGCCGTACTCAGCCTGGCGGTTGGCGGCGAAGTGCTGGTGCCGGCCGGAACCGAAGGCGAAGTGATGCGGGTGGTGCGCGAGACCGATGCCGGCGTCCAATACCACGTCCATTTCCCTGGTCAGGTGTTGCAGGTGCCGGAGCGGGTCCTGGCGCCGCTGGTCGAGTATGGCGATGAGCAAGAGGCTTGATCTGGACACCGCCTATCTGGTCCTGAAGACGGCCAGCAGCCTGTTCGGCAAGAGCACCCATGCGCTATCGAACGAGGAGCTGGCCAGGGCCGAGCATCTGGCGCTGCGCCAGTTGGCCCTCGAAGCCAGGGTCCTGGCCAGCCCGGAGGCGTGTGACGTGGCCGTGCCGGAGGCCACCATCCAGGCTGCACTGGCCGAAGTGCGCGACCGCTATGCCGACGACGAGTCGTTCCAGAACGATCTGGCCGGCAATGGCCTGACGGTTGCCCAGTATGCTGACGCCCTGGCCCGCGAGATGAAGGTCGATGCGATTCTGGAGAAGGTCGCCAGCCGCTCGGCCCGGGTCAGCGATGTCGATGTCGATCTGTATTATCAATTCCACCTGGACGAGTTCATGCGTCCGGAGATACGCCGCACCCGGCATATCCTGGTCACCGTCAACGACGAACTGGCCGACAATGGCCGTGCACTTGCCCGCAAGCGGATCGACGAGATCGCCGTCCGTCTGGCCAAAGACCCGAAACGGTTCGAGGAACAGGCGTTGAAGCACTCGGAATGTCCGACCGCGATGCAGGGCGGCCTGCTTGGCGACGTGGTCCGCGGCAAGCTCTACCCTGAGCTAGAGGCGGTCCTGTTCGCCATGGAAGCGATGGCCGTCAGCCCGGTGGTGGAATCGGAACTCGGTTTCCACATCCTGCGCTGCGATCAAATCCTGCCTGCCGGGCCAGTTCCGGTGACCCAGGTCCGCGACAAGGTGCGCGCGTTGCTGGAAACCCGCCGCCGCCGGCTTTGTCAGAACGCCTGGATCAAGTCCCTGAACACCAGGTAGCCCATTTCCAGCAACGCCATAACGGGCCCGGCCATGCCAAGTAATCCGCCAGGTCCGGTTCAACCTTAGGGAAACGCTGATTTAATCGACTTCGTCGCTCCCGCGTAGGCGGGAGCCCAGTCGAATCAAGGCACTGGATCCCCGCCTACGCGGGGATGACGAATAAATCAGCGTTTCCTTAGATCCGCCATCCGCCAGCAGGCGACCAATCTGCAACTTCAAGGATTGCCGAAACGGGATAGCCGCCGTCTCTCTCCACGCATAGATTCGGATCAAGGGTGTGTCCGCCTATTGATCAGGCCCTTCGAATCTCAGGGCGAACGGTTATCCGCTCAATTTCGGGCCGAATCAATAATGGCTGGATCGTCCAGGGTATTCATGGCGGCAACCAGGTTTATGTCCGCGTTCTTAAATCTGCAGGAGAGATGAAATGAGTCAGGCAACATTGAAGCCCACGCTGGGCGCGTGGCACATGTGGGGGATCGCGGTCGGGCTGGTGATCTCGGGCGAGTATTTCGGCTGGAGCTACGGCTGGGACAAGGCCGGCACGCTGGGTTTCCTGGTGACGTCGGTGCTGGTCGCGGCCATGTACACGACTTTCATCTTCAGCTTCACCGAGCTGACCACCTCCATTCCGCACGCCGGCGGGCCGATGGCCTATGCCCGGCGCGCCTTCGGGCCAACCGCCGGCTACATCGCCGGCTTCGCCACCCTGGTCGAGTTCGTGTTCGCGCCGCCGGCCATCGCCATGGCCATCGGCGCCTACCTCAACGTCCAGTTTCCCGAGGTGGACCCCAAGACCATGGCGGTCGGGGCCTACGTCGTGTTCATGACGCTCAACATCATCGGCGTGCAGATCGCGGCCACCTTCGAGCTGTTCGTCACCCTGCTCGCCATCGCCGAGTTGCTGGTGTTCATGGGCGTGGTCTCGCCCGGCTTCTCGTTCGCCAACTTCGTCGCCCACGGCTGGTCCGGCCAGGACAGCTTCGGCCCGCTCGCCCTGTCCGGCATCGTCGCGGCGATCCCGTTCGCGATCTGGTTCTTCCTCGCCATCGAGGGCGTGGCGATGGCGGCGGAAGAGGCCAAGGACCCGAAGCGCACCGTGCCGGTGGCCTACATCGCCGGCATCCTGACCCTGCTGGTGCTGGCCTTCGGCGTGATGATCTTCGCCGGCGGCGTGGGCGACTGGAAGGCCCTGTCCAACATCAACGACCCGCTGCCGCAGGCCATGAAACTGGTCGTTGGTGCCAACAGCGGCTGGCTGCACATGCTGGTCTGGATCGGTCTGTTCGGCTTGGTGGCCTCGTTCCACGGCATCATCCTGGGCTATTCGCGCCAGATCTTTGCCCTGGCCCGGGCCGGCTACATGCCCAAGTACTTTGCCGCCGTGCATCCCACCTTCAAGACCCCGCACCGCGCCATCCTGGCCGGCGGCGCGGTCGGCATCGCCGCCATCTACAGCGACGAGCTGCTCAGCTTCGGCGGCCAGAGCCTGACCGCCAACATTGTCACCATGTCGGTGTTCGGCGCCATCGTCATGTACATCGTGTCGATGCTCAGCCTGTTCAAGCTGCGCAAGAAGGAACCCACGCTGAGCCGCCCCTTCCCGGCCATCATGTACCCGCTGTTCCCGGCTGTGGCGCTGGTGCTGGCGGTGGTCTGCCTGATCACCATGATCTATTACAACCAGTTGCTGGCCATGCTCTTCGCCGGCCTGCTGGTGCTCGGCTACGGCTACTTCCTGACCACCCGGGTACGGCGCGAGGCGGCCGAGGATCACCTGCTGCGCGGCCCGTTCGAGACCATGGCCGAAGAGATCGGCGCCTTCGAGGCCAACGAGGCGTGAGCTACCGGCACAGCGTCGGCCAGGAGTCCTATGTCTTCCGGGACCTGAAGGATCTTCTGGCCAAGGCCACCCCGGCCCGCTCCGGCGACTACCTCGCCGGGATCGCCGCCGGCAGCTACGCCGAGCGCGTGGCGGCCCGAATGTGCCTGGCCGAGGTGCCGCTCAAGCGCTTTCTGGAGGAAGTCCTGATCCCCTACGAAAGCGACGAGGTGACCCGACTCATCTTCGATAGCCACGACGCCGTGGCCTTTGCGGAAATCGCCCACCTGACCGTGGGCGATTTCCGCAACTGGCTGCTGTCCGACGCCGCCGACGAGGCCGCCCTGGCGCGCATCGCCCCCGGCGTCACGCCCGAGATGGCGGCGGCGGTGAGCAAGCTGATGCGCAACCAGGACCTGATCCTGGCTGCACGCAAATGCCGCGTGACCACCGCCTTCCGCAACACCATCGGCCTGCCCGGTCGGCTGTCGGTGCGGCTGCAACCCAACCACCCGACTGACGACCCGCGCGGCATCGCCGCCTCGGTGGTCGATGGCCTGCTCTACGGTGCCGGCGACGCGGTCATCGGCATCAACCCGGCCAGCGACAGCATCCCCGCGCTGACCGAGCTGTATTACCTGCTCGACGAATTCATCCGCGGCTTCAACATCCCCACCCAGTCCTGCGTGCTGACCCACGTCACCAACCAGATCCAGCTGATGGAAAAGGGCGTGCCGGTCGACCTGGTGTTCCAGTCCGTCGCCGGCACCGAGCAGGCCAACCGCGGCTTCGGCATCTCGCTCGCCATCCTGGACGAGGCCTATCAGGCCGCGCTGTCGCTCAGTCGCGGCACCCTGGGCGACAACGTCATGTACTTCGAGACCGGCCAGGGTTCTGCCCTGTCCGCCAACGCCCACCACGGCGTCGACCAGCAGACCTGCGAGGCACGCGCCTACGCCGTCGCCCGCCGGTTCAAGCCGCTGCTCACCAACACCGTGGTCGGCTTCATCGGCCCCGAATACCTGTTCGACGGCAAGCAGATCGTGCGCGCCGGCCTGGAAGACCACTTCTGCGGCAAGCTGATGGGCGTGCCGCTCGGCTGCGACGTCTGCTACACCAACCACGCCGAGGCCGACCAGGACGACATGGACAACCTGATGACCCTGCTCGCCACCGCCGGCCTCACCTTCCTGATCGGGGTACCCGGCGCCGACGACATCATGCTCAACTACCAGAGCACCTCGTTCCACGATGCCCTCTACCTGCGCCGCCTGCTCGGCCTCAAGCCGGCGCCGGAATTCGAACGCTGGCTGATGGAGATGGACATCGCCGACCGCGACGGCCGCATCCGGCCGATCCCGCCCAACCACCCGCTGCTGTCCGGCGGCCCGCGCAACTGGCTCGCCGCCTGAATCGACCATGGCCGGACGAGAACTCACCACCGCCGACCCGTGGGCCAACCTGCGCCGCTTCACCCGCGCCCGCATCGCCCTCGGCCGCGCCGGCGACAGCCTGCCGACCAATGAAATCCTCAACTTCGGCTACGCCCACGCACTGGCCCGCGACGCCGTGCACCGCCCGCTCGACCTGGCCGCGCTGGCCGACGAACTGGCGCAGGCCGGCTTCGACACCCAGAACGTGAAAAGCGCCGCGTCCGACCGTTCCAGCTATCTGCTCCGGCCCGACCTCGGCCGCCAGCTCGCGCCGGACAGCGCCGAGGCCCTGCGCGCCCATCCCGACAAGGGCTGGGATTTCGTCGCCGTGGTCGGCGATGGCCTGTCCTCACTCGCCGTCAGCCGCCACGCCAGGCCGTTGCTGGAGCGCATCCGCGCCGCCCTGCCCAAGGCCTGGCGCTTCGGCCCGGTGGTGCTCGCCAGCCAGGCCCGCGTCGCCCTCGGCGACCCCATCGGCGAATTGCTGAACGCAAAGCTGGTCGCCGTCCTGATCGGCGAACGTCCCGGCCTCACCTCACCCGACAGCCTCGGCCTCTACCTCACCCACGCGCCCAGGACCGGACGCCAGGACTCGGAGCGCAACTGCATCTCCAACATCCGCCCGGAAGGCCTCGGCTACGACGCCGCGGCACGCAAGGCGATCTGGCTCGCCAACGAGGCGATACGGTTGGGACTGACCGGGGTGGGGCTCAAGGATTGCAGCGATCAGGGCGTGTTGGCAGAACCGGGGCTTCTAGCGGCCTCTGCATAGTTCCGTCTGGTTGCCATGCCTTGGTGGAACTGCCACTTAGGCTACGTCTTGGTTGGGGGATGGCTGCTTTCTGGTGTGTCTGTGTTTGGCCGCTGGGAACCTCAAGACGACCTTTGCCTCCTGAGTCTGTGACTTCCGCTAACTGCCAGAACCGGTCGTTTGATACTATCCATGTCCAGATAAAAATTTGTCGGTCAAGGGAGGATAGAGCACATCCTAGGACGTCATACCGTAAGCGTGTAGCCCGCCCACCTGTCCTGAGCCACTGAGTCTGATCAAGCTGGGT
>JBBIJC010000052.1:0-17096 GCA_037446165.1 Hydrogenophilales bacterium | reverse complement strand
TTTACCCTCTGCTGCGCCCCCTGCTGTTCCGCCTTGACCCGGAAACCGCGCACAACCTGACCCTGGACGCCCTGCGCAACACGCCAGCCGTCTTGATAAGGGCCGGCCTGCCCTCGGTGCCGGACGACCCGCGCACGGTCATGGGCCTCGAATTCCCCAATCCGGTCGGCCTCGCCGCCGGCCTGGACAAGAACGGCGAGTGTCTGGACGCCTGGACCGCCATGGGTTTCGGCTTCGTCGAGGTCGGCACGGTCACGCCCCGGCCGCAACCGGGCAACCCCAAGCCGCGCATTTTCCGCCTGCCTCAAGCCAAGGCCATCATCAACCGCATGGGGTTCAACAACCATGGCGTCGATGCCCTGCTGGAAAACATCGCCCGCTCCAGCTTCAAGGGCGTGCTCGGCATCAACATCGGCAAGAATGCCGACACCCCGATCGAGAACGCGGCCGAGGACTACCTGATCGGCCTGCGCAAGGTCTACCAGCGGGCCAGCTACGTGGCCGTCAATATCTCCTCGCCCAACACCAAAAACCTGCGCTCGCTGCAATCCGGCAGCGAACTGGACGCCCTGCTCGCCGCGCTCAAGGCCGAGCAGGCGAAGCTGGCCAACCAGCACGGCAAATACACCCCGTTTGCAGTGAAGATCGCCCCCGATCTGGACGATGCGCAGATCGCCGAGATGGCCGACCTGTTCCGCAAGCACCGGGTCGATGCCGTCATCGTCACCAACACCACACTTGCCCGCACCGGCGTCGATCATCTGGCACACGGTGACGAGACCGGCGGACTGTCCGGCGCACCGGTGAAACGCGGTTCGGACCGGGTACTGGCCGCATTGGCCTTCGGTGGCGCGTTGAAGGGGGAAATCCCGTTGATCGGCGTCGGCGGCATACTCAAGGGTGAGGATGCGGCGGATAAAATCCGACTGGGTGCCAGCCTGGTCGAGTTGTACAGCGGCCTGATCTTCCGGGGGCCGAAACTGGTTTCCGAGTGCGCAGCGGCCTTGAGGGCAGGCTGACAGGCTCTCCCCGCGTTTCGGTCGAGGCTGGTTCTGTCCACTTTCAACATCCACTGCAAACCCATGACTGCACTGAAACTCCTTGTCGCCAGCTATATCCTGATTTCTGCCTGGTCCGGTTCGGCCTGGTCAGGCAGCACTATCGTCATCGTGAGGCATGCCGAAAAGCCTGACCTGGGTCTGGGCCAGTTGACCTGCCAGGGACTCAACCGCTCTTTGGCCCTTGCGCCTGTCCTGTTGGCGCGCTATGGCAAGCCGATAGCGATCTACGCACCTGACCCGGCCGTGCTCAAGAAAGATCAGGGCATACCCTATGCCTATGTCAGGCCCCTGGCCACGATCGAACCCCTGGCGATCCGCAGCGGCCTGCCTGTCCATGTCGAATATGGCATGACCCAGGTCAACGAACTGGCGACAACGTTGCTGGCAGCCCCGCCCGGCACCCAGATCGTGGCCTGGGAACACCACTGGGCTGAGGCACTGGCCAGACGCCTTCTGGCCCAGTTGAATGCCGCGCCGGACGCAGTGCCGCGCTGGGGAGATTCCGATTTCGACGGTATTTATGTGATACGTATCGAGCAGGGACCGGACGGGCTCCGCCACCCGGTCTTCAGCCATGAGCAGGAAGGGCTCGATGGCCTGCCGGAAGCCTGTCCGGAAATCCCGGCGAATCTGCACTGAATGCCCATCGTTCCAACTTCAATCCACCCACAAATCGAGGAAACCAATGTCCGAAGAAGAATTTCACGTTCATGGCGCGCATGATCATGCAGTCGAGCATGAGGCCAGCCATGGCCCCGGATTGGGCCAGCAGGTAGCCATATTCACCGCCGTCCTGTCCACGATCGGGGCGGTCATCAGCTATCAGGGCGGAAGCACGGCAAACGAAGCCATGCTGTATAAAAATGAGGCTGTTTTGCAAAAATCCTTCGCCTCGGACCAGTGGAATTACTATGAAGCGAAAAGCACCAAGGGCCATCTGATGGAGATGGCAGCGGAATTGGGCCCCAGCGACAAACAGGACTACTACCGCCAGCAGATCGCCAAGTACACGAAAGAAAAGGACGAGATCAAAACCAGGGCCGAAGCGTTCGAAAGAAAGTCGGAGGCCGCCAATACCGCCAGCGAACAGGCGCTGCATCCACATCATTTTCTGGCACGCGCGATGACGCTGATCCAGATTGCCATTTCCCTGGCGTCGATCACGGTATTGACCCGTGCCCGCTGGCTGTTTGCGCTAGCCTCCATTTCGGCCGCAGGGGGCATAGGCCTTTGGGCCTGGGCCTGGTTTGGTTAGACCAAGCAAGCACGACAGTGAGCAGGTCGGAAGGACAAAAATGGAAATCCGGCTACCGAGCGATTGGAAGCCGTTGCAGTCTTCTTGTCGGCCAGATAGTCGATTCATCGGCTGCATCAGACAGGTTTCCGATCAGCCTGAGGCGCAAACCTGGCCGACTCGGATGTGAACGGCTGGTCAGAACTGATGCAGTGCTGCGGTCACGCAGCAGGCTATTCCTCGCCTGATTGCAGACCAGCGCAAAGCCGGGCTTTCACCAGCACCTTTCAGATCATCCTGGGTATCTGGGCAACTCCATGGTGACCGCCAGACCGGTCGAACCCGATGCAGGGGCCAGATGTATGGCTCCCGCGTGCAACAGGGCTATTTCGTGGGCAATGGCCAGGCCCAGGCCGCTGCCTTCGACTTCGTTTGCCTCCCCACGGTAGAAACGCTGCAGAACCTTCGGGCGATCTGTTTCGGAAATTCCCGGGCCATTGTCGGCAATGGCCAGCGTCACCCTGGTTTCTGAAGCCTGCCATGAAATATCGATCCGGCCGCCCGGCTGGGTATACAGGATCGCATTGTCCAGGACGTTGCTTGCCATCTCCTCCAGCAACTGTCGGTTGCCTTTCACCAGAACAGTCTGGTCCGGAACCCGGACATGGATGTCGATCCCCTTCGCCACGGCCTTGGGCGCGAGCATGGCCACCACCTCTTCCACGATTGCAGCAAGCGATACCGCTGACCACTCGATCTGCCCCGTTCCGGACTCGGCCCGGCCAAGATTGAGCAGCTGACCGGTCAGGCGCGAGAGCCGCGCCGTCGAACGCTCCATGTCCTGGATGAGTGGCTTCAGGTGATCCGGCGCGGCCATTCTCAGGGCCAGTTCAGTCTGCGTGCGCAGCACCGTAACCGGCGTGCGCAACTGGTGTGCCGCATTGGCAATGAACTGGTTCTGGAACTCCAGGGCCTGGCCCAGCCGCTCCATCAGCCCATTGATCACCTGGACCTGTTCGTAGGCTTCCGCGGGTAGATTCCTGTTGTCGATCGGCGTCAGGTCTCGCGGATTGCGCTGCTTGATGGCATCCCGTATCCGTCTGAACGGCGAGATGGTTCGCCCGATGCCGCCCCAGACCAGCAAGGCGATGGCCAGGACAAACCCGAGTTGCGGGATGGCCATATAGAGCAGCACCTCGCCGGCCAGCCGCTCGCGTTTGTTGATCGTCTCCGCCACCCGGATAGTCAGCCTGCGTTTCGACGCGCCCTCTTCCTGCTGCACGTATTCAGCCAGCCTCACCGGCCTGCCATTCACCCGGCCATCAAAGTAAGCAACGGTTTCAGCCTGTGTCGACGGCCGCTGAACGGGAAGCGCGGCATTTCCCGCCAGCACATGGCCGGCATCGTCGGTGATCGAGTAAAAAACCTGATCATATTGATCGAACTCCAGCATTTGCCGGGCCGCCAGGGGCAGGTCAATCTCGATTGCACCTGGCTGTGAACCGACCTGCCTGGCCAGGGCCAGGACCGAATCGCTCAATTCCCAGTCATAAACCTGGTTGGCGAAATGCATGACCACCCGGTAGGACGACCAGGTCCAGACGCAGGCCAGAATCATGATCGGCAGGAACAGCCAGCCCAGCAGAATTTGCCGGAGCGAGGGGCGGTCAGTCTTCATTCTGCGCTTCGAGCAGGTAACCCAGACCGTGGATGGTGTGAATATTGATGCCATGGGGCGACAGTTTCTTGCGCAGGCGATGGATATAGACTTCGATCGCGTTGCTCCCGATCTCACCCTCCCAATCCCCAAGCTGATGGACCAGCCGCTTTTTCAGGACCACCTGCCCGACCCGCTGCATCAGGCCCTCCAGGATAGCCAGTTCGCGTACCGAGAAAGTGAGCAACGCGCCTGAGAGGGTGACCTGACGATTGATGGTGTCGAAACTGAGCGGACCATTGACCAGGATGTTCCTGCTGCCCGAGGCGCGGCGGATCAGGGCCCGCACCCGCGCCTCGAACTCCTTGAGCTCAAAGGGCTTGGTGAGGTAATCATCGGCCCCGCCATCCAGCCCGGTCACGCGATGATCGACCCCTTCCCGTGCGGTCAGAATAAGGACCGGGGTCCAGTCGTCACGGCCGCGCAGCCGGCGCAGCACCTCGATGCCATCCAACCTGGGCAAGCCCAGGTCCAATACGATCAAGTCGTATTTGCCTGTTTCCAGCGTAATGTCGGCGGACTCCCCATCCGCCACCGCATCGACACCATAAGCCGCGCTGCGCAGCGCAAGCAGCAGCGTATTGCGCAACGCCGCATCGTCTTCAACCAGAAGAACCCTCATCCTCGACTACCCCATATAAAGCGGCCACTTGTCTGCTTGAAAGAACTTTGTAAGCGCCGATCCGATAGATTCGCATGCCCATGTTTAGTTCGGCTTGGCCCAGGCTAGAGGAACACTCCAGCCCGCCCAAACCCATCCTGGAAACCCATTCCCTTCGGCATCAAAGCAGAAATCAGCACTAACGCCCAGATGATCGACCCCACCCAATCGAGCCGTATTCCACCAGACCGCCTCTGGCCCCACCATGGACACTAACGAACAACCCCAGTCTGCGCTACCCGAACAACCGGAAGAAAGGCCCGGGCTGCTTGGCCAGGTGGCGGCCTTCCTGAGCGACAAGATGCACACCCTCGGGCTGCACGACAAGGGCTGGCGGCTATGGCTGCCGCTGCTGGGAATAATCTGGCTGTCGTCCAGTTTCTACAAGGTACAACCCGATGAGCAAGGGGTGGTACTCCGTCTTGGCCGCTGGGTGGACACCACCGAACCCGGCCTGCATTTCCACCTGCCCTTTCCGCTGGAAACGGTGATCCTGCCTAAAGTAACCCAGATCAATGAGGTGCGCCTTGGCGGAGGCAATCTATCCACTGACGACCCGCATTCGAGACAGATGCTGACCGGCGATGAAAACATCGTCGAGGCCGATTGCTCGGTCTCCTGGAAGATCAAGGATGCCGGGAAATTCCTGTTCAGCATCAAGAATCCCGAGTTGAACGTGAAGGTCGCGGCGGAAAGCGCACTGCGTGAAATCATCAGCCGCACCCCGATCCAGTCGACCATGTCCGACAAGCGCCAGCAGGTCGCCGACCAGACCCGCGACCTGCTGCAAAACATCCTCGACATCGAGGGCGCCGGCATTCTGATCACCCAGGTCCAGCTCCAGCGGGTCGACCCGCCGGCCGAGGTCATCGACGCCTTCAACGATGTCCAGCGCGCCCGCGCCGACCAGGAAAGGGCGCGCAACGACGCCCAGGCATACAGCAACGACATCCTGCCCAAGGCACGCGGCGAGGCCGACAAGATCAGCCAGGATGCCGAGGCCTACAAGGCCCAGGTCGTCAACCTGGCCGAAGGCGAAGCGAAAAGCTTTTCCTCGCTCTATGCCAGCTACCTCAAACACAAGGATGTGACGGCCTGGCGACTCTATCTGGATGGTGTCGACGGCATGCTCAAGAGGTCCAAGCAGGTCCTGATCGACGCAACGGGCAAGGGCAGTGCCAGCGTCATGCCTTACATGCAGCTCAATAACCAGGGCACGCCAACTTCCAAGAGGAGGAATGAGCCATGATCAAGCGTGCCGGTCTGGGCGTGGCCCTGGCAATCATCGCCCTCCTGGGGCTGCTTTCAAGCTGTTTTTATACCCTGCCCGAAACCCAGCAGGCGCTGGTCATCCAGTTGGGCGCCCCGCGCGAGGTCGTATCGAGTCCCGGGCTGCATTTCAAGCGCCCCTTCATCGAGTCGGTCAGCTTTTTCGACAAGCGCCTGCAATTCATGGAACCGAGTGCGGAGCAGGTCATCCTGGGCGACCAGAAGCGGGTCGAGATCGACCCCTACACGATTTATCGCATTTCCGATTCGCTCCGCTTTTACCAGGCGGTGCACACCAACGAGCAGGCCCGCGCCATCCTGTCCCAGATCGTGAGTTCATCGCTGCGCCGTGAACTGGGCCAGGTCAACCTGACCGACCTGCTGTCGGACAGCCGGATCAAGATCGTCGGATTGATCCAGAAGGAAGTCAAAGACCGGGCCGCCGCGCTCGGGATTTCGATCGTCGCAGTGCGCTTCCACCGGGCCGACCTGCCCCCTGAAACCAGCCAGGCCATCTATGACCGGATGAAATCGGAACGCCAGCGCGAAGCCAAGCAGCTCCGCGCCCAGGGCGCCGAATGGGCGCAGCAGATCACCTCCCAGGCCGACCGCCAGCGTACCGTCATCGTGTCCGAAGCCCAGCGCCAGGCCAACATCACGCGCGGCGAAGCGGATGCCAGCGCCAACCTGATTCTCTCTGCCGCCTATAGCAAGGACCCGGGCTTCTACAAGTTCTACCGCTCATTGCTGACCTATCGCGGCGCACTGGCCGATTCGGCCCCCACCTTGCTGCTTTCACCCAATGTGGACTTCCTGCACACCCTCAAGGCCGGCCCCTCGGGTGCCCGCCAGTAAAACGGCCCATGTCGACAACGCTGTTTACGGAGCGGAGCATCATGGCCATTGACCAGCGCCGCTGGCTCCGCTTCGTCATGGCCTTGGGGCCTGGCATCGTGGTCATGCTGGCCGACACCGATGCCGGCAGCGTGATCACCGCGGCACAGAGCGGCGCGCGCTGGGGCAACAAACTGCTGCTGGTCCAGTTTGCGCTGATCCCGGTGCTGTTCATGGCACAGGAACTTTCGGCCCGGCTTGGCCTGGTCACCGGCAAGGGCTATGGCGAATTGATCACCCACAGCTTCGGCCCCGTCCTGTCGCGCCTGGCCATGGCCGCCCTGGTCATCAGCTGTTTCGGCGCACTGGTCATGCAGATGAGCGGCATGGCCGGCATGGCCCAGATCTTCGGCATTCCGGTCTGGGAGACCGTCGTCGCCATGGCGACCATGATCTTCACCATGGTGCTGTCCGGCACCTACCACTCGCTGGAAAAGGCCGCGATCCTTCTGGGCGCGTTCGAACTGGCCTTCCTCGCGGTGGCCTGGAAGGCCATCGGCACCTCGCATGGCCTGCTCGATGACGTACTCAGCCAACCGGTCCAGTCCCACGATTACCTTTACCTGCTGGCCGCGAACCTGGGTACCTGCATCATGCCCTGGACCGTGGCCTATCAGCAGTCCGCCGTGGTCGACAAGGGCCTGACCGTCAAGGACATGAAGATCTCCCGGCTGGATACCCTGGGCGGGGCCGTGCTCAGCCAGATCATCACCAGCGCCGTGCTGGTGGCGGCAGCCGTCGCCTTCCACAAGGACAGTCACGCCCAGGAGCTGGACAGCGTTGCCCAGATCGCATCCGCCTTCACCCAGCATCTGGGCGGCACCTTCGGCCATATCGTTTTCGCGCTCGGCCTGAGTGGCGGCGCACTGGTCGCCACCATCGTCGTCTGCCTGACCTCGGCCTGGTCAATCGGTGAAATCCTCGGCCTGCGCCACTCGCTGGAGCATCGGCCGAACGAGGCACCGGTCTTCTATGGCTCGTTCCTGCTGATGCTGGCCCTGGCCGGCACGCTGGTCGCATCCGGGATCAATCTGGTCCGTCTCTCCATCGCGATGGGCGTTCTCAACGCCATGCTCCTGCCGCTGGTGCTCTGGTGCCTGTACCAGCTGGCCCGGCATCGGCTCCCGGCCAGCTACCGGATCCGGGGCGCCTATGCGACCGCAGTTGCCGCGCTGTTCCTGGTGACCGGCGGGGTCGGACTCTATACCGGCCTGGTCGGCGTGTTCGGATAGCCAGGGACCGCGCACAGTGACATACGGAATACATTGAAATGGACTTCGACAGCACGTTCCAGATTTTTGGAATCTCCTTGCAGGTCTTCCTGATCGATATCCTCCTGAGCGGGGATAACGCCGTGGTCATCGCCCTGGCCTGTCGCACCCTGCCGGCCAATCTGCGGCGGAAGGCGATGTTCTACGGGGCCGGCGCCGGGATCGGCATGCGCCTGCTGCTGACCCTGATCGTCAACCTCGTCCTCAAGCTGCCCCTGCTGAAAATCATCGGCGCCATCGCCCTGCTCCTGATCGCCATCGACCTGATGACCCAGGAGGAAGAAATCACCGAAAGCCTGGAAGGCAATGCAGGAAACTCGTTGTCGTCCGCGGTGATGACCATCATCACCGCGGACCTGGTCATGAGTCTGGACAACGTGGTGGCATTGGCGGCGGTATCGCAGGGCAATGTCGGCTATCTGATCCTGGGCCTGGTCCTGAGCGTTCCGCTGTTGATCTTCGGCAGCAGCCTGCTGTCCAACATGATGGACGAAATGCCGGAACTGATCACCCTGGGTGGCGCACTGTTGGGCTGGGTCGCTGGCGGCATTGCGGTGACCGACCCCTTGATCGCTGACTGGGTCAACACCCAGTCACCTGCCCTGGCCCTGGTCGTCCCGCTTGCGACCGCCCTGCTGGCCGTGATGCAAAGCCGACGCCTGGTCGCCGAACGGAGACTGCTGGGCCCCACTGTCAGACAGCCGCTCAAATTGCCGTCATTGCCGATCTGGCCCACGCGCCGCCAACCGGCAGAGGATTTGCAGGCGCCTATTGTCCCGGCCACCGAAGTCGCCGCCGCGACCCTCAGCGCACCGGCCAGGGTCGAAAGGCTCGAGAAAATTGAACTAGCCCTCACCCCGGACCAGCACAATGCGGACGAGCCCGACAACGAATATCAGATGCTGTCCGGCGGCTGGCGGCAGCCTGCGCTCCATCAGGAGCAGGCGCCAGACGCCATTCAGGCCACGGCAACGAAGACCGGGAAACCGCGCCTGAGTGACATGAAGATCATGTTTGGCCTGGTTATTTTTGTCACACTGCTGGTAATGCTGCTGTCCGCAGTGACTGACAACGATCAGCCAGCCGCGCCCTGGACCCCGAACTTTGCCTCCGCGCCGCCGCCGCAGCCGCTCAAACGATTCCGGTGCGATGTTTATGACAGCGTGTTCCTGTACAACCACGGATCGATGCAGGTGAAACTGCACGCTGGCACCAATGAGCTGTCCGGCGTTCTCGACCGCAACACCATCACCTGGAAACCCCTGCCGTCGAACGCCCATCCGCTCGGCTTCATACCGCCGACCACGGTGCTCGACGATGATGCCAAATCCGTGACCATAGACGGCGGCAGCTTCCCGAAGACCATGTGCCTGCTGGATAGGGCCCCACAGCCGGACCACTGACCTGAGATCACACCATGCACTTTTTGCAAATACTCGTACTAGCCATCGTTCAGGGCGCAGCCGAACTGCTTCCGGTATCCAGTTCCGCCCATGTCATCGTGGCCGAGAAACTGATGGGGCTGGACCCGACCGCGCCTGAAATGACCATGCAGCTGGTCATGCTGCACACCGGCACGATGTTCGCCGTCATCGCCTATTTCTGGCGATCATGGCGGGCCACCTACTTCAGCTCCAAGCAGGCCTTCCGCAGCAACATCCTCCAGGTGATAGCGGCAACCGCAATGACCGGGGTCGTCGGACTGGCGCTTCTGCATCTGATCAAGCATGTCTACGCCGGAAACGCGCCCGGCTTTGAAATTGAGCAGTTGTTCGGCAATGCAAAACTGATGTCGGCCGGACTGGCCGCTGCCGGCATCATGATCATCGTGGCATCCCGTTTCGCCGCGCGCGACGCCGACACGCTGTCGCTCCACCGCTCAGCATGGATCGGTGCGGTACAGGGCCTGTGTCTGCCATTCAGGGGCTTTTCCCGCTCGGGAGCGACCATTTCTACCGGACTGATTCTGGGCGTTTCCCGGCAGCGGGCGGAGGAATTCAGTTTCGCCCTCGCGGTCGTGCTGACCCCGGCGGTGATCGCCAAGGAAGGCTATCGGCTGTATAGCGCGCAAGCCAGCATCCTGGCGGCCCATTCGGAATCGGTCTTCCATCTGGCCGGTCCCGGCTTGCTGGGCATGGTGCTGAGTTTCATTGCCGGACTGGGCGCGCTGCAATGGCTCTCCCGCTGGCTGGAACAGGGCCGTTGGCACTTCTTTGGCATCTACTGCCTGCTGGCCTCTGTGGTTGTGTTCTGGTTGGGCTGATTCGCCCGGCAACCGACCGGCAGGCAGGATTCAGCCGCCCAGGGTCAGACCAAGCAAGGTTCCCTGGTGCAAGGCGCCCTTCTGCTCCACTCTGAATCGGGCCAGGCCAGCGCTGGCGACCTGAATCCGGTAGCCATGTTCGGGCGCCAGGCCGAGCACCCGGCACATGACCATGCGGATCACGCCGGCATGGGCGACCACCAGCACATGACCGGCGCAATGGGATCCAACCAGGTCTTCATAGGCGGCGGCCACCCGATTGTAGAAACCGGTCAGCGGCTCCGCGCCCTCCGGACGGTGGGCCACCGGGTCGAGCTTGAATTTGAACACGGCTTCCGGGTCCGCTGCCGTGATTTCCTCGGCGGTCCTGCCTTCCCAGCTACCGAAACCGACTTCCTTGAGCCGGTCGTCGAACGACAGCGGCAGTCCGGTCTGACCGGCCAATTCCTCGGCGAAGGCGCGGCAGCGCAGCAGGGGTGAACTGACGATGGCGGTCCAGGCCGGCCGCTGCGCGGTCGCAGCCCGCATCTGGGCCCAGCCCTTGTCCGAAAGCGGGTCGTCGATCTGGCCGCGATAGCGACGGCCGCCGACCGGCTCGCCGTGACGCAACAGATCGATATGGGTAACGCTCATACCGCCAGGATGAATTCGACTTCCCGGCGCAAGGCGTCGATTTCCAGGCTGGCGATGGCGGCCCGGCTGCCGAGCGCCGAGATGGCACTGCCCAGGGCCGCGCACTGGCGGTAGGCGGTACGTTGGCGCAGTTGCGCGGCCAGCATGGGGATGCCGAATTCTGGCAGCATGGCCAGCACCTCCCGCGCCAGCACCGTGTTGGGCTGGGCCTGGTTCACCACCAGGCGGGCTTCCAGGAAGGGATTCTTTTCGCCGGCGGCAAAAATGGCATCCCGGATACGCAGGCTGGCCCACATGTCCGGCGGCGACGGAATCACCGGCACCAGGGCCAGATTGGCCAGGCGCAGGGCGCTGCCGGTCACCGGGGCGTTGGCGGCGGGCGGACTGTCGATGACGATGTAATCGTACTCATCGACCCGCTTTCTCAGGTGCTTGTGCAACTTGCCTTCCTCGCCGGACAGGTCTTCCACGTCGGCCGGGAATCCTTCGCCGGCCATGGCCCAGCGCAGGGCGGTGTTCTGGGGATCGGCATCGGCCACCAGCACGCGATAGCCCTCGTCGCCCAGCGCACCGGCCAGCAGCATGGCCAGGGTGCTCTTGCCGGCCCCTCCCTTCTGATTGACGACGGCGATGATCCGGGCGCTCATGCCGGACTCGCTTGCAGGGAATTGACGTGGGTTTCGAGTGCCATGCGATCGAGGGCGCGATCGGGCAGGCCCATCAGCAGATGGATGCGTTCGGCCAGTTCGCGGAACAGATGATGAAAGGCACGCTCATGATCCCCCTCGGCGGTTTCGGGATCGGAGAAATGCCAGCGGGCGGTGACCGGATGGCCCGGCCAGACCGGGCAGCAGATGTCGTGCTCGACGTCGTTGAGCAGGATGATCAGGTCCATTTCGGGTGCGTCCGGCTTCATGAACTCGGCCCAATCCTTGCACCTGAGGTTTTCGACCGGATAGTCCACCGAGCGGGCCAGTTCGATGGCATGCGGGCTGACCTCGCCCTGCGGACGGCAACCGGCGCTGAAGGCATGGAACCGTTCATGTCCTTCAGAATTGAGCGCCACTTCGGCCAGGATGGAGCGCACCGCGTTGCCCACATCCACGAACAACACGTTGTAACCCTTGCCATTCATGGCTTTGTTTCCATTTCGTGAAACCCTGAAAATACGAGGGTATCAAAGAAGGTTTTCTTCATGCCACCCCAGGGGCGACATTTTTCGGGCGATGGCCGCTGACTTGAGCTGCGCAAGGAAACCGGCCGGACCGGCCGCGTAGAAGTCGACCCGCGCCAGGTCCGGGTGATCGGCCAGGATCGCGCTGACCAGCGCCTCCTCGCCGCTAGCGGCCAGCAATGGAACGTAGCGGAAGTTGTCCAGGGCATCGGCCCAGGACCGGCACAGGTTTTCCTGGTAATGGGGCAACTGGTCGGTGATCCAGAACAGTTCCATGCTCTCCGCCATTTCCAGCGACATGGCGTGCTGAATCAGGCTCTTGATCGGAGCGAAACCCTGGTCCCAGGCTACGAAAACGGCAGGCCGGCGAGAGTCCATCTTGATCACGAAATGGCCATGCGGCCCATCGATGGTGACCGGCGCCTCCTTGCCCAGCTCATCAAACACCTGGTGCGAGAACGCTGTGTCGTCGCGCCGGACATGGAGTTCGATGTGCCGGTCCTCGCACGGGCAACTGGCCAGATAGAACTCGCCGCTGACCCCGTTGCTACTCAGTTTCACCGACTGGCCGGCCAGGAAACGCAGACGCTGGCTGCGCGGCGTGGTCAGGTGCAGCGCCGCCACATCCGGATCCAGGCTTTCCACCGCCTTGACCTTGGTCGGGATCGTCTGATGCGGGATGTCCTCGGCCCCGGCCACGCTGGCCTCGACCACCACGTCGGTAACCGCCGTGTATGAGCACATCAGGAATGCGCCGTTGGCCTTGTCGGTCTCCTTGAGCACATAGTCGTGCGGATGGACCTTCTTCACCTGCCCCGAAACCAGGCGCACCTTGCAGTCGCCGCAATTGCCGTTGCTGCACCCGTAATTGAGCGAAATGCCGGCCCGCAGCGCGGCTTCGAGTATGGTGTCGTTGCCTTCGACAAAGAATTCGTGGCCGCTGGGTTGAACCGTGACGCGGGCGGACATGACGCGCATGACACTCTCCTCGGCGAGCAGCGCCCTGCCACGCTCCGCCTCTTCGGGGGCCGCATCCAGTTCGCGGCGCAACCATATCTTCAGGGATTGCAGGGCGTCGGCCGCCTCGGGATCGTCCTCGGCCACCGCATCCATCTTGTCGTCCAGCCAGCGGAAGATCTGGTCGTAATGCAGCAGCATCGATTTGGCGCCGGCGAATTCCCTGCCCAGCTCGAACAAGCGCTCGGCCAGGACCTCCTTGTCCGGCAGGGCACGCTCGAAGACGCGCTTGCCAAACGCCCTGCGCTTGATCTCCTCGACCCGCTCGTACTCGCCGTCCGCCTGCCATTTGATGTTCGGAAAGACGCGCAGCAATTCCTCCAGTTCGACTTCGCCGTCGAAGGTGGTCAGTTCGCTGTCGTGAATCATCCGCTGCAGGGTCGAGCGGGTAACGCCGACCAGGCGGGCAACACGGGCGAGTGGCAGGTAGTGGCTCATGCCCGGATAATAGTTCGGCTGGCGGCGCAAACCAAACAGTGCCGGGTAATATAGTGAAATGCTGAATATCGTCACCCGCCCCTGGTCCACGGCCGACGCCGAACGTCTGCGCAGTGCCGGCCACCCTGCCCTGCTGGCCCGGCTCTATGCGGCGCGCGGAGTCAAACAGGCCGACGAGATCAAGACTGCCCTGGCCGATCTGCTGCCCATCGACGACATGCTCAACTGCGCCGCCGCCGGCGAACGGCTGGCCGACGCGATTGAACGCGGCGAAAAGCTGCTGGTAGTGGCCGATTACGACGCCGACGGCGCCACCGCCTGTGCGGTGGCGGTGCGCGGCCTGACCGCCATGGGCGCAGCGGTGGGATTCATCGTGCCGAACCGGTTCGAATACGGGTACGGACTCAGTCCCGAGATCGTCCGTCTGGCCGCCGAACGCAAACCCGACCTGCTCATCACCGTCGACAACGGCATCGCCGCCCACGCCGGCATCGAGGAAGCCCGGAGGCTGGGCATCGAGGTCCTGGTCACCGACCATCACCTGGCCGCCGACACCCTGCCCGACTGCCTGATCGTCAATCCCAACCAGCCCGGCTGCGGCTTTGCGAGCAAGTCGCTGGCCGGGGTCGGCGTCATGTTCTACGTCCTGATCGCCCTGCGCGCCGCATTGGACCGGCGCGGCCAGTTCAAGACCCGGCCTAGGCCCAACCTGGGCGAACTGCTTGATCTGGTGGCACTGGGCACGGTGGCCGACGTGGTCAAACTGGACGCCAACAACCGCCTGCTGGTCGATCAGGGCCTGAAGCGGATGCGCACCGGCAAGGCCGTGCCCGGCATCCGGGCGCTGTTCAAGGCCGCCGGCCGCAACCCGGCCAAGGCCGCGGCCCAGGATCTCGGCTTCACGGTCGGTCCGCGCCTCAATGCCGCCGGCCGGCTGGCCGACATGAGCCTGGGCATCGCCTGTCTGCTGGCCGGTGACGATACGACGGCAATGCCCCTGGCGGGCGAACTGGACCGGCTGAACCGGGAGCGGCGCGAGATCGAGGCGGACATGCAGGATCAGGCCCTGGCCCTGCTGGAATCCATTGCAGTGGAAGATGGCTACAGTCTGACCCTGTTCGACCCGAGCTGGCACCAAGGCGTGGTGGGTTTATTGGCCTCACGCCTGAAGGAGCGTCACCACCGGCCGGTGATCGCCTTCGCCGACAGCGGCGACGGCCTGCTCAAGGGTTCCGGCCGCGCCATTCCGGGCCTGCATCTGCGCGATGCGCTGGATCGGGTGGACAAGCGCCAGCCCGGGCTCATCGTCAAGTTCGGCGGCCATGCCGCAGCAGCCGGGCTGACCATCCCGATCGACCGGCTGACGGCCTTCACCGACGCCTTCGAGGCGGCATGCCGTGAGCTGCTCGACCCCAACGCCCTGCTTCGGGTGATCGAGACCGACGGCGAGTTGAGTCCTGCGGAGTTCCGGATGGATCAGGCCCAAGCCCTGCGTGATGCGGTCTGGGGCCAGGGTTTCCCCTACCCGACCTTCCATGGCGAGTTCAACGTGACCGGGCAGCGACTGGTCGGCGAAAAACACCTGAAACTGCGCCTGTCGGGCGGCGGGCTGGATGCCGACGCCATCCTGTTCAATCAGGACACGCCACTACCCGAACGCATACGGGCCGTGTATCGACTGGATATCAACGAGTGGAATGGGGTGTCCAGCCTGCAATTCACGCTGGATCAGTGGTGTCCGGCGGATTGAGGGCAATCCACCGGACAGCGGGAATCAGGCCTTTGCGTTGAAAATGGTACCCAGGGCCTGACCCTGCGTATTCACGGTCGGCTTCGGTGCAGAACTGGCCGCGGCGGTGGTGGCGCCACCGGCGTCATCCTTGTCATGGTCATTCTTGGTGTCGCGGCCCGGGGGCTCCATGGCTTCGGGTTTGACGGAAGGGACGGTACTGGCGACTGAACCGATTGCGCTGGTCATTGGGGTTCTCCTCGTGGATCGTGGCATTCTGCCATTCAGGCGGCATAAGGCAGATCATTCAATAATGTCCTGGTGGACGCTCGCGAGTGCAATTGCAGCTCTCCCATGCATTATCGGTCGGGCTACATC
This sequence comes from Hydrogenophilales bacterium, assembly GCA_037446165.1. Taxonomy (GTDB): domain Bacteria; phylum Pseudomonadota; class Gammaproteobacteria; order Burkholderiales; family Thiobacillaceae; genus Parasulfuritortus. Next base: position 1,357 of record JBBIJC010000052.1, on the reverse strand, counting down.
CAGCTTAAGCCGGATTACACAATGGTATAAAAGCCGTTGCCGAAGGCGATTGGGCCTTCCGTCACCTATCTCTGTTACCGTTGACAGATCGATCACCGTACCCCCGACGCCATGAACATCCTGGTCATCAACTGCGGCAGTTCATCCATCAAGTTCCGCTTGCTGGATATGACCACGGAAACCACCCTGGCTTCGGGCCTGCTGGAACGGATCGGGGAAGGCAGCAGCCATCTGACCCTGCACTGGCGCGCATCCGACGGCGACAAGGTGCAGCACCGTGATGAGACGATCGCTGACCACAGCACCGGCATGACCCGTATCTTCCAGACCATGCAAACGGTCGGAATCCTGGGCACGGACAGCCGACCGGATGTCATCGGCCACCGGGTGGTCCACGGCGGTGAGTTCTTCAGCCGGCCCACCCATATCGACGCAGACAGCCTGGCAAAAATCCGCCAGGTCGTCCCGCTGGCCCCGCTGCACAACCCCATCAACCTGGCCGGCATCGAGGCCTGCATGAGCCTGTTTCCGGACCTGGCCCAGGTGGCGGTATTCGACACCGCCTTCCACCAGACCATGCCGGAAACCGCCTGGCGCTATGCCTTGCCGAACGACTGGTACGAACACCATGGCGTGCGCCGCTATGGCTTCCACGGCACCTCCCACGCCTATGTCGCCCGCCTGGCGGCAGTGCAGCTTGGCAAACCTCCCGATGAGTGCAACCTGATCACCCTGCACCTGGGCAACGGCGCCAGCGCCACCGCCATCCGCGAGGGCCGCAGCATCGATACCTCCATGGGCCTGACCCCGCTCGAAGGCCTGATCATGGGTACCCGCTGCGGCGACATGGACCCGGCCATCCCCGACTACATGGAACGCATCGTCGGCATGACCCCGCAACAGGTCGACGACGCGCTGAACAAGACCAGCGGCCTCAAGGCGATCTGCGGCGAATACGACATGCGCCTGATCCTGCAGCATGCCGCCGAAGGCAATGCGCGTGCCCAACTGGCCATCGACATGTACTGCTACCGGCTGCGCAAATACATCGGCGCCTATAGCGCGGCGCTGGGCCGGGTCGATGCCCTGGTCTTTACCGGCGGCATCGGCGAACACGCGGCGCCGATCCGGGCCCAGGTCTGCAACGGTCTGGAAGGCCTGGGCATCCACCTTGACCCGACCTTCAACGCAGCTGTCGCCGGGACCGCTGCCCGCATCAGCCCGGACGATTCGCCGGTCGCCATCCTGGTCATCCCCACCAACGAGGAGCTGGAGATCGCCCGCCAGACAGCCGCCTGTCTGACCAACTGAACCAACGCCGGCGAACATCATCAACCTGTCACGACAGGAGCCTAAG
>JBBIJC010000051.1:0-17504 GCA_037446165.1 Hydrogenophilales bacterium | reverse complement strand
CAGTTACCTGAAGCAGCAGGGCGAGGACAAGCCCCGCTACTCACGCACGGCCTGAGTTCCGGTCCCGTCAGTGATGACGGTGGCCGGGTCCGCCTTTCAGCTTGTACAGCGTGCCGCAGTAAGGGCACAGGGCCTCGCCCGTGTCTTCGACATCGAGAAATACCCGGGGATGGCTATCCCAGGTGCTTTGCCCGGGCATCGGACAGTGCAGGGGCAGGTCGGCCTCGCTGACTTCGACCACCCGAACTTCCGTTTTCACCGCACTCATCGCGTTCTCCGTCAAACGTGGCACAGCCAGCCGGCGTGCTTGGTGGAACGGCCCTGGACGCAGTCGAAGTAGAGCGACTGCAGCTTCTCGGTGATCGGGCCGCGCTTGCCTTCGCCGATCTGGCGGTTGTCCAGTTCGCGGATCGGGGTCACCTCGGCGGCGGTGCCGGTGAAGAAGGCCTCGTCGGCGACGTAGACCTCGTCGCGGGTGATCCGCTTCTCGATCACCGGGATGCCAAGTTCGCCGGCCAGCTGGATGATGGTGTCGCGGGTGATGCCCTCCAGGGCGGCGGTCAGGTCGGGCGTGTACAGCTTGCCGTTGCGGATCAGGAAGAAGTTCTCGCCCGAACCCTCGGCGACGAAGCCGTCGACGTCGAGCAGCAGGGCTTCCTGGTAGCCATCCTGCTCGGCCTCGCGGTGGGCCAGGATGGAATTCATGTAGTTGCCGTTGGCCTTGGCCTTGCACATCGTGATGTTGACGTGGTGGCGGCTGAAGGACGAGGTCTTGACCCGGATGCCCTGGGTCAGCGCCTCGGCGCCCATGTAGGCGCCCCACGGCCAGGCGGCGACGATGACGTGGGTGGACAGGGTCTTGGCCGAGATGCCCATCGCCTCGGCGCCGTAGAAGGCCATCGGGCGCAGGTAGCCGGACTTGAGGCCGTTCTCGCGTACCACCTGTTTCTGCGCTTCGTTCAACGTGGCCTTGTCCCAGGGCATCTTCATGCCCAGGATGTGGGCCGAGCGGAACAGCCGGTCGGTGTGTTCCTCCAGGCGGAAGATGGAGGTGCCGGTCGGGGTCTCATAGGCGCGCACGCCCTCGAACACGCCCATGCCGTAGTGCAGGGTGTGGGTGAGCACGTGGGTGGTGGCTTCTCGCCAGGGCACCAGTTTGCCGTCGTACCAGATAACGCCGTCGCGGTCGGCCATGGACATGGTCCCAACTCCTTAAATTCGGTAAAAAATAGAATGCCGATTCTAGCGCAAGGCAGGCCTAGCCGAATACGTTCTGCCAGAGCGTTCTGACCGCCGAGGTGGCCATGGCCAGTTCTTCGGCTGGCAGCCGGGCGTGTTCTGCGCCCTGCAGTTTTAGCGCGTGCTGCCGGCGGCGCAGTTCGCGGTAGGCATCGGCGGCGGCCAACGCGATGGCGGCGGGGATCAAACCGAGTTCGCCGGCGATGCCGAGCAGGGCGATGTTGCCCAGATTGGCAGTCAGTGCCGGGTGCTGCGCACTGTGCGCCAGGATCAGGTATTGCACCGCGAATTCGACATCCACCAGGCCGCCGGCATCGTGTTTGAGGTCGAATAGCCCGCTGCTGTTGAGGTGGCCGTCGCGCATCTTCTGACGCATTTCCAGCACCTCGGCCCGTAGTTTTGCGCGGTCGCGGGGCAGGCGCAGGATGGCAGTGCGGATGGCGTCGAACTTCGCGCCGACAGCAGCATCACCGCAGGAGAAACGGGCTCGGGTGATGGCCTGGTGTTCCCAGGTCCAGGCATGGTGATGCTGATAGTCGTCGAAGGCCTCGACCGAACTCACCAGCAGCCCGGAGGCGCCGTCCGGGCGCAGACGCAGGTCGGTCTCATAGAGGATGCCGGCGCCGGTCATGGTCGACATCCAGGTGTTCATGCGTTTGCCCAGACGGGCGTAGAGGTCCTGGGCATCCAGGTGCGGGTCGTCGTAGAGGAACACGATGTCCAGATCCGAGGCGTAGCCCAATTCCTTGCCGCCCAGCTTGCCGTAGGCGATTACGGCGAAGGCCGGACGGTCGCGGTGCCTGCCCTTGAGGTCGGCCCAGACCAGCGCCATGGTCTGTTCGAGCAGCAGGTCGGCCAGGGCGGCGAGCTGGTCGGACAGCCGCTCCACGGTCCACATCCCGGCCAGGTCCTGGGCCAGCAAGCGGAAGGTTTCGCTCTGCTTGAAGTGGCGCAACTCGTCCATTTGGCGTTCGAGGTCGCCGTCGAAGGCGGTCAGCCGGGCCTTCAGTTCGTCCCGTGCCAGCGGCCAGTCGGGCGCGCTCATCAGGGCGCGCGGGTCGAGCAGTTCATCGAGCAGGTGCGGCTGGTTGGTCAGGTATTGCGCGGCCCACGGGCTGGCGCTGACGATGCGGGCGACCTGGGTCAGGGTTTGCGGATATTCGCGCAACAGCAGGAGATAGGGCGCGCGCCGGCTGATCGTCTCGAGCAGGGTCAGGATCCGGGCCAGGGTGTCGTCCGGGTTGGGCTGGCGGGCGGCCACCTCGATCAGCGGCGGCAGCAGGCCGTCCAGCGCGGTCTTGTTGACCGCCGGCAGCCCGGCATAGCGGCTGCCGCTGCGCATGGCCGACAGCCGTTCCAGCATTGCGCTGCCGTCGTCGTAGCCGAGTTCGTCGAGATGGGCCCGGGCCGCCTCGGGCGGGAGATTGAGCAGGCCCGACAACGGGTGGCTGGACTGGTCCTCCTGCGGCGCGCCGAAGACCTGTTCGAACTGGCCCGAGACCTTGCGCCGGATGCCATTGAGGTGGGCCTCGAAGCCTTCCCAGTCGGCGTAGTCCATGGCTTGCGCGAGCAACAGGCGTTCTTCCGGGTCGTGCGGCAGTTGTTGGGTCTGGGCATCGTCCCGGTACTGCAGGCGGTGCTCGACGTTGCGCAGGAAGACGTAGGCTGCCTCCAGCTCGCTGGCGACAGCACTGGGCAGCAGGTCCATCGCAGCCAGCTGGTGCAGGATGGTGCGCGTCGGGCGGGCTTGCAGGGCGGGGGTCTTGCCGCCCCGGATCAACTGGAACACCTGGGCGATGAACTCGATCTCGCGGATGCCGCCGGGGCCGAGCTTGACGTTGTCGTTCTTGTCCTTCTTCGCCACCTCGCGCCGGATCTGGGCATGCAGCTCGCGCATCGCGGCGAAGGCGCCGAAGTCGAGGTATTTGCGGAACACGAAGGGTTTGCGCAAGGCCTCCAGTTCGTCGTGGCGTTCGCCGGTCAGCGGCCGGCCCTTGATCCAGGCGTAGCGTTCCCATTCCCGGGCCTGGGTGTAGAAATAGTCCTCCAGCATGGCGAAGCTGGACGCGAGCGGGCCTTCGTCGCCATAGGGCCGCAGGCGCATGTCGACCCGGAACACGAAGCCGTCGTAGGTGGCCTCGCCGATGGCGCTGACCAGGCGGCGGCCGAGGCGGACGAAAAATTCGTGGCTGGACAGCTTGCGTGGTCCGGTCGTCTCGCCGTCCTCGGGGTAGACGAAGATCGGGTCGACGTCGGACGAGACGTTCAACTCGCGGCCACCCAGCTTGCCCATGCCGACCACGATCAGCCTTTGCGGCCGGCCTTGGCTGTCGAGTGGCTCGCCGTGGATGCCGGCCAGGTCGCGGTGCTGCCAGTCGCAGGCGAAGCCAAAGGCGACCTCGGCCAGGTCGGTGCAGGTGCGGGTGACCTCGGCCAGATCGGCCAGCCCGTTCAGGTCGCGCACGATGAGCAGGGCCATGACCCGCTGGCGCAAGTGCCGCAACCGCTGTTTCAGGCTGTCTTCGCTGTCGATCGGCGTTACAGTCAGGAAGTCCTGCATGGCCTGGCGCGAAAAAGGCGCGTGCCCGGCCCCCGCGAGCCAGTCGCGCAACTCCGGATTGGCCGCCAGGCGCGCCGTCAGATAGCGGCTGTAGACGGCGGCTCGGGCGATGTGCAGGTCGGGCTGAAATTCGATCATGGCGTCAGGGCTATGTCAGGGAATTTGAAAATAATATGATTCTGTCCTAATTTCCTTCCCTTCTGCGGTTGCTTGGGTCTTCCTGGGGAGGAAGAAACCGGTTTTTTCGCTTGGCCGTCTGGCTTTTTGGAGATTTTCTGATGTCGAACTCGATCGAATCCGTCCTTCACGAGACCCGTGTTTTTCCACCGTCCGAGGCCTTTGTCGCCCAGGCTGCCATCTCGGGCATGGACGCCTACAAGGCGCTGTGCGCCAAGGCCGAAGCCGATTACGAAGGCTTCTGGGCCGAACTGGCCCGCGACAATCTGGTCTGGAAGCAGCCCTTCACCCAGACCCTGGACGAGAGCCACGCACCGTTCTACAAATGGTTCGCCGACGGCAAGCTGAACGCCAGCTACAACTGCCTGGACAAGAACGTCGAGGCCGGCCTGGGCGACAAAGTGGCGATCATCTTCGAGGCCGACGATGGCCAGATCACCCAGGTCAGCTACCGGGAACTGCTCGGCCGGGTCGCCCAGTTTGCCAATGCGCTGAAGAACCGGGGCGTGAAGAAGGGTGACCGGGTGGTCATCTACCTGCCCATGTCGATCGAAGGCGTGGTCGCCATGCAGGCCTGCGCCCGCATCGGCGCGACCCATTCAGTGGTGTTCGGCGGCTTCTCCGCCCACTCCCTGCGCGACCGGATCGAGGATGCCGGCGCGGTCATGGTCATCACCGCCGACGGGCAGAGCCGCGGCGGCCGCAACATCCCGCTCAAGCCGGCCGTCGATGAGGCGCTGACCCTGGGCGGCTGCGACACCATCAGGAACGTCATTGTCTACCAGCGCACTGGCGGCGCCACCAATTGGGTCGAAGGCCGCGATCTCTGGTGGCACGATGTGGTCACCGGTCAGTCCGAGACCTGCGAGCCGGAATGGGTCGACGCCGAGCATCCGCTGTTCCTGCTCTACACCTCCGGCTCCACCGGCAAGCCCAAGGGCGTGCAACATTCCACCGGTGGCTATCTGCTGCATTCCATCCTGACCATGAAATGGACCTTCGACATCAAGCCGTCGGACGTCTTCTGGTGCACCGCCGACATCGGCTGGATCACGGGCCACACCTACGTCGCCTACGGACCGCTGGCCTGCGGCGCGACCCAGGTGGTGTTCGAAGGCGTGCCCACCTACCCGGATGCCGGCCGGTTCTGGCGCATGATCCAGGACCACAAGGTCAGTGTCTTCTACACCGCGCCGACCGCGATCCGCTCCCTGATCAAGCTGGCCGGGGCCAATCCCGACCAGCACCCAAGCAAGTACGACCTGTCCACGCTGCGCCTGCTCGGCACCGTGGGCGAACCGATCAACCCCGAGGCCTGGATGTGGTACCACACCGAGATTGGCGGCACCCGCTGCCCGATCGTCGACACCTGGTGGCAGACCGAGACCGGTGGCCACATGATCACCCCCCTGCCCGGCGTCACCCCGACCGTGCCCGGCTCCTGCACCCTGCCGCTGCCCGGCATCATGGCCGCCGTGGTCGACGAGATCGGCCATGACGTGGAATGGGGCAAGGGCGGCCTGCTGGTGGTCAAGAAGCCCTGGCCGTCGATGATCCGCACCATCTGGGGTGATCCCGAGCGCTACAAGAAGTCCTACTTTCCGGAAGACCTGGGCGGCAAGCTCTACCTCGCCGGCGACGGTTCGGTGCGCGACCCGCACACCGGCTATTTCACCATCATGGGTCGCATCGACGATGTGCTGAACGTGTCCGGCCACCGCCTGGGCACCATGGAGATCGAATCCGCGCTGGTATCGCACCCGCTGGTGGCGGAAGCTGCGGTGGTCGGCAAGCCGCACGAGGTCAAGGGCGAAGCCGTGGTCGCCTACGTGGTGCTCAAGCGCGCCCGTCCGGTCGGCGAGGAAGCCAAGGAGATCGTCAAGCAGCTGCGTGACTGGGTTGGCCACGAGATCGGCCCGATCGCCAAGCCGGACGAAATCCGCTTCGGTGACAACCTGCCCAAGACCCGCTCCGGCAAGATCATGCGCCGTCTGCTGCGCACCCTGGCCAGAGGCGAGGAGATCGCGCAGGACGTGTCGACACTGGAAAATCCGGCCATCCTCGACCAGCTTAAGGAAGCGGTGAAGTAAGCTTGATGAAGTCGTTTGCCGGAGGCACGGGATCGCGGGGTTTCAGTGCAGGCTAACCTGCCGCTCTGGCAGGTTAAGCGCGAAGCGCGGCCGGAACTAAAACCCACCGATCCAAGCGCGCCAGGCGTCCATCAAGATGCAAAAAATGAGAAACATTGAAAAACTGCCGACAGCCTACTGGCCTGCGCTGGTGCCATCCAACCAGGGCGCCCTGCGGGCGCTCGGCATGGTCCTGATCGTGGCCCGCCAATAATGGCCAATCGGCATCCTTCGCCGCACGCACATTATCCCAGGCTGGTTCGCTATCTGCTGGCCCGGCCCAGGCTGTTTGGCGCTGCTGGATTCGGTCTTCTGGTGACGCTGGCGTTGCCGAAGTGGCTGGCCATGCACGACGTTACCCGCATGATCATCGGCTGGAATGCCGGGGTCGGCCTTTACCTGCTGCTGGCTGGGCGCATGATGGTGACATCGACCCAGGAGAGAATGCAGTTCAGGGCCCGATTGCAGGACGAGGGTCGCATCGTCATCCTGGTTCTGGTTGTGCTGGCGGCACTCGCGTCACTTGGGGCGATTGTGGCCGAACTGGCCGTGGTCAAGGACATGCATGGCGTGTTGCGCTACAGCCATGTCGCCTTGGCCGGATTGACCCTGGTGAGTTCCTGGTTCTTCACGCAAACGATGTTCGCCCTGCACTATGCCCATGATTTCTACGCGGACTTGTCGCGCGGCGGACAGGGCGGCCTGGCCTTCCCCGGCGACGAGGCACCCGGCTATGGTGATTTTCTCTATTTCGCCTGCATCATCGGCACATCGGGTCAGACCGCCGACATCAGCTTTGTCTCCAAGTCCATGCGCAGGACGGGCCTGGTGCATAGCGTGCTGGCCTTTTTCTTCAACACCACGCTGATCGCGCTGACCATCAATATTGCTTCGAGCCTGTTCTGAAGGCTCAGTTTTCGGCCCTGGCCTGTTTGCCGACCGAGTCGCTGCCCTGAACCCAGTGGTTTTTCCAGGCCGCCAGCACCATGTTGGGGTACTCGGCCTGGCCCAGGCTGCCGTTGTAGCGGCCGAGCGCGCGGAACAGGTCGCCATGCTCGATGTCGAGGTAGTGGCGCAGGATGGTGCAGCCGTAGCGCAGGTTGGTGCGCAGGTGGAACAGGTCCTGCTCGGGGGTGCCGATCTGTTGCACCCAGAACGGCATGACCTGCATGAAGCCGCGAGCGCCGACCGTGGACACGGCGTACTTGCGGAACCCGCTTTCCACCTCGATCAGACCCATGACCATTTCCGGATCGAGGCCGGCGCGGCTGGCCTCGTAATAGACGGTAGTCAGCAGATCTTCCCGATATTCCTGGTCCGGTAGCCGCTTCGCCAGACGACGTGACATCTCGGACAGCCATGCCTTGGTAGCGGGTGTTTCGGTCAGGCGCGTCTCCACCGCCCGATCCGAAATGGCCTTGGACATGGTGCTCTGGACGCTGGCGGACAGCGGTTCGTATTTCTGTGCGCCCGCCAGGGCCGACCCAGCACAGAGCAGCGCCAGCCAGATCAGCTTGTTCAGCTTCGGCATGCCTTGATGCGTTCCTCGATAAAGGCCGCTGCATCGGCCTGGGCGATCTTGCTTGCCTGGGCGTCAGTGCGCGCCATGTATTCCAGTTGGCCTTCTTTCAGGCCGCGTTCGCTGACCACCAGACGATGGCTGACGCCGATCAGTTCCATGTCGGCGAACATCACGCCCGGCCGCTCGTCGCGGTCGTCCAGCACCACGTCGATGCCGGCGGCGGTCAGTTCCATGTATAGCTTATCGGCCGTTTCCCGGACTTCTTGATTGCGCCCGTAGCCGAGCGGCACGATGGCCAATTCGAACGGTGCGATGGCTTGGGGAAAGACGATGCCGCGTTCATCGTTGCCCTGCTCGATGGCGGCGCCGACGATGCGCGACACGCCGATGCCGTAGCAGCCCATGACCAGGGTGCGGGCCTTGCCCTGTTCGTCCAGCACGGTCGCATTCAGCGCTTCGGAATACTTGGTGCCAAGCTTGAAGATGTGGCCGACCTCGATGCCGCGGCAGATGTCCAGTGCGCCCTTGCCGTCCGGGCTGGGGTCGCCGGTGACCACGTTGCGGATGTCGGCGACCAGGTCGGGCTCGGGCAGGTCGCGGCCCCAGTTGACGCCAGCGGTGTGGAATTTCGGCTTGTTTGCGCCGCAGACGAAGTCAGCCATCGCGGCCACGGTGAGGTCGGCGATGACCCGGGTCTTCGAGCGGTCGATGCCGACCGGCCCGAGGAAGCCAGGCGGGCAGCTGAACGCGGCGCGGATTTCCTCGTCGGTGGCGAAGCGGAAATCGGCCAGGCCGTCGATCTTGCCGGTCTTGACCTCGTTCAGGTTGTGGTCGCCGCGGATCAGCAGGCAGTTGAGCTTGTCCTCTGCCATGACGGCGATCAGTTTGACCGTGCGTTGCAGCGGGATGCCGAGCAGGGCGGCGACGTCCTCGCAGGTGGTCTGCTTCGGGGTGTCGACATCGCGCATTTCTTCTGTCGGGGCCGGGCGCGCCATGGCTGGGGCCAGCCCTTCGGCCTTCTCGACGTTGGCGGCGTAGTCCGAATCGGGGCAGAAGGCGAGGGCATCCTCGCCGCTGTCGGCCAGGACGTGGAATTCGTGCGAGCCGCTGCCGCCGATGGCGCCGGTGTCGGCCGCGACGGCGCGGAACTTCAGGCCCAGGCGGGTGAAGATGCGCGAATAGGCCTGGTACATGTCCTGGTAGGTCTGGTCCAGGCTGGCCTCGTCGAGGTGGAAGGAGTAGGCGTCCTTCATCAGGAACTCGCGCGCCCGCATCACGCCGAAACGGGGCCGGATCTCGTCGCGGAACTTGGTCTGGACCTGATAGAAATTGACCGGCAGCTGTTTGTAGCTGCGCAGTTCCTTGCGCGCCAGGTCGGTGATGACCTCTTCGTGGGTTGGCCCGAAGCAGAAATCGCGGGCGTGGCGGTCCTTGATCTTCAGCATCTGCGGCCCGAACACCGCCCAGCGGCCGGATTCCTGCCAGAGTTCGGCGGGTTGCACGGCAGGCATGAGCAGTTCGATGGCACCGGCGCGGTTCATTTCCTCGCGCACGATGGCTTCCACCTTGCGCAGGACGCGCAGGCCGAGCGGCATCCAGGTGTACAGGCCGGAGCCAAGGCGCTTGATCAGGCCGGCGCGGAGCATCAGCTTGTGTGAACCCAGTTCGGCCTCGGCGGGGGCCTCCTTGCTGGTGGAGAGAAAGAATCGGGTGGCGCGCATGGTAGGCTTTAGGAATTAGCAAAGTATCAATTCTACCCAATGCGGCTATTCGGCAGACAAAGACAGCAATCCGATTTCGATCCGGTCGAGATCAGCGAGAAGAAAGGCATCCGTTACCTTCACCTTGGCGGCCCGGCAGTGCAGAGCGCCATGCGGATCAAGGAGCCGTATGCCCTGGAACTGGAATACACCCGGGCCATGATGGCCTTTTTGTTGTTCAAGCCGGCGCCGGCGAACATCGGTCTGGTCGGACTGGGCGGCGGTTCCATCGCCAAATACATCCACCGCAACCTGCCTGATTCCCATCTGACGGCGCTGGAGATCAATCCTGGAGTTGTCTCCGCCGCGCGGAGTTATTTTCTGTTGCCGCCCGATGATGCGCGGCTGCGGGTCGAACTCGGCGATGGAGCAAAATTCGTGCGCGACCAGGATGGAGCCATGGATGTGCTGCTGATCGACGGCTATGACGCCAACCGCATCGTCGAGGATCTGGCATCGCCGGATTTTTACGACGCCTGCCTGCGCGCCCTGGCGCCGGGCGGAGTGGCGGTGTTCAATCTGTGGGGCAGCGACACGTTTTTCGATATTTACTTCGACCGGGTGGCCAAGTCCTTCTCCGACCACACCCTGATGTTGCCGGCGGAGAAGAAGGGCAACATCCAGTTGTTCGCCTTCAAGCCGCCGTTGCCACATGCCGGATTCGCCCGACTGATGACTGAAGCAAGAGCACTCGAAGCGCGTCTGGGACTGGAAATGCCAGGCTTCGTCGAGCGGATGCGCCATTTCAATACGGTAACGGAGCGTGGTTTTCTGGTCTGACCGGGCGGGGCGGCTTTGCAAGCCCGGCGAAGGATGGGAGAATTCCAGTCAGTTAAAGATTTCCGGGGACGGCCATGATCGATAAGGACGGTTACCGGCCAAATGTGGGTATTGTCATATGCAATACCCGCAATGAGGTGTTTTGGGGGAAACGCGTGCGCCAGGATTCCTGGCAGTTTCCCCAGGGTGGCATCAAGCACGGGGAAACCCCCGAGCTGGCCATGTTTCGCGAGCTCAAGGAAGAGGTCGGGTTGCTGCCCGAGCATGTGCGCATCCTGGGGCGGACCCGGCAATGGCTGCGTTATGACGTGCCCAGGGAATGGGTGCGTCGCGAGTGGCGCGGCCATTATCGCGGCCAGAAGCAGATCTGGTTCCTGTTGCGGCTGACCGGCCGCGAGTGCGATGTCTGTCTGCGGGCGACCGACCATCCCGAGTTCGATGCCTGGCGCTGGAACGAATACTGGGATCCAGTCAGCGCGGTGGTGAATTTCAAGCAGGATGTATATCGCCAGGCGCTGGAAGAACTCCATCATTTTTTACGGGTTGATAGCCAGGCAAGGCATGGTCAGCCCTATAACCACGGGCTGAAAGCCCAGGGCGGACCGTGTTGATACACCCGCCAGTCCAGGAGAGCATCGGATCATGACTTCCACCTATCACGTTCTGCCGGTTGTTCCGTTGCAGAGGGGCGCAACCTTTGTCACGCCCAAGCAGCTTATCGCCCAGGAGGTGGGCATGGATCACCCTGCCCTGTCGGTGATGACCGACTTCTCCACGGTCACGGCCCATACCATCCTGCCGCTGGAAAGCATCGAAGTGGCGCGCACCCGCATGATTCATCACGGCGTGCGCTCCTTGCTGGTGTCCGACGATCAGCACCACATCCTGGGAGTGATTACTGCCAACGACCTGAGTAGCGAGCGGCCGATGCATGTCATCCGGACCCAGGGCATCCGCCATGCCGATGTCCTGGTGAAAGACATCATGACTCCGCGCGAGAACCTCGAAGTCATCTGTATGTCTGACTTGCAGAAGGCCAAGGTGGGCGACATTGTGACCACGCTGCAAACCCAGGGCCGTCAGCACGCGCTGGTGGTCGAGCGCGGCCCGGATCAGAGCCAGAAACTGCGCGGTCTGTTTTCCGCATCCCAGATCGGCCGTCAGTTGGGCACCTCGATCCAGACCGTGCCGGTGGCGCGCACCTTCGCCGAACTGGGTGAGCATCTGAACGATTGACAGGTCGGCGCGCGAAATTGCGCTGCCCCTGATTTGTATAATCGAGTAAAATAGTTGGGTATAGCGCCTGGTCAGGTGGTCTTGAATTCAACGGGCTCAGCCCCCATTTGACCTGCACCCCATTTTTTTGTCTATTAGAGGTACGTCATGTCGGTTTCCGAACAGCAAGTTCAGGCCGCTCTGAAAGAGCTGGTCGATCCCAATACCCAGAAGGATTTCATTTCCACCAAGTCGGCCAAGAACATCAAGGTCGATGCCGGCAAGGTCACCCTGGACGTGGTGCTGCCCTATCCCGCCAAGATGGTCCTGGGCGAGATCAAGGCCCTGGTCGAGGACAAGATCAAGACGGTTGCCGGCGTGACTGCCGCGGAAGCCAATGTCTCCTGGAAGGTTCATGCCCATAGCGTGCAACGCGGCGTGAAGCTGATTCCAGGCGTGAAGAACATCATTGCCGTCGCCTCCGGCAAGGGCGGTGTCGGCAAGTCCACCACCGCCGTCAACCTGGCCCTGGCCCTGGCTGCCGAGGGCGCCTCGGTCGGCATGCTGGATGCCGACATCTACGGCCCGTCGCAGCCGACCATGCTCGGCATCCTAGGTCGCCCGGTATCGGATGACGGCCAGTCGCTGGAGCCGATGATCGGTCATGGCATCCAGGCCATGTCGATCGGCTTCCTGATCGATGTTGATACCCCCATGGTCTGGCGCGGCCCGATGGTCACCCAGGCCCTGGAACAACTGCTCAACCAGACCAAGTGGAAAGACATCGACTATCTGGTGGTCGACCTGCCGCCGGGCACCGGCGATATCCAGCTGACCCTGGCCCAGCGAGTGCCGGTGACCGGCGCGGTGATCGTCACTACCCCGCAGGACATCGCCCTGATCGACGCCCGCAAGGGGCTCAAGATGTTCGAAAAGGTGGGCGTGCCCATCCTCGGCGTGGTTGAGAACATGTCCCTGCACATCTGCTCCAAATGCGGCAACGAAGAGCCGATCTTCGGTACCGGCGGCGGCCAGAAGATGTGCAGCGATTACGGTGTCGAGTTCCTCGGCGGCCTGCCGCTGGACATCCGTATCCGGGAAGAAACCGACGCCGGCAAGCCGACCGTGGTGGCCGAGCCCGAGTCGCGCATCGCCGAGATCTACCGCGCCATCGCCCGCCGGGTTGCGGTCAAAGTGGGCGACCTGGCGGTCGATCACAGCACCAAGTTCCCGAGCATCGTGATTCAGAACACGTAATTGCTGCGAACGGGTAGCATATGGGCCGCGCCGAAAGGGGCGGCCTTTTTGTTTTCAGGACAGGTTGAATTATGAGCATCAAATCCGACAAGTGGATCCGCCGCATGGCGGAAGGTCACGGCATGATCGAGCCTTTCGAGCCAGGGCAGGTCAAGTCCGTAGATGGCCAGAAAATCGTGTCCTACGGGACGTCGAGTTATGGCTATGACGTGCGCTGCTCGAACGAATTCAAGCTGTTCACCAATATCAACAGTTCCATCGTCGACCCGAAGCATTTCGACCCGAATTCATTCGTCGAGGTGCAGGGCGATTCCTGCATCATTCCGCCCAACTCCTTTGCCCTGGCACGCACGGTGGAATACTTCCGCATCCCGCGCAATGTGCTGGTGGTCTGCCTGGGCAAGAGCACCTATGCCCGCTGCGGCATCATCGTCAACGTGACGCCGCTGGAGCCGGAATGGGAAGGCCATGTGACCCTGGAATTCTCCAACACCACGCCGCTGCCGGCGCGCATCTACGCCAACGAAGGCATCGCCCAGATGCTGTTCTTCGAGTCGGATGAAGTCTGCGAGACGTCGTACCGCGACCGGGGCGGCAAATACCAGGGCCAGACTGGCGTCACGCTGCCGAAAATTTAATTATTCGGCTAGACGCAGTTCGTATAATCCGCGACTTACTTAATCGTCCAGCGAGGACAGGGCCATGCGCTTCCATTTTCCGGTCATCATCATCGACGAGGACTTCCGCTCCGAGAATGCCTCGGGTCTGGGTATCCGCGCCCTGGCCAAGGCGCTGGAGGAAGAGGGCATGGAAGTGCTGGGCGTCACCAGCTATGGCGACCTGTCCTCCTTCGCCCAGCAGCAGAGCCGCGCCTCGGGTTTCATCCTGTCGGTGGATGACGAGGACTTTTCGTCCGGAGAGGCGGAGGAGACCATTGCCGAGTTGCGTTCCTTCGTCGAGGAAATCCGCTTCCGCAACAGCGACATCCCCATCTTCCTGTATGGCGAGACACGCACCAGCCGGCATATTCCCAACGATGTGCTGCGCGAGCTGCACGGCTTCATCCACATGTTCGAGGACACGCCGGAATTTGTCGCCCGCCTGATCGTGCGCGAGACCAAGACCTATCTCGATTCGCTGCCGCCACCGTTCTTCCGCGCGCTGACCCATTACGCCGCCGACGGGTCCTATTCCTGGCACTGTCCCGGCCACTCCGGCGGCGTCGCCTTCCTGAAGTCGCCGGTCGGCCAGATGTTCCACCAGTTTTTCGGCGAGAACATGCTGCGCGCCGACGTCTGCAACGCGGTCGAGGAACTCGGCCAGCTGCTCGACCACACCGGTCCGGTGGCCGCCTCGGAGCGCAACGCGGCGCGCATCTTCCATGCCGATCACCTGTTCTTCGTCACCAACGGCACCTCGACCTCGAACAAGATCGTCTGGCACTCCACGGTGGCGCCGGGCGACGTGGTGGTGGTCGACCGCAACTGCCACAAGTCGATACTGCACGCGATCATCATGACCGGCGCCATTCCGGTATTCCTGATGCCGACCCGCAATCACTACGGCATCATCGGGCCGATCCCGAAGTCCGAGTTCGAGTGGAGGAACATCAAAAAGAAGATTGCTGCCCATCCGTTCGCTGACAAGGACGCCAAGCCGCGCGTGCTGACCATCACCCAGTCGACCTATGACGGCATCCTCTACAACGTGGAGGAGATCAAGGAGATGCTGGATGGCAAGATCGACACCCTGCACTTCGACGAAGCCTGGCTGCCGCATGCCACCTTCCACCCCTTCTACCGGGGCATGCATGCCATTGGCGTCGATCGCCCTCGGTGCAAGAAATCCATGGTGTTTGCCACCCAGTCCACCCACAAGCTACTCGCCGGCCTGAGCCAGGCCTCGCAGATCCTGGTCCAGGACTCGGAGACCCGCAAGCTCGATCAGGATATCTTCAACGAGGCCTTCCTGATGCACACCTCGACCTCGCCCCAGTACGCCATCATCGCCTCCTGCGATGTGGCCGCGGCGATGATGGAGGAGCCGGGCGGCCGCGCCCTGGTCGAGGAATCCATCGCCGAAGCGCTCGACTTCCGCCGCGCCATGCGCAAGGTCGACGCCGAACTCGGCAGCGACTGGTGGTTCAAGGTCTGGGGGCCGAAGGACCTGTCCGAGGAAGGGATCGAGGAACGCGAGGCCTGGACCCTCAAGGCAGGCGAGAAGTGGCACGGCTTCGGCAAGCTGGCGACCGGCTTCAACCTGCTCGACCCGATCAAGGCCACGGTGATCACCCCTGGCCTGGATGTGGACGGCGACTTTGCCGACTGGGGTATCCCGGCCGCGATGCTGACCAAGTACCTGGCCGAGCACGGTGTCATCGTCGAAAAGTGCGGCCTCTACTCGTTCTTCATCATGTTCACCATCGGCATCACCAAGGGCCGCTGGAACACCATGGTGACCGAGTTGCAGCAGTTCAAGGACGACTACGACCGCAACCAGCCCCTATGGCGCATCATGCCGGACTTCGTTGCCAAGCATCCGGTGTATGAGCGGGTCGGCCTGAAGGACCTGTGCCAGCAGATTCATGAGGTCTACAAGGCCAACGACGTGGCGCGGCTGACCACCGAGATGTATCTGTCCGACATGGTGCCCGCGATGCGGCCGGCCGACGCCTACGCGAGGATGGCGCACCGCGACATCGATCGGGTCGAGATCGATGATCTCGAAGGCCGCATCACCTCCATCCTGCTCACGCCCTACCCGCCGGGTATCCCGCTCCTGATCCCGGGCGAGCGGTTCAACGCCACCATCGTGCGCTATCTCAAGTTCACCCGCGAGTTCAACGAGAAATTCCCCGGCTTCGAGACCGATGTGCACGGCCTGGTGAAGGATCGCAGCAACGGCAAGACGCGGTATTACGTCGACTGCGTGGCCTGATCCTGTTCGATGGCCTTGGCCGCGGTCAGCCCCTGGGCGATGGCAGTCGGCACGCTGGGCTGAATGGTGTCGGTGATGTCGCCGGCGGCATAGATGCCGGCAATGTTCGTCTGCTGCCGTCGGTCGACCAGAATGTGGCCTGAGGCGGCGATGGCGGGGCGGATGTCGGCATCGAAGCAACTCAAAATATCGCTGTTCGGACGATAGCCGTACATCACCAGCAACCAGTCGTAACGCTTTTCCCGATCAGGCCAGGATGCAAGGATGCCAGAGTCCGGCGCGGCCTGAACGGCAGGTGTTTGTCCGCCAATCAGTTCGATGTCCGGATGTGCCGCGCAGGCATCCTGAAACTGCTTGCGGGCGCTGAACTTGCCCCGTGCGCAGACTGTGACCCGGTTGTCGCGTTCGGCCAGAAACAGCGCATGATCCAATGCATTGTCGCCGCCTCCCAGGATCAAGACCCGGTGGTTACGGACCTCGTCGCGAATTCGTTCTGACAGTGGGCCGATCACGACCTGGACTGTCTGCCGGGCCAGCGCTTCCAGTTCGGGCGTGGCTTGCGGACGGGAGCCGGTGGCGAGCACCAGGGTGCCAACCTCGCGTTCTGTTTCGCCCTCCGGTCCGTTCAGGTGGAGGCCGAAACCGGTGGTGGTTTTCTTCACCGCCAGTACCTGTGTGTTCATGAGGGTGGTGACAGGCAACTCGAAGTAATGCCGCGCCAGTCGCTCTGTGATCTGGGTGCCGGTCTCGCCCGGCATGCCCAGCATCCATAGATTGGGATGGAAGTTGGCGCGCTGGATACCGCCAACATGGTCGGCGCGTTCGATGACGATGGGTTGCAGGCCAAAGCTGAGCAGGGCATTGGCACAGGACATGCCGGCCGGTCCCGCACCCAGGATGGCAATGCTCATTGCTTGCGTCGGCGCGGCTCGAAATGGACGACGGCGCGCATGATCTCGGAATAGGGGAAATTTCCGATCTCGCCGAATTTGAGGATGCCCTCGTTCACCAGCAGGGCGACATCGTTCGGCAGGCCGGGCTGTTTTTCCAGGACCTCGGCCAGGCCCAGCACGCCGCCACACTGGGCCCGGATTTCCTTGCCGAATGGCCAGGGCTGGTCGGGTTCGGCATGCAGGGCGAAGCGGGCGTTCTGGTGCAGTTCGCTGTGAAAGCGCTGACACAGGTCGCAGGCGTGCTGCTCGGTGCAACTGATCGCCTCGCGCTCCGCCAGCAGCAGGCGATGGGCCTTGAAGCAGACCACGCAGCGGGACAGCAGGGCGCGCTCGAACGGACAGACCAGGGCGATGGCCGACTGGCGTGCTTCCTTGTAGGCCTCTTCGTTGTATCCGGACATGACCCGAGCGGTCTTAAATATCCGACAGCAGGTCGATTTTTGCGGCGCAGATGAAGTCGCTCTCCGACAGGCCGCCGATGGCGTGGGTGATGTACTCGACCCGGCAGGTGTTGTAACCCACGGCCAAATCGGGGTGATGGCCCTGTTTGTGCGAGATCCAGGCCACAGCGTTGACGAAGGTCATGGTCACGTAGTGGTCGGGGAACTGGTAGTCCTTGCCCAGCTTGCCGTCGATCACTGCCCAGCCGTTCAGGTCTTTCAGCAGGATTTCTATTTCGCCCGGCGACAGCGGAGGAATGCCGCCCTCGCACGGTTTGCACTTGCCCTTGGCCAGATCGCAGAAGGTTTCGCTCATGATGGGCTCCTCAGTAGTCGTCGCCGGCCAGGGTGTGATCGAGTTCTCTCGGCTGGGACAGGATGTCTTCGGCCAGCAGTTCGTTTTCGGCAAAGATCATTTTGATCAGGGCGCCAGTGCTGGGGTCGAGGTCCTTGCGTAATGTGTTGGCCAGGGCCTTGGCTTCCTTGTAGCTGTCCGCCTGGCCGCGCTTGTTCAGGATGTTGAGGGGGCCGATCT
>JBBIJC010000050.1:14924-17601 GCA_037446165.1 Hydrogenophilales bacterium | reverse complement strand
TGAGAAAGTGCGCAGGTCCGCCACCTGTGCAAGTTCTCAAGGCAAAACGGGTTAAAGTTTCTCCAGCCGCAGCCGATATTCTGGCAACCTAAAATATCCGGCCTAGCCCGTAGGGGATCGTTTTTGACTTCCAGCAAGTACGCACTACTCGTAGTCGCCACGGCGCTTGTCGTGGCGCTGGTCACTTGGTTTGCCCCGCCGCTTGGGCGGCTGGCTGCCATTGTCATGGCAACGCTGTTAATTCTGGCGGTTTCGCTGCGCCAGGGCGCCACGACTGGCATGGTTTCCAATCAAGAGGCTTCCCCGCCGATCAAGGAATTGATTGCCCTGGCCGATGACGTGGTCGAGGGCGCCGGAAGCCAGTGCCGGGCAGGCACCGAGGAATTGCAGCGGGTCAATGAACTGCTGCACCAGGCCATCGACACCCTGTTGCACAGCTTCAGCAGCATGAATGAACTGGTCCAGAGCCAGCGCAATGCCGCCCTGGGAATTGCAAAAGGGCAAGGCAACGATTCCGACAACAAGCTGTTCGCCAGCTTCATTCTGGATACCGCAAAAACCCTGGATACCTTCGTCGAGAACACGATAACCACCAGCAAGATCGCCATGAGCCTGGTCGAGTCGATGGACAACATGAACCATCAGGTCGGCTCCGTTCTGGCTATCCTGGGCGAGATCGAGGCCATTTCAAAACAGACCAATCTGCTGGCCCTGAACGCGGCGATCGAGGCCGCGCGGGCCGGGGAAGCCGGCCGTGGCTTCGCCGTCGTCGCCGACGAAGTCCGCTCCCTGTCGCTACGCACCAACCAGTTCAGCAGCGAAATCCGCAACCATATGGAACTGGTCAACGACTCACTGACCAGTGCCCAGGACTCCATCCTGAAGGTGGCATCGACCGACATGACCTATACCCTGCAGTCGAAACAGCGGGTGCAGGACACCATGGCGCAGATCGAACAGATGAACATGAAAATGGGTTCGGCCGTGCAGGATATCGACGCCCTGGCCGAGCAGGTCAGCCAGGAGGTCAACACCGCGGTTCGCGCCCTGCAATTCCAGGACATGACCAGCCAACTGGTCAATCACGCCACGCGGCGCATCGAATCGGTGCAGGAAATCATTTCCTCGATGGATCTCGCAGTGCACGATGTCCACGATCTTTCCACCGGACTGTCCGCCGCACATCAGCGTGTGCGCGAAACGGTCCGCAAGGCATCGGAGCGGATGAATCCTGTCAGCCAGGAAAGCATCGATTCCGGTGACATCGAATTGTTCTAATCAGCGAGGAGCAACATGGGCAAGCTAGTACTGACTGTCGACGATTCGGCCTCCATCCGCCAGATGGTGGCCTTCACGCTCAAGAGCGCGGGCTATGAAGTCATGGAGGCCGTGGATGGCGAGGATGGCCTCAACAAGGCCAAGGGCCGCAGCGCGGATCTGGTCCTGACCGACCAGAATATGCCGAAGATGGATGGACTGACCCTGATCAAGACCCTGCGCACCATGCCGCAGTACCGCAGCACGCCGATCCTGATGCTGACCACCGAGTCCTCCGACGCCATGAAGGCCTCCGGCAAGGCTGCTGGCGCGACCGGCTGGCTGGTCAAGCCCTTCGACCCTCAGAAGCTGCTGGAAGTGGTCAAAAAGGTAATTGGCTGAGCAACTTGCAGGTTGGCGGCCCCGGCTCAGGGGCCGCGGGCGCCTGGCTGCACCCGGCAGGTTGAATCTGCAACCCAGGCCAACAACCTGAATCCTTAAACGGAGACGCGATGACCGTCGACATGAGCCAGTTTTACCAGGTGTTCTTCGAGGAGACCGGAGAGCACCTGGCCAATATGGAAACCCTCCTGCTCAACCTGGATGTGGAGGCGCCTTCGCTGGAAGACCTGAACGCCATTTTCCGGGCGGCGCACTCGATCAAGGGCGGCAGCGGCACCTTCGGCTTCACCGACATGACCGGCGTCACCCATATTCTGGAGACGCTGCTGGATCGACTCAGAAAGGAAGAGCTGGCCCTGCGCCCGGAAATGGTGGATGCCTTCCTGGCGGCGGGCGATGTCCTGCGCGCCCAGCTGGAACATCATCAGGGTGGCCCCGAGGCCGATCCGGAAAGCATCCGCAGCGTGTGCGAAAACCTGGAGCTGCTGTCCCGCGATCAGGCCTCCACCGAGCCGGTGGCTGAGCCCGAGCCCGCTAGCGCGGCTGCGCCCCACTCCCCCAGAAAGATTCGGCTGGAATGCGTCCTGCCCCAGGACGTGGTGCAGAACGAAGCGGCGGTCAGGAACTTCGTCGACGGGCTGTCCGAAGTCGTGGCCTGTGAGGTCCTGCATCGCCCCGAGCCTGGCGATGCCCGGTTCAGCGCCCAGGTCACCACGGCCCTCAGCGATGCCGAGCTCAAGGACGTCCTGTCCTTCTACATCGACCCGGATGACCTGAGCCTGCACCCGGCTGAAGCGGAAACCGCCTTCGGCCTGTTCGACGATGCGCCTGCGGTCGAGGATGCCGGCTACGGCTTTTTCGATGACACGCCCGTGGCCACCGGGGCAGCAGACTCCGACGACGGTTTCGGCTTGTTCGATGATGCGCCCGGCAAACCTGTCGCAGCCAGTATGGAGACCCCTGCCGACAGCGGTTTTGGCTTCTTCGACGACGCCCCCGGCAAACCCGACTTTGCGCA
>JBBIJC010000050.1:0-14824 GCA_037446165.1 Hydrogenophilales bacterium | reverse complement strand
CCGACAGCGGTTTTGGCTTCTTCGACGACGCCCCCGGCAAACCCGACTTTGCGCATGAAGCACCCATCGCCCCGGGCGATGCCCCGGCGGCCATGGAAGGATCGGGCTATGGCATCTATATCGACGCGCCGGGCGGGATGGGCCTGTTCGCCAACGCTCCCGGCATGCCGGGCAGCGCCCTGCCAGCCGCAACCTCCGCCGCCGCTGGCGGCACCACGCCAGATTCAGCTCCCCAATCCCCCGGCCGCCGGGCCAGCGACAACCCGAGCGTGGAAGTCGCCAAAACCGGACGGCGCGATACCGACAAAACCGCCACCTCGGCGGCCCACGAGAATTCCAGCATCCGGGTTTCGGTCGAGAAAGTGGACCAGATGATCAACCTGGTCGGCGAACTGGTCATCACCCAGGCCATGATCGCCGACGCCGCCAGCTACCTGGACCCGATCCAGGCCGAGAAGCTCATTTCGGGCATCGACCTGCTGGCGCGCAATACCCGCGACCTGCAGGAATCGGTCATGTCGATCCGCATGCTGCCGATGAGCATGGTGTTCAGCCGCTTCCCGCGCGTGGTGCGCGACCTGGCCGGCAAGCTGAACAAGCAGGTGGACCTGAAGACCGTCGGCGAGAACACCGAACTGGACAAGAGCCTGATCGAGAAGATCACCGACCCGCTCACCCACCTGATCCGCAACAGCCTCGACCATGGCCTGGAAACGCCGGACAAGCGGATCGCCGCCGGCAAGTCGCCCAAGGGCACCATCACCCTCAAGGCCTCGCACCAGGGCGGCAACATCGTCATCGAGGTGATCGACGACGGTGCCGGTCTCAATCGCGAGCGCATCCTGGCCAAGGCGCGGGAAAAGGGCATGAACGTACATGAGGGCATGACCGACGCCGAGGTCTGGCTGCTCATTATGGCGCCCGGCTTCTCCACGGCCGAAGCGGTCACCGACGTCTCCGGCCGGGGCGTCGGCATGGACGTGGTGAAGAAGAATATCGAGGGTCTGGGCGGCCGGGTCGAGCTGCAATCCTCGCCCGGTCACGGTACCCGGATCAGCATCCGCCTGCCGCTCACCCTGGCCATCCTGGACGGCATGTCGGTCGGCGTCGGCGACGACATCTACATCGTACCGCTCACCGCCATCGTCGAATCGCTCCAGCCCAGGCAGTCCGAGATCAAGACCGTGGCCGGCGACTCGCGGGTGATCAACATCCGCGGCGAATATCTGCCCATCATCCCGCTGGTCGAACTGTTCGATCAGGGCCAGGCCAGCAATCTGGAAAACGGCATCATCGTGGTGGTCGATGCCGAAGAGGGCAAGGCCGCGCTGTTCGTCGACGCGCTGCTCGGCCAGCACCAGGTGGTGATCAAGAGCCTGGAAGCGAACTACCGCAAGGTGTCGGGCATTTCCGGCGCCACCATCATGGGCGACGGCAGCGTCGCTTTCATTCTGGACATCGCCGCCATCACCCGCCTCGGACTGGCCAACCCGGCCCGGCGAATGGCCGCCTGAACACATCATCAAGGACGTGAACGATGGACAACAGTCAAACCCACATCGCCAGTTCAGGTGAGTTCCTCACCTTCACCCTGGGCCGCGAAGAATATGGCATCGACATCCTCAAGGTGCAGGAGATCCGGGGCTATGAAGACCCGACCCGGATCGCCAACGCGCCGCCCTTCATCAAGGGCGTGATCAATCTGCGCGGCGTCATCGTGCCCATCGTCGACCTGCGCATCAAGTTCAACCTGGGCAACCCGACCTACGACCAGTTCACCGTGGTCATCATCCTGAACATCGGCAGGCGGGTGGTAGGCGCCGTGGTGGATGGCGTGTCCGACGTGATCCAGCTCGGCTCCGACGACCTGCACCCGGCGCCGGAGTTCGGTTCCGCCCTGGATACCCGCTACATCCTGGGCCTGGGCACCATCGATGAACGCATGATCATCGTGGTGGATATCGAAAGCCTGATGAGCAGCCAGGAAATGGCGCTGGTCGAATCCAGCGCGCAAGCCGCCTGAGCTCGACTGTCTGTAGCATTTTTGTAAAGGACGCACGATGCGATCAAACATGCCAGTGAGCGGTGTCGAACGGGTGATGAAGGATGGCTCGACCATCACCTCGCGTACCGACATGCGTGGAATCATTACCTGGGTGAACCAGGACTTCGTCGACATCAGCGGCTACAGCGAGGCCGAACTGATCGGCGCACCGCACAACATCGTCCGCCATCCGGACATGCCGCCGGAGGCCTTTGCCGATCTGTGGGAAGTGATCAAGCAGGATCGCCCCTGGACCGGGATCGTGAAGAACCGGTGCAAGAACGGCGACTACTACTGGGTCAAGGCCACGGTCACCACCCTCAAGGAAAACAACCAGCTGGTCGGCGCCCTGTCGGTCCGGACCAAGCCCTCGCGGCAGGACATCGAGGCCGCCGAACACTATTACCGCCTGTTCCGCGAAGGCAAGGCCAAGGGCCTCGCAGTCGAAAACGGCCGGATCGTCAAAACCGATCCTGCCTCCACCGGGATCAAGATGTTCAACAACGCCACTATCCGTCTGCGCCTGATCTCTGTCCTGGTCGTCATGTTCGCGATCATGCTTGTGCTGGGCGGGCTCGGCCTGTACAGCCTGAAAAAGGCCGACAATTATCTCGAAAGCCTGCATCAGCAGTCGGTCCTCGCGCAGCGTCTGGCCAGCCGCATCCGCGCCCGCACAGCGGACGACCTCATGCAACTGGCGCTGGGCTTGCAGCACGATCCGACATCGTCCCTTGCCCGCCTGCACGATCACCCCTTGCAGATGCATCTGGACAAGATTGCAGCAAACAGGAAAGTCATCGACGACGCCATCGCGCAATTGAACCGGATGGAGATGCCGGCGGATCACCGTCAAAGCCTGAACGCGATGCTTGCGCTCCGCGACAAACTGGACCGGGAAGCCATGGTGCCCGCCCTCGACCAGCTCAAGTCCGGGCAATACACAGCGGCCGATGAGGCCCTGCTCACCCGCGTCAATCCGCTCTACAAGCAGGTCGACGATGCCACGCGCCAGTTCGTCGAGGATATCGTCCAGCATGGCGATGATCTCCGAGCCGAAGCCAATGCCAGCTACCGCACCCTGCTGTGGGTGACGCTTGCCTTGCTGCTGTTCGCGGTCGCCGCGGCCGTTTTCTCGGGCATCGTCCTGCTCCGCGTCATCATCAAGCCGTTGCATCATGCCATCCAGGTCTTCGACCAGATCGCCCAGGGCAATTACCGCAATGATGTCCATATCGAGCGTAGCGACGAGGTCGGCAAGGTGCTCGAATCGCTCAAGAGCATGCAGACCAAGCTTGATTACGACGTGAGCGAATCGCGCCGGGTCGCCAACGAAAACCTGCGGATCAAGATTGCTTTGGACAACGTATCGGCGAACGTGATGATGGCGGACCCGGAGCGCAGGATCATCTATGTAAACAAGGCAGTCGAAGGCATGTTCCGGACCGCGGAATCCGCGATCAAGACCCAGCTGCCCCATTTTGACGCGGGCAAACTGATGGGCGCCAACATCGATTTCTTCCACAAGAACCCGGCGCACCAGGCCAACCTGCTGTCCAGCTTCACCTCCACCTACCGGAGCACGCTCAACATCGGCGGGCGGACCATGACCGTGGTCGCCAACCCGGTCCTCAACGAACGTGGTGAGCGGCTCGGCTCAGTGGTCGAATGGGCCGACCGCACCCTGGAGGTCGAGGTCGAACACGAAGTCGCCGACCTGGTCCAGGCTGCGGCGGCGGGCGACTTCAGCCAGCGCATCGGGCTGGACGGCAAGGACGGCTTCTTCAAGCAGCTGGCCGAAGGCATCAACCGGGTGGTCGCCACCTCCGAGCAGGGCATCACCGACGTGGCCGAGGTACTCAAGGCGCTCGCCGACGGCGACCTCACCCGGCAGATGAACGGCGACTATCAGGGCCAGTTCGCCGAACTGCGCGACAACGCCAACGCCACCGTCAACAAGCTCCAGGACATCATCGGCCAGATTCGCGAGGCGACCGACGCCATCAACACCGCCGCCCGCGAGATCGCGTCCGGCAACGTCGACCTGTCGAGCCGGACCGAATCCCAGGCCAGCAGCCTGGAAGAGACTGCCAGCTCGATGGACGAACTGACCAGCACGGTCAAACAGAACGCCGACAACTCCCGGCAGGCCAACCAGCTGGCCAAGGGTGCGTCCGAGGTCGCCATCCGGGGTGGCGAGGTGGTCGGTCAGGTGGTCCATACCATGGGCGCGATTGCCGCTTCGTCGAAGAAGATCGCCGACATCATCAGCGTGATCGACGGCATCGCCTTCCAGACCAACATCCTGGCCCTGAACGCGGCGGTCGAAGCCGCCCGGGCCGGCGAGCAGGGGCGCGGCTTTGCCGTGGTCGCGGGCGAGGTGCGCAACCTGGCCCAGCGCTCTGCCGCGGCGGCCAAGGAGATCAAGGATCTGATCTCGGACAGCACCAACAAGGTGGACGACGGCTACAAGCTGGTCGAGAGCGCCGGCAAGACCATGCAGGAAGTGGTCGATGCGGTGAAGCGGGTGACCGACATCATGGGCGAGATCACCGCCGCCTCGGTCGAGCAGAGCCAGGGCATCAGCCAGGTCAACGCCGCCGTCACCCAGATGGACGAGATGACCCAGCAGAACGCCGCACTCGTTGAACAGGCCGCCGCCGCCGCCGAGTCGCTGCAGGATCAGGCGGGCACGCTGGCCGAGTCGGTGGCAGTGTTCAAGGTCGCTGCCGGCGGTTCGACCCGCCTGTTGGCCAGATCCAGCCACTCGGCCAGTCCGGCCAAGGTGCTCGCCCCGCCCGAAGGCGGCAATCTGGACTTCGACGCCGTCATCCTGGCCCACCAGAACTGGAAGAAAAAACTGCGCCTCGCCAGCAATGAACCTGGCGAAGCCGCCAAACTCGACCCCAAGGCCATCTGCAAGGACAACCTGTGCGACCTGGGCAAATGGATATACGGGGTGGGTCAGACCTGCTGCGGCACAGCACCGGAATTCGGCCGTCTGAAGAGCAAGCATGCCAGCTTCCACCAATGCGCGGGGGAGATCGCCGAAAAGGCAAAAGCCGGCGACATCATGGCCGCGAAGACCCTGCTTCATGGTCAGTTCAACGCGCTATCCGACGAAACGGTCGATCTGATCAAACGGCTGCGCCAACGCGGCCAGACCAACAAGCCCGCCCCGTCGCTGCCGCCGCCCAAGGCCGATGCCGACGGCGACTGGCAGGAGTTTTAACGAACCGCACTGTCCCCATTCAAATCAACCAGCAGCCTAGAGAAAACCCAAATGCGAACCAACATGCCAGTCACCAGTGTCGAGCAGGTCATGCGCGATGGAGAGTTCATTGTCTCCCGTACCGACACGCGCGGCATCTTGACCTACATCAACCCTTATTTCCTGGAGATCAGCGGCTTCACCGAAGCCGAGCTGATCGGCTCGCCGCACAATATCGTGCGCCACCCGGATATGCCGGCCGAGGCCTTCGAAGATCTGTGGCGTACCCTGCAGGCGGGCAGACCGTGGACCGGTTATGTCAAGAACCGCTGCAAGAACGGCGACTATTACTGGGTGCTGGCCAACGCCACGCCGATCTGGGAGGGCGGTCAGGTCACTGGCTACCTGTCGGTACGCAGCAAGCCGGACCGGGGCACCGTGGACCAGGTCGACCGTATTTACCGGCAATTCAAGAACGGCCAGGCCGGCGGCCTCGCCATCCGTGAAGGCGCGGTAGTCGGCACGGGCGCACTGGCCGGCCTGGGTCGAGCCTGGAACAACATGGGCGCGGGCACACGCTTCATGGGCATCACCTTATGGATGATCGTGGTCGCTCTCGCCAGCCTTGGCTTTGTCCTGACCGGCGCCACGCTGGCTGGCCTGGGCATCCTTGCCGTCGGCGCGCTTATTGGCCTGGTTCTCGCTGCACGGGCCGCCTCCGCAATCAACAAACCCTTGTCCCGCCTGGCCGACCACCTGCGCCAGGTCTCCCAGGGTCGTTTCGATCTATTGGTCACCAAGGAACGGGAAGATGAAATAGGCCGCACCACGGATGCTTTCAAGTCGATGTTCATCAAGCTGGGCTTCGACCTGGCCGAGTCCCAGCGCCAGGCCATCGAGGTCAGCCAGATCAGGACGGCGCTGTACAGTTCGACCGCCGCGATCACCATTTCCGGCACCGACGGCCTGCTGCAGCACATGACCCCGGCCGGCAAGAAACTGATGAACTCGATTGGCGGTCCAGGCTTCAACGCCGACACGCTGATCGGCAAAAAACTGACCGATCTGTTTGCCGATCCAGAGGCCGCCGCTCAGCTTGAACACGCCGGCCAGACCAGCAAGGACGTGGAACTGGTGTTCAGGGGCCACTCTCTGCGCCTGGCCGCCCGGCCGATCATCGATGAACAGGGCCGCAATCTGGGCCGGGTCAGCACCTGGACCGACCGGACTTCGGAAGTCGAGGTCGAACACGAAGTCGCCGACCTGGTCCAGGCTGCGGCGGCGGGCGACTTCAGCCAGCGCATCGGGCTGGACGGCAAGGACGGCTTCTTCAAGCAGCTGGCCGAAGGCATCAACCGGGTGGTCGCCACCTCCGAGCAGGGCATCACCGACGTGGCCGAGGTACTCAAGGCGCTCGCCGACGGCGACCTCACCCGGCAGATGAACGGCGACTATCAGGGCCAGTTCGCCGAACTGCGCGACAACGCCAACGCCACCGTCAACAAGCTCCAGGACATCATCGGCCAGATTCGCGAGGCGACCGACGCCATCAACACCGCCGCCCGCGAGATCGCGTCCGGCAACGTCGACCTGTCGAGCCGGACCGAATCCCAGGCCAGCAGCCTGGAAGAGACTGCCAGCTCGATGGACGAACTGACCAGCACGGTCAAACAGAACGCCGACAACTCCCGGCAGGCCAACCAGCTGGCCAAGGGTGCGTCCGAGGTCGCCATCCGGGGTGGCGAGGTGGTCGGTCAGGTGGTCCATACCATGGGCGCGATTGCCGCTTCGTCGAAGAAGATCGCCGACATCATCAGCGTGATCGACGGCATCGCCTTCCAGACCAACATCCTGGCCCTGAACGCGGCGGTCGAAGCCGCCCGGGCCGGCGAGCAGGGGCGCGGCTTTGCCGTGGTCGCGGGCGAGGTGCGCAACCTGGCCCAGCGCTCTGCCGCGGCGGCCAAGGAGATCAAGGATCTGATCTCGGACAGCACCAACAAGGTGGACGACGGCTACAAGCTGGTCGAGAGCGCCGGCAAGACCATGCAGGAAGTGGTCGATGCGGTGAAGCGGGTGACCGACATCATGGGCGAGATCACCGCCGCCTCGGTCGAGCAGAGCCAGGGCATCAGCCAGGTCAACGCCGCCGTCACCCAGATGGACGAGATGACCCAGCAGAACGCCGCACTCGTTGAACAGGCCGCCGCCGCCGCCGAGTCGCTGCAGGATCAGGCGGGCAGCCTGTCCGAAGCCGTGTCGGCGTTCAGGATGGCCGGCACGGCGGCTCGCCTGTCCGCCCCCAGGAGCAGCGGCGGCTCAACCAAACGGCTGCCCGCCCGCCCGGCTGCCGCGAAACTGGCCAAGCCGGCCACCTCAGCCGACGGCGACTGGGAAGAATTCTGAATGATCGGGACACGATGAACGAAGCCATCCGAGCCGACCGGGAATTCCATTTCGCCCAGCGCGATTTCGAAGACGTCCGGAAGATGATCTACGACCATGCCGGGATCGCCTTGTCTGACGCCAAGGAGGACATGGTCTACAGTCGCCTGGCGCGTCGCCTGCGCGCCACCGGGATCAAGTCGTTCAAGGAATACCTGAGCTTTGTAAAGGCCGGCAACGAGGCGGAATGGGAGGCCTTCGTCAATTCACTGACCACCAACCTGACCGATTTCTTCCGGGAAAACCATCACTTCGTCATCCTGAAGGACTTTCTCAAGCAGCGCCATGATCGTCCGCTGACGGTCTGGAGTTCCGCCTCCAGCACCGGCGAGGAGCCTTACTCGATCGCGATGACCGCGGTCGAGGCCTTTGGTGGTTTCAATGCCCCGGTCAAGGTCATCGCCTCTGACCTGGATACCAACGTGCTGAAGAAATGCCAGGACGGGGTCTATCCGATCGACCGGCTGAAAAAGCTGACCGCCGACCAGCAGCAGCGGTTCTTTCTCAAGGGCACCGGGGAACGCGTCGGCTTCGCCAAGGTCCGGCCCGAACTGCGCGCCATGGTGGATTTCTTTCAGCTCAACCTGCTGGCCCCGAGCTGGCCGATCCGGCAGCCGCTGGATGCCATCTTCTGCCGCAACGTGATGATCTATTTCGACAAGCCGACTCAGCACAAGATCCTGACCCGGATGAAGCCCTTGCTGAAGCCCGATGGCCTGCTGTTCATGGGTCATTCCGAAGCGCTTTACCATGCCGCCGAATTGTTCCGGCTGCGCGGCCAGACCGTCTATGAGCATGCCGAGGCGCCGCAGACAGGGAAGCGCGTGTGACCGTTCATGGCTTCGAGGAAGTCCTCGCGCCCAATCATTATTTCGATCGCCATTTCGGGATCGAGGCGGCCAAGATCCTGCCCGGCGAGTATTACGTCACCGGCCGGGACATGATGCTGGTCACGGTGCTGGGTTCTTGCGTGTCGGTCTGCCTGCGCGACCATGGCGCCGGCGTCGGCGGCATGAACCATTTCATGCTGCCCGAGGGTGACCCGCTCGACCCGGTGTCCAGTTCAGCCCGTTATGGCAGCTATGCCATGGAAGTCCTGATCAACCAGCTGACCAAGCTGGGCGCGGCCCGCCACCGGCTGGAGGCCAAGGCCTTCGGCGGTGGCGCGGTGATGCGCGCGCCCAACCTGCATAATGTGGGTGAACGCAACAGCCGGTTCGTGCTGGAATACCTGAAGCGGGAACGTATCCACCTGGTCGCGCACGACCTGATGGACATCTATCCGCGCAAGCTCTATTACTTCCCGGCTACCGGCCGGGTCCTGGTCAAGAAGCTGAAGCAGGCCCATAACGACACCATCGTCCGGCGCGAGGAAGAATATGGCAGCCGGCTGAGGACCTCGGATATCGCCGGGGATGTGGAACTGTTTACCTGATCGTAGAACCATGCCGAAACTCAAAGTACTGATCGTCGATGACTCCGCCCTGATCCGCAGCCTGATGACCCAGATCGTCAACAGCCAGCCGGATATGGAGGTGGTCGGCGCCGCCCCCGACCCGATCGCCGCGCGCGAGCTGATCAAGCAGACCAACCCGGACGTGATCACCCTGGATGTGGAAATGCCGCGCATGAACGGCCTGGAGTTCCTGGAAAAGCTGATGCGCCTGCGGCCCACGCCGGTGGTCATGGTGTCCACCCTGACCGAGACTGGCTCCGATGTCACCCTCAAGGCGCTGGAGCTGGGCGCGGTCGATTTCATCTCCAAGCCAAAGCTGGGCGTGAGCGAGGGCATGGCCGATCTGGAACATGAAATCGGCGACAAGATCCGCGCCGCCGCGCGCGCCCGGATCCGGCGCAATCGCCTGGGCGAGGCCAGTGCCAATGCGCCGAAGCCGCTGGCCGGCCATATCCTGTCGACCACTGAAAAGATCGTCTTCATCGGCTCGTCGACCGGCGGCACCGAAGCGCTGAAGGAAGTCCTGAGCCGGATGCCGGCCAATTCGCCGGCGATCCTGATGACCCAGCACATGCCGGAATCGTTCACCAAGTCCTTCGCTGCGCGACTGAACGGCCTGTCCGCCCTGACCGTCAAGGAGGCCGAGGACAACGAGCGCATCGTGCCCGGCCATGCCTACCTGGCGCCTGGCCATTCCCACCTGCGGGTCCGCAAAAGCGGGGCCTATTACTACACCGAGCTGTCCAAGGCCGACCCGGTCAACCGGCACCGGCCCTCGGTCGATGTGCTGTTCAACAGCGCCGCCGAGGTGGTCGGCCAGAACGCCTGCGCCGTGATGCTGACCGGCATGGGCAGGGATGGTGCCGCCGGCATGCTGGCGATGCGCCAGGCGGGCGCCTGCACCATCGCCCAGGACGAGGCCAGTTGCGTGGTCTACGGCATGCCCAGGGCGGCCATCGAACTGGGCGCGGCACGGGAAATCGTCGCCCTGAACAATATCGCCGCGCATATCCTGGAACACCTGAAATAATCGCCTAACCTGCTACCCAATCGATAGTCCACTCATGGAGAACACCAAATGCTGATCAAGGAAAAAATGGATGGCAGCGCCTCATGGCTAAGCCTCGAAGGGCGCTTCGACTTTCATTCGCACCGGGATTTCCGGACCGCCTACGAGGCCGTGCTGGCCAAGGCCGAAGTGCGCGAAATCGTGCTCGATTTCCGTCTGGTCGATTACCTGGATTCGTCCGCGCTCGGCATGCTGCTCCTGCTGCGCGAGAAGGCCGAGGCGGTGGGCAAGAAGGTCAAGCTGGCCAATCTCACGGGATCGGTCAAGCAGGTGATGGAAATTGCCAATTTCGGCAAGCTGTTCACGATTCAATAACCGTTTCTTGCCGTCTGCCGCCGAACCATGCACCTGAAAATACTGATCGCCGATGACGCCCTGACCAACGTCAAGCTGCTCGAGGCGGCGGCCCACCAGCTGGGCCATGATGTGGTCATCGCGCAGGACGGGGCGGAGGCGGTGGAAACCTATCAGGCCACCGACCCGGATCTGGTTTTCATCGACATCATGATGCCCCGGATGAATGGCATCGAGGCGGTGCGGAAGATCCGCAGCCTGCCCAGCCAGCGCTGGGTGCCGATCATCTTTCATTCCTCCCTGGGTTCGACCGGCGACATCGTGCTGTGCCTGGAGGCGGGCGGCGACGACTATCTGGCCAAGCCGGCCAGCCTGGAGCTGGTCCAGGCCAAGATCCGAAGCTATGAGCGGGTCCTGTCGCTCCAGAGCGAGGCGTACGGATACACCAGGGAGCTGAGCACCTGGCGTGAAGAGGCCGAGTTGCAGAGCAAGCTCGGTCAGCACGTGGTCAGCCGCCTGCTCGATGCCAAGGGACTCAGCGACCCCATGCTGCAATGGCTGAACATCCCGGCCGAGACCTTCAGCGGCGATCTGGTGTGCGCCGCACGGGGTCCGGGTGACGTCCTCTATGTGATGCTCGCCGATGCCGCCGGACACGGCCTGGTTTCGGCCCTCACCGCCTTGCCCCTGACCCAGGTTTTCTACGGCATGGCCGCCAAGGGCTTCCCGATCAGCACCATTGCCGAGGAACTCAATCGCAAGCTGAAGTCCTTCCTGCCCATCGAACGCTTCGTGGCCGCCTGCCTGGCCGCCGTCGACACCCGCAACCAGACCATCGAGATATGGAATGGCGGCATCCCGGACGCACTTTTTCTGGAGGACGGCGGCTCCGTGTCGATGCGCTGGCCTTCGCGCCATCCGCCGCTGGGCATCATGCCGCCCGAGCTGTTCAGCAATGCGACCGAAACGGTCAATTACCAGCAACCAGGCGAATTGGTGCTGTTTTCCGATGGCATCATCGAGGCTGAAAATGCCGCGGGCCAGGCCCTGAGCCAGCATGGCCTGGAGACTGTACTCGGTTCATCGCCCAAGGGCAGGCGGCTTGACCTGCTGGAGGAGGCGGTGCTCCGCCATCTGGCGGGCCGGACCGAACATGACGATCTGTCGAGCATCGTGATCCAGGTGCCGATCGAGCGTCGCCAGGAAATCCGCTTGGCCCAGGGCGCAGCCAGCCTGACCGAAGCCCAGGTCTCGGAATGGCGCCTGGAACTGAGCTGGGGCGCATCCGAACTGCGGGAGATGGATATCGTTCCAGCCGTGCTCGGCTTCATCAACCAGATCCGGATACTGAAACCCCATCAGGGTCAGCTGTTCCTCATCCTGTCCGAACTGTTCAACAACGCCCTGGATCATGGCGTGCTCGGTCTCGACTCCCGCCTGAAAAACATGGCGGGGGGCTTCGAGCGTTATCTCGATGAGCGGCAGCTCAAGCTGGAATCCCTGACCGAGGCGCGTATCGACATGAGCTTCCATCTCCACCAGCTGGGCGACCGGCCGGCGCTGGATATCCGCATGGAGGACAGCGGCAAAGGCTTTGACTATGCCGCGCTCGACCTGCTGCTCGACGAGGGGCTGGAACAACCTCAGACCCATGGTCGGGGCGTCCTGCTGGTCAGGAGTCTGTGTGCTGAAGTGAATTATCTCGGCGAGGGCAATGCGGTTTCAGCCCGCTACCTGATGTGAAATCCTGTCTTGGCCATCGGGCGTCGACTTGGCCGGCTCCGGTCTGCTACAGCTCGTTGATCCGTTCCAGATAGGCCTGGATGCGTTCCGGCCGGCCGGCCCTCAGCAACTTGGCCACCATCGGCGTCAGGCTGGAAACATGACTGTGCATGACCTGCTGTTTGACCGCCATCAGATGGGCCGGATGCATGGAGAAACTGCGCAAGCCCATACCCAGCAGCAAGCGGGTCAGTTTCGGATCGCCCGCCATCTCGCCGCAGACCGAGACCGGACGCTTGAGCCGGTGCCCGACCTTGAGGGTGTGGGCCACCAGCTGAAGCACGGCCGGGTGGAGCGGGTCGTACAGGTGGGCCACGGCGTCATCGGTGCGGTCGATGGCAAGGGTGTACTGAATCAGGTCGTTGGTGCCGATGGACAGGAAGTCCAGTTTCTTGGCGAACCATTCCGCTGCCAGCGCGGCAGCGGGGATCTCGATCATGCCGCCGATGGGGATGCCGGGATTGAATGGCTGTCCCTCTCGCGCCAGCTCCGCCTTGGCCTGAGAGATCAGGTCCAGGGCCTGGTCCAGTTCGTGCAGGCTGGCCAGCATGGGGATCAGAATCCGCATCTGGCCATACTGGCTGGCGCGCAGGATGGCACGGACCTGGGCAATGAAAATTCGCGGCTCGGCCAGGCACAGGCGGATGGCGCGCAGGCCCAGCGCGGGATTCACGCTGACATCGGGCAGCCAGGCCAATGACTTGTCCGCGCCCACGTCCAGGGTGCGGATCACGACCGGCTTGCCTTTCATCGCTATGGCCACGTGGCGGTAGGCTTCGAACTGCTCGTCCTCGGACGGCAGGTCGGGCCGGTTCATGAACAGGAACTCGCTGCGGAACAGGCCGATCCCGGCGGCATTCTCCTCCTGGGCTTCGCTTACGTCCTGCGGCAGGTCGATATTGCCCAGCAACTCCACCGTATCGCCGTCCAGCGTGGCCGAGGGGCTGGATTTCAGCCGCTTCAGCTTCTGCTGCTCCAGCCGCCACTGATTCTGGCGGAGCTGGTATTCCTCGAGGATCAGTTCGTCCGGGTTGACGATGACCACCCCGGCGATGCCATCCACAATCAATACATCGCCTTCCTGGATCAGGGCGCGGGCATTGTGCAAGGCCATGACCGAGGAGATGTTGAGGCTGCGCGCCAGAATGGCGGTGTGCGAGGTGGTGCCGCCCAGGTCGGTGATGAAGCCGGCATAGCTGTGGCGCTTGAAGATCACCATGTCGCTGGGCGACAGGTCGTGCGCAACCAGCACGGTCGGTTCGTCCGAGACCTTCACCGGGGCATGGCCGGGATGGCCGAGCAGGGCCTTGAGCACCTTGTCCGCGACCTGCTTCACATCCTGACGACGCTCGCGGAAATAGACATCCTCGATGCTGTCGAACTGGGCCAGCAAGGCCTCGGTCTGTTGAGCCAGTGCCCATTCGGCGTTGCAGGAGGTGGTGCGGATCAGATCCTTGGGTACTTGGGACAACATGGCGTCGTCCAGAATCATGGCATGCAGATCGAGAAAGGCGGCCAGCTCGGACGGCGCGCCTTCGGGAATATGGTCGCGCAGGTGCTCGCACTCGGCCCGCGCCTCGGCCACTGCGGCGTCAAAGCGCTCCACCTCTGACTTGATATCGACCTTGCGCAGCACGTAATGCGGCACTTCCAGTCGATCATGCGAATACAGTTGCGCCCGCCCGATGGCATATCCGCCGGAGATGCCGATGCCGTGCAGGGAGATCGTCACTCCTCTTCCCCGAACTTGTCCTCGATCAGTGCGACGATGGCCTTCATCGCGTCTTCCTCGTCGTCGCCTTCGGTGTCGACCGTGATGCTGGTGCCCTTGGCCGCGGCCAGCATCATGACGCCCATGATGCTCTTGCCATTGACCCGGCGGCCATTGCGGGCGATCCACACCTCGGACCTGAAGCGGGCGGCGGTCTGGGTCAGCTTGGCCGATGCGCGGGCATGCAGGCCGAGCTTGTTGATGATCAGGACTTCTCGTTCAAGCATCGCAGTGGTCAAACCGTACGTGGAAAATTCCGGCCTGGCCCCCGCTGGCGGCGCGGTCGGCGAGGAGATTGATGGCTTCGTTGCGGTAGGTGAGGACCTTGAGCACCATGGGCAGATTGACCCCGGCCACGGCCTCGACCTTGCCCGGGCGAATCAGCTTGCAGATGGTATTGCAGGGTGTGGCGCCGTAGACGTCGGTCAGAACCAGTACGCCGTTGCCGGAATCAATCGCGACAATCTGGCCGCGCGCGACGGCCAGCATGGTATCGGTATCCGGGTAGGCCATCAGGTCGATAGCCTGCAGCCCTTCCGGACGTTGGCCGAGAACATAAGTGGCGGACTGGATGAGACTTTCGCCCAAGTTGCCATGGGCAGCGATCAATAAGCCGATCATCAGGTTAGGCGCTGATTGAGATGAGCCATTTTATCCTTATTCCAGAAACTGGTAACGGAATGAATGGCAATCCGGGCAGGCCGGTTGCCAATGGTTCCGGTCTATTCGCATGACTCAGGCACAGAAATGCAGTTATG
>JBBIJC010000049.1:0-17807 GCA_037446165.1 Hydrogenophilales bacterium | reverse complement strand
GCACGACGCCACCGGGCCCGTCGGCGCCGCCGCCCGCCGCGAAACGCGATCTGCCAATGCCCGGCATGAACTCAAGCCCATCCAACGCGCATTGGCCCTGGATCAGCCTTGGCCTCGCGCTCCTCTGGCTGGCTACCTTGTTCGCCTGGTGGCGCAGCCGGAAACGCCCGCTGACTGGGCCCGCCTCCACCACTGCTCAGACCGCTGACACCCGCAAGGCATTCCGGCAGGCCTGCCGGGAAAACGACCCGCAGACGGCCCGGCGACAACTGCTTGCCTGGGCGCGGAGCACCTGGCCGGAAGCGCCGCCGCTGGGCCTGGGTGCGCTGGCACGGCGTCTGAATGATCCCGAACTGGAAACCGCGCTCAATCAGCTGGATCGCGCCTGCTATGCCGGCGGCGCCTGGTCCGGTCTATCGTTGCTGGAAAAATTGACGTCGTTATCGGACACGTCCAGACCGGTTGCCGGGGCGCTGCCTGAATTGGCCGGCCTGTATCCCTGACGCCGGAATGACGGTGGTCATGGCTGGAGGCATCGCGCATCAGCCGTCCCGGCGCGGCGTTACATGACGCAAATCAAAAAGTCCCGGGAACCTGCGGCCAGGTCATCGGTCAATCCAAGAGTGACCATCAACAGTGCATCCATCTGCCGGATCGTTAGGGAGTCGCTGATTTATTCGTCATACCCGCGGAAGCGGGTATCCAGTTCATTGATTTCATTGGGCTCCCGCTTTCGCGGGAGCGACGAAACTCGAATAAATCAGCGTTTTCTTAGCCCGCCCATCGAATATCCCGGGCCGGATTAATAACCAAACGAAAGCCCCCGTCCGCCGCCTGTGTCTGCAGTTCACCGCAAGCCAGTGCCGGCAAAGCTTTTTCGATCAATTCCAGTGATTTCAAATGGAGATTCGAACATGAATCGAAACACACATTTCCTTGGCTTTTTTCATACCATCAGGCACGTCATCAGCCACGCCGCGGTCACCGTACTTGCCGTGGGCGTGGCGTTCTCGCTGCCCAAGGCGGCGGAGTACATCCTCTACACATGGTGGCCCATCGTTGAAGGGAATTCGCGGCTGCTGACCATCACCGAGATCAGCTTTGCGGCCGTGCTCGTCATCCTCTTCAACCTCGTCCTGCTGGCCAGGGAGGGTCGCTACAGCCACCGGATGAACCGCATCGCCTCCCTGGTTCACGTGCAGGAAGGCAAAAGCAACTGGTTCTCCCGCCGGAGCTATCGCAGGCTGCGCGACAAGATCAGCGGCACGCGGGATGTCTCGGTGATGTCGATCACCGGCTATGACACCTTCGTCTCGGAAAAACGCAATCTGCACCGCTTCATCGAGGATAGCTACGAGTTGCGGGTGATGCTCATGAACCCGTACGGCGCGGGCGCCCGGCGGCGGGTGCAATCATTGAACAAGCTGGTGTCCATCGAGGACTACATCCGGGAAACCGAGGCCACCATCGACTGTCTGGCCAGACTCGCGGAAGCGGGCAAGAAGGTCACGCTCAAGTTCTATGATGACCCGCCGTTCTGGAACCTGATCATCACGGGCGAATACGTCTGGGTACAGTATTGTCACGATGGCCACGAGCTGAAGACACAGCCGGAGTTCGTCTTCGCGTTGCGCAAGGACAAACCGTCACAAGGGCTGTTCTCACCCTTCTACGTGCATTTCCTCAACCAGTGGGATGATCCCCGCCACCCTGAATACAACTTTGCCACCAAAGAACTCATCTACCGCAAAGGGAATGAAAGCCAGTCGGCAAGCAACGTCTACGCACTGGGCGAAGGGCTGCGCCAGCAACGGCCGCGCAACCGGCTCCCGGAGCGCAGGTCATTGTCAGACGCTTGAGTTTTCCCGCCGAGCAGAACAAGGCGCTATTGAGACTGGCCGACTTCGCAGTCGATAGCAGCCGCCCAACTGTCGACGCTCCAGGTTAGACCCCGCCGCCCCGATGGACGGTCTCGTAATAGAGCTTTTCCAGTTCCAGCTTGTGCTTGGTTTCCTCGCTGGCGAGGTACTGGAACAGGTCCCGGATAGGTCCGTCCGGCGCGGTTTGCGCCAGTTCGGTGTAGTGCTCCATGGCGGCGTGTTCGCGGCCCATGGCGTATTGCAGCACGGCCTGGTCGTCCGGCCGCTCGCCCAGGTCGGGCAGGTGCAGGCAGTCGGAGAACTTGCTGTCGCTGGCCGGACGTTCGATCTCGGCCTGGATCTGTTCAGTGATGTCGTTGCGCTGCGCGAGTGAGCTGAACAGGTCGAAGTGCTGCTGCTCTTCTGCAGCCAGTTCCTCGACCAGGTAGCGGATACGCTTGCTGACCTTGGGCGTCAGGTCGCGGTAGAAATCGCGCGCGGCGGCCTCGAAGCCGGTGGCCACTTCGAGGATTTCGCGCACGCTGGTCTTGCTGCGCAGGCGTTCCATGTTTTGCGCGGTGCCTTCGTGGGTCATTTTCCTTGCTCCATGAGGACGGCGTCGATGCTGGCCGCGACGCGGTGGCCGTCGGCCACCGCGTGCACGACGTCAGGGCCGTTGACACAGTCGCCGGCCGACCAGAGCCAGGTCTCCGAGGTGCGGCCGTCATTATCGATCTTGAGCCGGCCGCGGTTCCATTCCAGCGCTTCGGTCAGCGCATCGCCGAGCAGCGCCGTGTCGGCGGACTGGCCGATGGCCTCGATCACCGTGTCGCAAGCGTGGATGGTTTCGCCGGCCTCGTCGTAGCGCGGCGCGAAGCGTTTGTTTTCGTCGAAGATCGACAGCACCTTCCAGGTCTTGAGGCCGATCAGCTTGCCGCTGGCGTCGATCTCGCAGCCCTGCGGGCCGCACTGGTCGCGGATGACGATGCCTTCTTCCAGGGCTTCCTTGATCTCGTCCGGGTCGGCCATGAAGTGCTGTTGTTCTTCCAGGGCGGTGACCACCACATTCACGTGGCCGTACTGCTGCTTCTGCAATCGGGCCAGCGAGCGGGCGATGTCCATGGCGACGTTGCCACCGCCGATCACTACCGCACAGTGCGGAACCTCGAACGGCTCACCGGCGGTGATCTTGTTGAGCAGATCGACTGCGCGGAACACCTTTTCGTGCTCCGAATGCGGGATTCGGGTCTGGCGGCCCTGTTGCAGGCCGATGGCGAGCAGGACGGCATCGTGTTCGGTGCGCAGCTGGTCGAGCAGGATGTCCTGGCCGATGCGCACGTTGCAGCGGATGTCGACGCCGGCCGAGCGGATCACGTCGATGTCGCGGTCGATGCGGTCATAGGGCAGCCGGTATTCCGGGATGCCCCAGCGGGTCATGCCGCCGGGTTCGGACAACGCTTCGAACACGGTCACGGCGTGGCCCTTCCTGGCCAGATCGAAGGCGGCGGTCAGACCAGCCGGACCGCCACCGATGATGGCGACGTGCTTGCCGGTCGGGGTGTCGACCTTGTCGCGCAGGGCGATCTGCTTGACCCGCTCGTGCGGCACGGCGTCCATGGCATAGCGCTTCAGCCATCTGATTGCGATCGGCTCGCCGCGATGGCCGATGGAACAGGCGTCCTCGCAGCGCCGGGTGCAGACCCGGCCGCAGATGTGGGCGAAGGGGTTGGTCTGGTAGATCCAGGCGACCGCCTCTTCCAGCCTGCCTTCCCAGATGGCGCGGATGTATTCCGGGGCGTGCATGTGGGTCGGGCAGGCGTCGTGGCACATGCCGCACTGCACGCAGCGCGAGGCTTCGAGCAGCGCCTGCTGGTCGTCGTAGCCGAGCATCATCTCGGCGAAGTTGCCGATCCGCTGTTCCGGTTCAAGTTCAGGCATCCGCTGGCGGTCGAGGTCGACCAGATCGGCGTCGGCGGTCTTGGCCCAGCCTTTTTCGAAGGGCTGGCCATGCATGCCGCTGGAATCGGGTAGTACGAAATAGCTGTCGAGCTGGTCGTCGGTACAGGTGTGGACGTATTCACGCGACAAGGCCAGCGAGCCAGTCGGGCAGATGTCGACGCACAGGCCGCACCAGCAGCAGCGGCCGTAGTCGATGGCCGGGCGCTCGTCGCGGATGCCCTTGACCGGATCGGCGACCAGGCCGGGGATGCGCACCATGGTGATGGCGGCGTTGTCGCACACCTTCTGGCAGGTGCTGCAGCCGACGCACTTGGTCCAGTCGTTGACGTGGAAGCCGCGATAGTTGGCCGAGGCCGGACGCGGTTCGATGGCCTCGGTCACCGCCGGCCGGCCGAAGAAGGCGAAGCTCTTCAGCGGATTGAGCAGGCTGCCCCGGTTCTTGTAGTCGATATCGCTCATCGGTCAACCTCCGGAGGACAGGCGTCGAGCGAGAACATGATCTGCGCGACGTCCTCGATGCGGGCGCCGGTGACCAGGTTTTCCAGTACCTGCACGGCATGCATGGCCGAAGGACCACGGACATGGACCCGATAAGGCTTGTCGCCGCCGTTCGAAACCACGTAATAGGCCAGTTCGCCCTTGGACGATTCGACCCGGGTGTAGACGTCGCCGGCCGGCAGGTTCCAGGCCAGCGGGTTGGGAATCGGGGCGCGGATCGGGCCGCCGACCGAGGGCAGCTTCGTCACCACCTGGCGCAGGATACGCAGGCTTTCCTTCAATTCGCTGCGCCGAACCAGGGCGCGGGCCCAGGCGTCGCCGGCCTGCTCGACCGGCACGTCGAATTCGATCTGGTCGTAGACCAGATAGGGGTCGTCGCGGCGGACGTCGAAATCGAGCCCGGTGGCGCGCAGGTTGGGACCGGTGACGGCCCATTCCAGCGCCTGCTCCTGGTTCAGGGTGCCGACCCCGGTGGCGCGATGTACGAACACCTTGTTGGTGAACAGCAGGTTGTCGTAGTCGGGCAGGCGCGACTCGAGGTAGTCGAGCGTCTTGCTCACCCGGTCCAGATAGCCCTCAGGCAGATCACGGCGCACACCGCCGGGGATGTTGAAGATGTGTAGACCCGGCCACCGGACAGCTCCTCGAACAGGTCCAGGATCAGGTCGCGGTCGGCGATGCCCCAGAACATCGGCGTGTACATGCCGGTGGTGGCAGCATGGCCGCCGAAGGTGAACAGGTGGGCGGCGATGCGCGACAGCTCCAGCTGCATGACCCGGATCCACTGCGCCCGTTCCGGCACCTCGATGCCGCCCAGTTCCTCGATGGCCAGTGAATAGCAGACCTCCATCGGCACCGGGTCGGGCACGCAGATGCGTGGCACCAGGGCGATGTTCTGGATCCACAGCCGGCCTTCCATCAGCTTCTCGAAGCCGCGATGCAGATAGCCGCCGTCTGCCCTTGCAGAGGTCACCTGGTCGCCGTTGACCCGCACCTTGAGCGCGTAGTTGCCCTCGATGCCGGGGTGGTTGGGGCCGAAGAACAGCTCGAACTCGTTGCTCGGCGGGTGGTTCACGGACTGGTAGTTTTCCGGTCTCATGATGGGTCATCCCATGGCTTGGCTTTGTCCTGGCGAACGTCTTCCGGCCGGGTGGTGATGCCGCCGCCCTTGGCCTCGATGTCCTTCAGCCAGTCGGGCTGGTAGTCCTGCCAGTCGAACTGGTTCATGACCCAGGCCTCGCCGTCGAATTCCTTGCGCATCGGCGGCGGTCCGTCCCATTCGGTGAGGATGAACTTGCCCATGTCCGGGCTGCCCTCGAAGAACAGGCCGAACATCTCATGGATGTCGCGCTCGAAGAAGGCTGCCGGCCGGTACAGGTCGTAGACCGACAGATAGATGCCTGGGTCGCGCGGGATGCGGATATGGGCCATGACCAGCACTTTGACCTCGTACGACCAGAGCTGGTAGACCAGCTCGAATTCGTTCTGCACCGGCCAGTCGACGCAACTGATCGCCGACAGGTGGACGAAGCCGGCGCGCCCCTTGAGCAGCTCGATCAGCGCCGGCAGGGTCTCGGCCTGGAGGTCGACGCGCAACCGGCGCGGGCCTTTCCATTGGCTGCGCAGGCCGGAGATTTCCTGGAGCAGGAATTCCAGGCTGGCGGACAGGTTGCTGGTCGGAGACAGTTTCATCGCGGCTCATCCTTGCGCACGGGCAGGTCGGCCAGACCCAGCGTCATCTCGAACGGCTTGAGCGGGGTCTGATGCTGTTCCAGCAGCGCGGTGTGCTCGCCCAGCGTGTCCGGCCCGAACAGGTCGTAATGGCGGGCCTCGCCGATGATGTCGGTGGGGGTCTGCCAGTTCTCGCCGAACAGGCGTTGCTGGTTGCCCAGATAGTGGTCGTAGCGCTGGTAGTAGTCGCGCCAGTTGTCGGACTTGCCCTGCCTGATGTTTTCCATCAACTCGCGCAGACCGTGGATGACCGCCTCGGGGCGGGGCATGCAGCCGGCGATGTACATGTCCACCGGCAGGTAGTCGTTGAGCTTTTTCGCGGTGGCGTAGCTCTGCCAGTACATGCCGCCGTTGACCGTGCAGGAACAGATGCCGATCACGTACTTGGGCGAATTCATCTGCTCGTAGGTGAGGATGATGCGCTTGAGGGTCTTGGTCGAGACATAGCCGGTGACCAGCAGGATGTCGGCCTGGCGCGGGGTGACCATGGGCTGGATGCCGAGCCGTTCCATGTCGAAGCGCGAGGTCATGGCCGGCGGCAGTTCGATCGCGCCGCAGCCGGTGCAGTAGTGCAGCATGAACAGCGAGCGGGAACGGCAGAAGGCCATCAGTTCGTCGAACACGTTGGCCAGCAGGTTGCCGGTACCCCCGGAGGGTTTTTCACTTCCACCCGACACGACAGGGATATTTTGCAGTGAGCTCATAGCGGTACTCCGTTCAATGCATCACCAGCCAGACGCCGGCCAGGCCGAGCAACACCGGCCAGCGCCAGACGACCGCCAGAACGTCTTCGGTGCGATAGCGCGGGAAGACGAAGGCCATGCTCATCGGGATGGCGATGATGGCGAACAGCTTGACGAGGAAAAACGGCCAGTTCTCGCCGCCGCCAAGGAACATCGTCACGTAGATGGCGCTGGCGGTGAACAGCTGGAAGCACTGCA
Source organism: Hydrogenophilales bacterium (assembly GCA_037446165.1). Taxonomy (GTDB): domain Bacteria; phylum Pseudomonadota; class Gammaproteobacteria; order Burkholderiales; family Thiobacillaceae; genus Parasulfuritortus. The sequence goes on along the minus strand of JBBIJC010000049.1, from coordinate 10,819 downwards.
TGACGAACAGGCCGCCCAGGTATTTGCCGCCCATCTCGACCATCGGCCCGGTGGCGATCTCGGCCGGCGCGACGTAGATCTCGAACGGCTGCTTGCCCAGCATGGCATACATGGAGAACAGCGCGGCGATGGCCAGCACGGGCATCTTTGCCGCACCCCAGGTGGCGATGCCGCCGGCCTGCTGGTGGGCGACGATGTCGATCAGGTTGTTGCTGCCGTAGAACCACGAGGCACCGAAGATGATGATCACGAAGGGCACGTCGTAGGCCAGCATGGCGGTCAGGGCGCGGGCGATGCCTATGGACCCGTTCGGGTTGGCGCACTGGCCGACGCCCAGGGCCAGGCCGAGCGACGGGATCATGGTCACGTAAGCCAGAGCCAGCAGGCCCGACTTGTCGGCGATGCCGTTCATGCCTGGCACCGGCAGCATGGTCTCGGCCGCAATGTAGCCGCCCACCGCCATGACAATGCCAATGTCATGGATCAGGCCGTGCGAGTTCTGGGTTTCCTTGGCGTACAGCTTGACGATGTCGTACAGCGGTTGAAGCAGCGGCGGGCCGACCCGGCGCTGAATCTTCGCCGCGATCTTGCGCATCATCAGCACCATGAACAGGCCGATGGTGAAGGCGATCAGCGGCATGAGCGCCAGTTCGGTGAGCAGTTCGAGCATGTTCATCGCCAGATCATCCAGGCAAGGCCGAGCACGGTCGCGATCAGCAGGGTCAGGGCCGGCACTGCTTGCCGGTACCAGGCCTGCATGAGCGACGCCAGCAGGTCGTTGGCGGAGACCAGGGCCGCTTCCATCTGGGTGAAGCTGCCGCGGTAGAGTGGCCCGATGCGGTGCATCAGGCCGGCATAGAAGTGGTCGCTGTACTGGTAGCGCACGTCGGCGGACAGGAAGTGGCCGCCGGCATAGTTGTCCAGTTGATGGATGCGCTTGGAGCGGCCGCCGGCGCCATAGAACAGCAGCGCGCCGATGCCGAAGCCGGCGAACAGCACGCCGACGATCCAGAGCATGTCCAGGCTGCCGCGTGGCGACTCCACGCCGCCCAGGGTATGGGCCATCACCGGCAGGCCGAGCGCGGCCTGCGCCTGGTTGACGTAATCGAGGGCCAGGCCAGGTGCGACGCCGGTGACGAAGGCGAGTGCGACCAGCGCCAGCATCGGTACCAGCATGCTCCAGGGTGCCTCGCGGATCTGCTCATGCTCCGCCCGCAACTGGCCGAGGAAGGTGTTGTGGATCAGCTTGTAGACGCTGAGGATGGTGCCCAGTGTGCCCAGCACGGTCATCAGGAACAGCAAGGGCCGGCCTTCGATCATCAGCGAGCGGTAGATCAGCCACTTGGAGACGAAGCCGTTCATCGGCGGTAGGCCGGCCAGGCCGATGATGCCGAGCAGCATGACCAGGAAAGTGAACGGCATGCGGGCCACCAGGCCGCCCATGGAATTGAGGTCGGCGGTGCCGGTGCGGTGCATTACGGCGAACACCGACAGCACCAGCGCGGCCTGGTAAGTGGCGTGGTTGAACACGTGGAGCAGGCCGCCGGCAGAACCGGTCGCGTCGCCGATGACCAGGCCGAGCAGCATGTAGCCGCTCTGGCCGATGCCGTGCCAGGCCAGCAGATAGCGGGCGTCGTTCTGTTTCAGGGCGGTGAAGGTGGGCAGCACGATGGTCAGCGCGGCGACCCACTCAATCAGGTCGCGGGCGCTGAACAGGCCGTCGATGAAGGACAGGTCGGCCAGCCGGGTCAGGGTGATCAGCTTGACCAGCAACAGGCCGAAACCGAACAGGCCCATGCGCGACGAGATGGCGCCCAGGAAGGCGGTGGCGGCTCCGGGCGCCTCGGCATAGGCCGGGGTCTGCCAGAGGTGCACCGGCAGCAGGCCCATCTTGACTGCGAAACCGGTGCCGAACAGGGCCAGCAGCAGGGCCAGTTTCCAGTTGGCCAGACCGGGTACCAGCATGACCAGCTGGCTCAGGTCGAGCGTGCCGGTCCAGGTCAGGGTCAGCACCAGGCCGCCCAGCACCGCCATCGCCCCGGCCATGGCATAGGGCACATAGCGCATTGCCGCACGCAAGGCCCGTTCGCCGCCCTGCGCCATGAGCAGGAAGCCGGCCCAGCTGGTCAGTTCCCAGCCGATGAAGAAAGCGATCAGGTCGCCGCTGGCCAGGAGCAGCAGCATGGCCAGCACGTTGCCGGCCAGGGCGCCGTGCAGCCAGCGCAGGTTCTTGCCTTCGGCGGCATAACGCTCGCCCCACTCGCCGCCGGTATAGGCGACCGACGCGAGCGCGGCGCCGAGGGTGATCAGAGCGAAGAAACGACCGAAGCCATCCATCTGCCAGCCGACCGGACGGCCGAACATCTCGAAGCCGAAGCCGGCTGCCATGGGCAACGGCATGCTGGCCAGGATGCCGATCTGGGCGGTGAGCACGATGCCGGCCAGCCACGGATAGGCCCGGTGGTTGCCGAAGGTGAAGCCGGTCAGCGTGGTCAGGCCGGACAGGATAAGCAGAAGATCGAGGCTGGTCATGGTGCGACTCCCGGCAGGACAGGCGGCAGCACGCGTGCGATGTAGGCGGCGGAGTCGGCCATCTGTACGGCCATCCGGTTCAGCGGCAGGGCGAGCAGCGGGGCGCTGAAGGCAATGGCCAGCAACACCGCAGCAAACACGCCGCTGCCGATGACGGCGGTGGCCGACTGGCTCTTCGGTGTGGCGCGATGGTCATGACCGTAAAGGGCGCCGATCACCCGGAACAGATAGACCGCCTCGACCACCGTGGTCAGCAGGATGATCGCGCCGGCCAGCCACCACAGGCCTTGCGGCTGTGCGGCCAGGCCGGACAGGAGCAGGTACTTGGCCCAGAAACCGGGCAGCGGCGGCACGCCGATCATGGACAGGATGAACAGTACGAAGAGGGTGGCCGAGACCGGCGAATTGCGCGCTGCGCCGGTGATCTGCGCCAGGCTGCCGCCCCAGCGGTCGGCCAGCAGGAACAGCGCCGGTTTGACCAGCAGATGATGCAGCGCCACGGCGAGACCGGCGGCGAGGCCGGCCGGGCCCGGAATGGCGAAGGCAACAAAGGCCGCGCCGAGCTGGGCGATCGAGGACCAGGCCAGCATGCGCCGGACATCGCGTGCCCGGAAGGCGGCGAACTCGCCCGACAGGATGCCGAGCATGCCCAGCACCAGCAGCGCGTCTCGCGCCTCGGGCAGCGGGAAGATCAGCACCAGCAGGCGCGCCACGGCGAGCAGGGCGAGCTTGGACACCAGCCCGGCGAGCAGGCCGGAGACGCGCGCCTCGGCGGTGGCGTAGACATCGGGCGCCCAGGTGTTGACCAGGAACAGTTCGGCCTTGACGCCCAGGCCGAGCAGGATCATGAAGAAGGCGGCCAGACCGAGCGGGTTGTGCAGGGTGTGCGGTGCAAGCTGGGCCAGATGGGCCAGGTTGACGGTGCCGGTCTGGACATAGATCAGGGTGATGCCGAGCAGCGCCAGCAGGGAGCAGAGGCTGCCGATGACCACATAGCGGAAGGTGGCGATCTGGGCCGCCGCGGTGCGCGCCCCGGCCGCCAGGCCGAAGCTGGCCACGGCGGCCAGCTCGTAGAAGACGTAGACGTTGAACAGGTCGCCCGACACTGCCAGGCCGCCGCAGGCCCCGGCCAGGATCAGGGTCAGCGACTGCTTGCGGTCGAGATTGCCGGCGTCAGAGCCGCTCCACGGCCACAGCACCAGGGTGACCAGGGCGACGGCGATCACGAACAGCGCGCTCACCGTGTCGGCATAGAAGGTGATGCCCAGCGGCGGCGCGAAGTTGCCCACCGCCAGCACCATCGGTTCGGTCTGTGCCATGGGCCACAGGTTCAGTCCGATGAAGGCCACGGCCAGCAGCGTCAGCGGACCGACCAGCCGACGGGCGGCGCCCGGCACCAGCGGCAGCAGGAAGGCAGCCAGCAGGGGCAGGGCGGGGACCAGGGCGAGGACGGACGGGTTCATGCCTTGCGCTCCGTCAGCATCGGGCGGGCTGGCGCATGCAGGCTGGCGGCCGGCTCGGCGCCCGCCACGCGGTTGATGTCGGCTTCCATCCTGGCCCGCATGATGCCCATGTCGAGCGTGCCGTAGCTGGCCCGGGCACGGATGGCCAAGGCCAGCGCCAGCGCCTGGACGCCGGCACCGATGACGATGGAGGTCAGCACCATGGCCTGCGGGATCGAATCGACCATCGTGGTCATTGTCCGGCCCGGTTCGATGATCGGCGCGATGGCGTCGTGGCGGAAGCCGATCAGCACCAGCAGCAGGTTGCCGCCGGCCTCGGCGATGGACAGCGCCAGCACGATGCGGAACAGATTGCGCGACAGGATCACGCCACCGATGCCGATGGCGATCAGGCCCAGCGAGGCCGCAAGAAAGGTGTACAGGGTGAATTCGGTCATCAGTCGCCGCCCTCTTCGGTCAGGCTCAGCAGCAGGCTGGCCAGTTCTGCGCCGACCTTGAGGCCGACCGCGAGATAGAGGATGGGCAGGGTGCCGGCCGAAACCAGCGCGCCCATTTCGCCGGTAGCCAGCAGGGGTGCGAGAAAGGCGCGGTCGTAGGCCAGTGCGGCCAGGCCGGTGAGGATGAAGGCGGCGCCGGCCAGGCCCTCGATCCAGGCCATGGCCGCATGCGAGGGCATGTCGGTCGGCCGGGCCAGTACCGGTAGGACGAAGGCGGCGGCGAGCACCACGCCGCCCTGGAAGCCGCCGCCGGGGGTCAGGTGGCCGTGCAGGATGATGTACAGGCCGACCACCAGCAGGAGCGGGAACAGCATGTCGTTGCCGGCGCGCAGGATGAACCCGCCGGGCTGAATCGCCGAAGGGCAGTGTCGGCTGCCGCGGCTGCGACCCAGCACCAGGCCGATGGCGGTGGCCGCCGCGAACAGGATGGCCAGTTCGCCCATGGTGTCGATGCCGCGATAGCCGAGCACTACCGCGGTGACGATGTTGGCCGCGCCGACTTCGGCCGGCGCCCGGTCGAGCACGGCCTGGCCGACCACCATGCCGGGCGCGCCCAGCGGCAGTCCGGCGAACAGGACGAACAGCAGAAAGGCCAGACCGGCCGCGAAGATCAGCGCGCTGTAGCGGGTCAGCATGGGTCGTCTCCCCGCTCGTCGAGACCGGCTTCCTGGACCTCGATATGCCACAAGCCAAGCCGCTTGGCCGCCAGGGCCAGCAGCAGGCCGGACAGGCCGGCGCCGACAGCGGCTTCGGTCAGGGCGACGTCGGGCGCGCGCAGAATCACGTAGAACACCGAGACGGCAAGCGAGACCAGCGTGGTGGCCACGGCGGCGCCCAGCAGGTTGCGCAGGAACAGCGTGGCGAAGGCCGTTGCCAGCACCAGCACCACCATCAACAGCACGATCAGATCGGCCCAGGACATGTCAGCGGTCTCCTTCGGCGCGCCAGGGTTGCACGCCGGCCTTGTACAGGGCGCGGGCGATCACTGAGGAGCCGACCGGGTTGGTCATCAGCAGGAAGCCGCCGATGGCGATCAGCTTGGCCCACCAGTCCGGATGCAGGAAACCCACGCCCAGCAGCGTGAACAGCACGCCCAGGGTCACCGCCTTGGTGCCGGTCTGGATCCGGTTGTAGACGTCGGGCATGCGCATCAGGCCGAGCGCGCCGAGAAAACAGAACAGTGCGCCGATCAGGATAAAAAGGCTGCCGAGGATATCGATCATTTGTGTCCCGTTTCGATGATGCGGGCCAGGGCGATCACGCCGACGAAGGCCAGCACGCCATAGACCAGGGCCACGTCGAGATAAAGCGCGCTATCCAGGAACGCGGCCATGAACACCAGGATGGAGGTGGCGACCACGGTCAGCGTGTCGGTCGCCACCAAGCGATCCGGCGTGGCCGGGCCGAGCAGGAAGCGCAGCAGGCCGAGCAGGGTCGCTGCGGCAAACACGAACAGGGCGAGGAACTGGATGCCTTGGGCGAGGGTCATCGCACGAACCTCTGCAGGGCGATCTCGAAATCGGTGGCGATGGCGGCGGTCGCGCTTTCCAGGTCGATGTCGGGCGGGCAGTCGATCCAGTGGATGGTCAGCAGGTCGTCCTCGACATCGATGGTCAGGGTGCCGGGGGTCAGGGTGATGCTGTTGGCCAGCAACATGCGGCCGAGGGCGGAGGTCAGATGGGTGCGGACCTGGACGATGCCTGGCCGGATCGGCAGGCTGGGCGTCAGCACCCGGCGCGCGACATCGAAATTGGATTTGAACAGCGCGAGGGTGAACACCCAGAGATAGACCAGAATGTGCCAGGGTAGCAAGACCGACCAGCGCACGCCGCCGAGTATGCCGCTCCGGGGATAGGCAATCAGGGTCACGGCCAGCGTCACCAGAACACCCGCGACCAACTCCTGAATGGCCAGGCTGCCGGTCAGCAGCAGCCAGACGATGGCTGACATCACCAGCAGGGTCAGGCCGGACCCGGCCGAAGGGTGCCGGTCGATATGTCCAGCCGCTTGGGGAGTCGCGTTGCTCATTGCACTATCTGGATGGTTGGTTTTGACCATGTAAACGATACTAATCCATGGCCATTGCTGATTTGTTGCATTGAGCTTGTTGCCGAGCCGGTTACTTGTCCGGTTGTTGTTGCAGGTATACCGAAGTGTAAGCTTTCAGTGGCATGTAGGCGACCTCCTTCAGGCCGAGTCAGTTCTGCTGGCAGGGGTTCTTGATCTGGATTTGGATGGCCTGGCCGAGCAACCTTGCCGCCGGATTTTTCCAGCGCTCGAACAACTGACCCTGTAAGCGGCTTGGGTATCAAACACCCAGTCAGGTATTCTTCCGAATATCAGGCGTCACCCTTCAAACAAGAACCTGCCGAAGGTAATAATTCGCTGTCATTTTTTGATTACTGAAAAAATAAATGTTTCGTGACCTGAGTTACGACGATCCGCTGGTACAGCGGATTTCTCATCTCGCCTCGGTTCTGATTGTTTTGGGGGGGCTTGTACTGGCCATGTGGCGCAGCTTCGCCCGGCCATTCCCGATGTATGAGGTCCTGCTGGATGTATTCTTTGCCGCGGCGGGCGGGTTCGCCTACCTGCAATACAGGGACGGCAATGCCAGGCGCTCCATCCAGGTCATCATCGCGACCTACTACCTCACGGCAACCGGTTTGGCCTTCCTGACCGGTGGCCTCAAAGGACCGATCATCGTCCATTTTCCGCTCATCGTCATCCTGACCGGCTGGCTGCTCGGCAGCCGGTTGGCGCTGGCGATGGCGGCCCTGTGCGAACTGACCCTGCTGCTCCTGCTCTGGGGAGGCGGGATAGGCTTGGTCAAGGTGCCTGATCAGATGGGGAGTGGCTCCAACGTCGTGTTCTACTCGATCATCCTGGTCGCGGTGACCTGGTTCGCCCTGTATTCACGCAGAGGCTACGTCAACCAGGTCGATGCAGTGAGGGCGGTGGCGCAGCGGCTGGCCGCGAGCGAGGCCGAGTTGCGCAAGCATCGGGACCACCTGGAACAGCTGGTCGCCGAGCGGACGCAGGACCTCCAGGAGGCGCGTACCGAAGCGCTGCGCCTGATGCAGGTCAAGAGCGATTTCCTGGCCAACATGAGCCATGAAATCCGGACGCCGATGAACGCCATCCTCGGCTTTGCCGGCGTGCTGCGCAATCAGGCGGATTCGCCTGTACAGGTCGATCGGCTGGACAAGATCAATGTTGCTGGCGAGCACCTGCTCAACCTGATCGACGACATACTCGATCTGACCAAGATCGAGGCCGGCAAGCTTGAGCTGGAGGCGATCGACTTCCCGGTCGGCGCGGTGCTCGATCAGGTCAGATCGATGCTGCACGACCAGGCAGCGGCAAAGGGTCTGACCTTCGACATCGATCACGCCGGGGTTCCGGATTGGGTCCGGGGCGACCCGACGCGCCTGCGCCAGGCATTGATCAACTTTGCCGGCAATGCGGTCAAGTTCACCGAGCGGGGTACGGTCAGCCTGCGCGCCAGGCTGAAGCAGGACCTGGGCGATGCACTGCACATCCGGTTCGAGGTGGAAGACACCGGGATCGGCATCCCCGCCGAAATGCTGCCGGGGCTGTTTCAGCCCTTCCGTCAATTGGACGGCTCGATTTCGCGCCGGCATGGCGGCACCGGGCTCGGGCTGGCGATCACCCGGCGCCTGGCCGAATTGATGGGCGGCACGGCCGGAGTCAGCAGCGTATTCGGCTCGGGCAGCCTGTTCTGGTTCGAGGCCCGTTTCGGTCGAGGTCGTCCGGCCGAATCGACCCCGGCCGGATGCCTGGAGGTGAGCACTGCGGAAACGGTGCGCGAGCGGTATGCCGGCGCCTCGGTATTGCTGGTCGAGGACGACCCGATCAACCGGGAGGTTGCCCTGACCCTGCTGGCCGGCACCGGTCTCCGGGTCGACGTCGCCGAGGATGGCCGCAAGGCCGTGGTGATGGCCTCGGCTGGCGACTATGACCTGATCCTGATGGACATGCAGATGCCCGTGCTGGACGGGGTGGCGGCAACCCGTGCGATCCGCATGCTGCACGGCAAGGATGCGCTGCCGATACTGGCCATGACCGCCAATGTCTTCGACGAGGATCAGCGAAACTGCATCGAGGCCGGGATGAACGATTTCATCCCCAAGCCAGTCCGGCCAGCCATGCTCTTTGCCGTGCTCTCGAAATGGCTGGAGCGCAGCCATGGCCTGCCGGCGGTCGATCATGCCGACGGACAGGCGGCAAAACCCGATGTCATCACCAGGCTGGAGGGCTTGGCCAGCATGGATCCCGCCAAGGGGCTGGAATGCGTGATGGGCCTGGCCGACACCTATGCCAGGCTGCTGCTCAAATTCTCGGAAAGTCGCGGCCAGGACCTGGCCCGGATGCTGACCTGCCTCGCTACCGGGGACATCGAGGAGGCCATCCGTCTGGTGCATTCGATCAAGGGCACCTCGGCCACCCTGGGCATCCATGGCATCCAGGTGCCAGCAGCCGAGTTCGAGGCCGCACTGATGATCCGCAAGCCGCGCGAGGAACTGGATGAAATGGCTGCCCGCTTCGCGGCTGACTCGAATGCCATCCTCGCTCAGATACGGACCGCACTGACCTCCTGACCGGTTCAGCCGGCAGAAAATCTGCGCGCCAGCTCGACCGCCGACTTGACCCCCATCTTCTCGAAAATGTGCGCGCGGTGGACCTCCACCGTGCGCATCGAGATGTTCAGTTCATCGGCAATGACCTTGTTCAGCTTGCCGGCCAGGATGCGGTCCATCACTTCCCGTTCGCGTGAAGTCAGGCTGCACAGGCGGGCCTCGCGGACGTTGCCGGCCTCATTGCTGGCGCGGCACTCGGCGTCGCGGGCGAGAGCCTCGATGACCCGGTCGGCGAGCTGGTTGTCGTCAAACGGTTTTTCCAGGAAGTCGAAGGCGCCGTTCTTGAGCACCTGCACCGCCTGCGGCACGTCGGCGTGGCCGGTCAGGAAAATGACCGGCATCTGGCAGCCAAGTTCGCGCAGCCGGTCGAACAGTTCCACGCCGGTCATGGCGCGCATCCGGATGTCCAGGATCAGGCAGCCGGCCATCTCGGGGCGATAATCGGCGAGGAAACTCTCGGCGCTGTCCCAGGCCCGGCACTCGACGCCGCGCGAGCGCAGCAGCCAGGCCAGGGCGTCGCGGATGGCCTCGTCGTCGTCGACCAGATGGGCGATGCCGTTCATGCCCGGTTCCTCGGCAGGGAGATGAAGAAGACGCTGCCGCCGCCGGGGTTCGCTTCCAGCCAGAGCCGGCCCTGGTGCGCCTCGACGATCGAACGGCAGATGTTGAGGCCCATGCCCATACCTTCTGCCTTGGTGGTGTAGAAGGGTTCGAACAGGGACTCCGCAACCTCGGGCGCGATGCCGGGACCACGGTCGGCAATGGCCAGGGTGACCTGCTCCGCGTCGGCCTCGGCCTGCACCGTGAGCCGGGCATCCGGGCTGTCGCCCATGGCCTCGATGCCGTTCCGGATCAGGTTGAACAAGGCCTGGCCAAGCAGGACCCGGTCGCCCTCGATGGCCGGCAGGGCCTTGGCCAGTTTCTTTGTGATGCGTACCTTGTGCCGCCGGGCATCGACCTCGACCAGGGCCACGGTCTCGTCGATCAGCTGAGCGAGGTCGCAGGACTCGGTCTTCGGCTCGGCCCGGCGGACGAAGTCGTAGATCCGGCGGATCACCTGGCCGGCGCGCTGGGCCTGGGCCTGGGTCTTGGCCAGCACGGTGCGGATTTCAGGCAGATCGGTCCGGCCGGAGTCGATCAGGTTGAGCGAACCGGTGGCGTAGCTGGAGATCGCGGCCAGCGGCTGGTTCAGTTCGTGCGCCAGGCTGGACGCCATCTCGCCCATGGCGATCAGTCGCGACGTGACCTGCAGCCGTTCCTGCTGCTGGCGTTCGCGCTCCTCGGCCCGTTTCTGTTCGGTCAGGTCGACGATGGAACTCATCCAGCCGGTCTGCCGGCCCTGCGCGTCGATCAGCGGCGTGGTGTGGATCAGCGCCGGGAAGGTCTCGCCGTTGCGCCGCTTGAGCCGGATCTCGTAGCCAGTGCGCGGCCCCTTGCCGGCCAGGATGCGGTCGTTCATGGCCTGATTCGATTCGACGTTGTCGTCGGCCCAGTAGGGCATGGGCGGCGCCTGGCCGACCAGTTCTTCCCTGCTGTAGCCGACCATGCGGCAGAAGGCCGGGTTGACGTAGGTGATGCGGCCTTCCAGGTCGCGGGCGCGCAGGCCGGTTTGCAGCGAATCCTCCATTGCCAGGCGGAAGGCGTGCTCCTCGCGCAGCGCCTGCTC